>DATBFW010000162.1:0-20465 GCA_036558285.1 Mycobacteriales bacterium | reverse complement strand
CCGCTGTCCGCGCTCAACGCCGGCGTCAAGGAGGTCCGCGCGGTCATCGAGGAGGCCAAGCGCGACCTCGGCATGTCCGGCCGGCAGACCGTGCTGTTCATCGACGAGGTGCACCGGTTCTCCAAGACCCAGCAGGACTCGCTGCTCGGCGCCGTCGAGGACCGGGTCGTCACCCTCGTCGCCGCGACCACGGAAAACCCGTTCTTCTCGGTCGTCTCCCCGCTGCTGTCCCGCTCGCTGCTGCTCACCCTGGAGCCGCTGACCGACGAGGACATCGCCACCCTCGTCCGCCGGGCGCTGGCCGACGAGCGCGGTCTCGACGGCCGGCTGCAGCTCGACCAGGACGCCGGCGAGCACCTGCTGCGGATCGCCGACGGCGACGCCCGGCGGGCGCTGACCGCGCTGGAGGCCGGCGCCGGCTCCGCCCAGGCCAAGGGCGAGGACCGGATCACGCTGGCCACCCTGGAGGCCGCGGTCGACCGCGCCGCGGTCCGCTACGACCGCGACGGCGACCAGCATTACGACGTGACCAGCGCGTTCATCAAGTCGATGCGCGGCTCCGACGTCGACGCCGCGCTGCACTACCTGGCCCGGATGATCGACGCGGGGGAGGACCCGCGGTTCATCGCCCGCCGCATCATGATCCTGGCCAGCGAGGACATCGGCGAGGCCGACCCGACGGCGCTGCCGCTGGCGGTCGCCGCCGCCCAGGCGACGCAGCTGGTCGGGCTGCCGGAGGCCGGCATCATCCTGTCCCAGGCGGTGATCCACTGTGCGCTGGCGCCGAAGTCCAACGCGGTCGTGGCCGCCCTGGGCAAGGCCCAAGCGGACGTCAAGGCCGGGCTGGCCGGTCGGGTGCCCGCGCACCTGCGGGACGCGCACTACGCCGGCTCCCGCCGGATCGACCACGGCAAGGGCTACCGCTACTCGCACGACTACCCGGGCGGCGTCGTCGCCCAGCAGTACGCGCCGGACGAGATCACCGGCCGGGTGTACTACGTGCCCAGCGACCACGGCGCCGAGCAGCATGCGACCGATCGGCTCGCCCGGCTGCGCGCGATCCTCCGCGGCGAGCGGGACGACCCGGGCACGCAGAGCGACAACGGATCCGCCGGCCGGGTGAACCCTTCGGACAGTGGCGCCTGAACGGCCGCCGAAGTCCTGGTTCTGCTGGCGGTCCGGCAAAGAGTCCGCTAAGTACACGGCTACGGCGCCCGTGCGGCCCCACCGACGTGCGCCGGCCGTGGCCCACCCGGTCCGCGGCGCCCGACCCCACACCGCTCCGGCCCACCACGGCCGGGCGGCCGTGCTGTCACCGGTCCCGTACGGAAGGACGACCGTGGCTCCAACCTTCTCCAGGCGGACCCGCCTCTCCGCCGCTGTGGGCTCGTTCGCGCTGGTCGCCGGTCTGGCGACCACCGTCGCGACGACGCAGTCGGCGCAGGCGGCCCCGGCCCAGGGCACAGCGACGTACCTGGTCCAGCTCACCGACGCTCCGGCCGCCGGCTACACCGGCGGCGTCCCCGGCTACGCCGGCACCAAGCCGACGGCCGGCACCAAGATCAAGACTTCCGCTCCGGCGGTGGCCCGCTACCGCGGCTACCTGGCCCAGCGCCAGGACGGCGTGTTGCGCGCGGCGGCCAGCGCCCGGGCGATCCACCGCTACTCGGTGACCTTCAACGGCTTCGCCGCCAGCATGACCGCTGCCGACGCGGCCAAGCTCGTCCGCACGGCCGGTGTCAAGGCCGTGATCAAGGACGAGAAGCGCAAGCTCGACACCACCCGCACCCCGGAGTTCCTCGGCCTGACCAAGAAGGGCGGGATCTGGGACCAGCTCGGCGGGCCGAGCCGCAACGCCGGCGCCGGTGTCGTGGTCGCCGACCTCGACTCGGGCCTCTGGCCGGAGAACCCGTCGGTCGCGCCGCTGCGCAACCCCAAGCCGGTACGCCAGTTCTCTGGCGTCTGCCAGACGGGCGAGCAGTGGGACGCGTCCGACTGCACCACGAAGGTGATCGGAGCGCGCTACTACACCGCTGGTGTCACCGCGAGCATCGGTGACATCAAGGACAACTTCCCGTACGAGTTCATCTCGGCCCGCGACGCCGACGGTCACGGCACCCACACCGCGACCACCGCGGCGGGCAACTTCAACGTGCCGGTGACCGTCGCCGGGCAGGCGTTCGGCAACGCAAGCGGCATGGCGCCGAACGCCCGGATCGCGGTCTACAAGATCTGCTGGGGCCGCGAGGAGGCGACCGCCGGCTGCTACACGTCTGACAGCGTGCAGGCGATCGAGGACGCCACCACCGACGGCGCCGACGTGATCAACTTCTCCATCTCCGGCAGCACGACCAGCTCGGTCGACGCGGTCGAGGCCGCGTTCTTCGGTGCCGCCGACGCCGGCGTGTTCGTGTCCACCTCGGCCGGCAACGACGGCCCGGGCGCGTCCACCGTCGCGCACAACACCCCGTGGGAGATGTCGGTCGCGGCCGGCACCCTCGACCGGGCCAACAACAAGACCGTGACCCTCGGCGACGGCCAGTCCTTCACCGGCGTCGGCCTCGGCGCCGCGGTGCCAAGCTCGCCGATCGCGCTAGCCTCCACGGTCGGCCTCGCCGGGCAGGACCCGGACGACGTCCGGCTGTGCTTCCTCAACTCGCTCGACCCCGCCAAGGTCACCGGCAAGATCATCGTCTGCGACCGCGGCGTGAACGACCGGGTGGAGAAGAGCGCCGAGGTCAAGCGGGCCGGCGGCGTCGGCATGGTGCTCGCGAACACCTCGCCCAACTCGCTCAACGCCGACATCCACGCCGTGCCGACCGTGCACGTCAACGAGATCGCCGGCGCCGCGATCAAGGCGTACGTGTCCGGCACCGCGAACCCGACCGCCGCGCTGTCCGCCAGCGTGCAGGAGTTCGGCGTGAAGGCGCCGGAGGTGGCGGCGTTCTCGTCCCGCGGGCCGGCGCTGGCCGGCAGCGGCGACCTGCTCAAGCCCGACATCATGGCTCCCGGCGTCGACGTGATCGCCGGCTTCTCGCCGGCGAACAACGGCCGCGACTACGACTTCGTGTCCGGCACGTCGATGTCCAGCCCGCACATCGCCGGCCTCGGGGCGCTGCTCATCCAGAAGCACCCGGACTGGTCGCCGATGATGGTCAAGTCGGCACTGCTGACCACCGCGTCGGTGACCGACAACAAGGGTGAGCCGATCAGCACCGACAGCGGCGACGTCGCGAACGCGTTCGACTACGGCTCCGGCCAGGTCAACATCAACGCGGCGGCCAACCCCGGCCTGGTCTACGACAGCAACTCGACCGACTGGCTGCGCTGGCTGTGCGGCACCGGCCAGCTGGCCGCGACCGGCTCGACCTGCTCCGCGGTGGGCAGCATCGACCCGAGCGACCTCAACCAGCCGAACATCGCGATCGGCGCGCTGGCCGGCAAGCAGACCGTCAGTCGCACGGTGACGGCGGTCAGCAGCAAGGGCTCGTCGAACTACACACCGCGGATCGTGGCGCCGGCCGGCGTCTCGGTCTCGGTCTCGCCGAAGGTGCTCAAGGTCAAGCCGAACCGTACGGCGAAGTACACGGTCACCTTCACGCGCACCAGCGCGCCCTTCGACCAGTACGCCTTCGGCTCGCTGACCTGGAGCAACGGCAAGTTCAAGGTGCGCAGCCAGATCGCCGTCAAGCCGGTCGCGGCGGCCGCGCCGGAGCAGGTCACCGGCACCGGTACCAGCGGCTCGACGGCGATCAGCGTGACCCCGGGCTTCACCGGCACGCTGACCACCGCGGTCGACGGGCTGGTCGCGGCCGACGCCCGGACGCCGAGCCTGACGGCGGCCGGACCCGGCTTCGACCCGGACGACCCGGCCACCAGCACGCGGACGGCGAAGGAGACCTTCACCGTGCCGGCCGGGACCACGCTGGCGCAGTTCTCGACGTTCGCGGCCGACTTCGCCGCCGGCACCGATGTCGACCTGTTCCTCTACCAGGCCAATACGACAGACCTGGTGGACCAGAGCGCGGGCGGGTCCGCCGAGGAGACGATCCGTCTCACCGAGCCCGCCACCGGCTCGTACGACCTGTACATCGTTCTGTTCGGCGTCGGGCCGAACCAGCCCAGCACGCTGACGGTGCCGACGTTCGGGTGGAACCTGGACGGCGCCGACAAGGGCAACCTCACCGTGACACCGGCCAGCCAGTCGGTGACCGCGGGGACGGCGGCCTCGGTCACGGCGGCGTGGAGCGGGCTGACGGCCGGCTCCCGCTACCTGGGCCGGATCGGGTACGGCGACGGCACGAACACCGCGGGCGGCACGCTCGTCCGCGTCGACGCCTAGCACCGCACTGACGAGGTGCCGCACCGGGAGGCAGTCCTGGTGCGGCACCTCGTTGCGTACGACCGCCCAGGCGGACGGTAGGGTTCGCGCGTTCCGGACCAGTTCGGTGTGGCGAGGGGGTCGGCGCGTGTCGGCAGGGGAGTGGGCCGCGATCATCGCGGCGATCGCGTTCGGCGTGCTCGTGCTGCTCCTGGCCGTGCCGATCCTGAAGCTGGGCCGGACGCTGGACGAGACGACGCTGGCCATCCGCAAGGCGCACGAGGGCGCGCAGCCGCTGCTGCTCGACGCGCAGACGACGATGCAGCAGGTCAACCGCGAGCTGGAGCGGGTCGAGGGCATCACCCAGAACGCGCAGGCCGTCAGCAGCAACGCCGCCGCGCTGTCCTCGGTGTTCGCGACCACGCTCGGCGGCCCCGCGATCAAGGTCGCCGCGTTCTCGTACGGGATCCGTCGCGCGGCGATGAACCGCCGCCGGGTCGAGGCCGACCGGGCGGCCAGGGTGGCCGCGACGGCCGATCGGCGGGCCCGCCGCGCCCGCCGCCGCGCCGGCCTCTGACCGCCCCGCCCGGGACCGCCGGGAAACCACCTGGCGCGAGAGGCGCACCATGGTGACGACCACACCGTTCCGATGACCGAGAGAGGGTGACGACAGTGAAGCGGATCTTCTGGCTGGCACTGGGGGTCACGGTCGGCGCCCTCGTGGTGCGCAAGCTCTCCAGCGCCGCCGAGCAGCTGAGCCCGCGGGGGCTGTCCCAGTCGCTGCGCGGGCTGACCGACGCGGTGGCCGACTTCGTCGACGAGGTCAGGCAGGGCGCGTCCGTGCGGGAGGCCGAGCTGGTCCAGGGCGCGGGCATCGACGGGAAGCTCGGGGCAAGGCCGGAGGACTTCCGATGAGGTCGGCGGAGATCAAGCGCCGGTTCACCGACTACTTCGAGCGCAACGGGCACACGGTCGTCCCGTCCGCGAGCCTGATCCTGGACGACCCGACGCTGCTGTTCGTCAACGCGGGCATGGTGCCGTTCAAGCCCTACCTGCAGGGCATCGAGCCGGCGCCGTTCCCGCGCGCGACCAGCGTGCAGAAGTGCCTGCGCACGCTGGACATCGACGAGGTCGGCAAGACCGCCCGGCACGCGACGTTCTTCCAGATGGCCGGCAACTTCTCGCTCGGCGACTACTTCAAGGAAGGCGCGATCACCTCGGCCTGGGAGCTGCTGACCAGCTCCCAGGACGACGGCGGCTACGGCTTCGACGGCGACCGGCTGTGGCCGACCGTCTACCAGGACGACGACGAGGCCTACGACATCTGGCGCCGGGTGATCGGCGTGCCGGAGAGCCGGATCCAGCGCCGCGGGATGGCCGACAACTTCTGGTCGATGGGCGTGCCCGGCCCGTGCGGCCCGTGCTCGGAGATCTTCTTCGACCGCGGCCCCGACTACGGCCGGGAGGGCGGCCCGGTCGTCGACGAGGAGCGCTACCTCGAGGTCTGGAACCTCGTGTTCATGCAGTACGAGCGGGGGCCGGGCGCCGGCAAGGAGGGCTTCCCGATCCTCGGCGAGCTGCCGAAGAAGAACATCGACACCGGCATGGGCGTCGAGCGGATGGCCTACCTGCTGCAGGGCAAGGAAAACCTCTACGAGATCGACGAGGTCTTCCCGGTGCTGGCCCGCGCGGCCGAGCTGACCGGCAAGGCGTACGGGTCCGACCGCGACGCCGACGTCCGGCTGCGGGTCGTCGCCGACCACGTGCGCTCGGCGCTGATGGTCATGGCCGACGGGGTGACACCGGCCAACGAGGGCCGCGGCTACGTGCTGCGCCGGCTGCTGCGCCGGGTGGTCCGCTCGGTCCGGCTGCTCGGCTACCAGGACGCGTCGCTGCCCGAGCTGCTGCCGGTGTCCCGGGACGCGATGGCCCCCTCGTACCCGGAGGTGGCCGCCGACTTCGAGCGCATCTCCACCTACGCGTACGCGGAGGAGGAGACCTTCGCCCAGACCCTGCGGGCCGGCACGGCGATCCTCGACACCGCGGTCCGGGAGACGAGGCAGTCCGGCGGCACGACGCTGTCCGGGCGGAAGGCGTTCCAGCTGCACGACACGTACGGGTTCCCGATCGACCTGACCCTGGAGATGGCCGGCGAGCAGGGGCTGACCGTCGACGAGGACGGGTTCCGCCGGCTCATGGCCGAGCAGCGGCAGCGGGCGAAGGCCGACGCTCAGTCGCGCAAGGGCGCCGGCGCCGGCGCGGCCTCGGCGGCGTACCGGCAGCTGCGCGAGCGAGGCGCGACCGACTTCATCGCGCACTCCGCGCTGGAGGCCGACGCGACCGTGCTCGGGCTGGTCCGCGACGACGAGCTGGCCCCGGGCGCGACCGAGGGCGAGCTGGTCGAGCTCGTGCTCGACGTGACGCCGTTCTACGCCGAGTCCGGCGGCCAGGACTCCGACGCCGGCACGATCACCGGCGACGGGTTCGAGCTCGAGGTCGTCGACGTGCAGCGGCCGATCAAGGGGCTGGTCGTGCATACCGTGCGGGTGGTCCGCGGCGAGGTCGCGGCCGGCCGGTCGGCGCACGCCAAGGTCGACCGGGAGTGGCGGCTGGGCGCCTGCCAGGCGCACTCGGGCACGCACGTCGTGCACGCCGCGCTGCGCGAGGTGCTCGGCCCGACCGCACTGCAGTCCGGCTCCTACAACCGGCCGGGCTACCTGCGGCTGGACTTCTCCTGGCCGCAGCAGCTGTCCGCGGACACCCGCAGCGAGGTCGAGGAGGTCGCCAACCTGGCGATCCGGGCCGACCTGCCGGTGCAGGCGTTCTACACCTCGCTGCCGGAGGCCCGCCGGATCGGCGCGCTGGCCCTGTTCGGCGAGACGTACGACGAGGAGGTCCGGGTCGTCGAGATCGGCGGCGAGTGGTCCAGGGAGCTCTGCGGCGGCACACACGTGCAGCACTCCTCCCAGGTCGGTCCGCTGGCGATCACCAGCGAGACGTCGGTGGGCGCCGGCATGCGCCGGGTGGAGGCGCTGGTCGGCCGGGACTTCTTCGGCTACCTGCGCCGCGAGCGGGCGCTGGTGGACGGGCTGACTCAGACGCTGCGGGTGCCGGCCGACCAGGTGCCGGAGCGGGTCCAGTCGCTGCTGGACCGGCTGCGCGCGGCCGAGAAGGAGCTCGACCGGCTGCGGGCCGAGTCGGTGCTGGCCGGCGCGGGCGCGCTGGCGGCCGCGGCCAAGGACGTCGGCGGGGTCGCGGTGGTCGCGGCCGAGGTGCCCGGCGGCCTCGGCGGCGGCGAGCTGCGCTCGCTGGTGCTCGACGTGCGCGGCCGACTGTCCCCGGACCGGGCCGGCGTCGTCGCGCTGGCCTCCCGCGCCGACGGCAAGGTCAACTTCGTCGTGGCCACCAACGAAACGGCCCGGCTGCAGCGGCTGTCCGCCGGCGAGGTGGTGCGGGCGATGGCGCCGCCGGTCGGCGGTCGCGGCGGCGGCAAGGACGACGTCGCCCAGGGCGGCGGCAGCGAGCCGGACGGGATCCCGCAGGCCCTGCAGCTGGTCGAGACCGCCGTCGGCCAGCGGGTCAGCGGCTCCGCGTGACGGTCACCGACCGCCCGCCGGAGCGGTGGACCGACGGGGTGCGGATCGGCGTCGACGTCGGCACGGTACGGGTCGGGGTGGCCGCGAGCGACCCGAGCGGGGTGCTCGCCTCGCCGCTGGCCACCCTGGCCCGCGACCCGCGCGGTGCCGCGGATCTGGACAAGCTCGCCCGGCTGGTCGCCGACCGGGAGGCGGTCGAGGTCGTCGTCGGGCTGCCGCGCTCGCTGTCGGGCAAGTCCGGACCGGCGGCCCGCTCGGCCCGCGAGTACGCCGACGCGCTTGCGTCCCGTATCCATCCGGTGCCGGTGCGTCTCTCCGACGAGCGGCTCACGACAGTTGCCGCCACTCGGCGGCTCGCAGAAGGCGGCATTCGCGGGCGTAAGGGGCGTCAGGTCGTTGACCGCTCGGCCGCGGTGCTCATACTTCAGGGGTGGTTGGATGCCGCCCGGAGGAACTCGTGATGTTTGTGCACTGTGTGACCGCCTCGTCACGAGTGCTGGCGCGGGCGGCCCGGTGACGTCGCGCCGGGCAATGGATCGTGACGAGGTCGACTTCTTCGCCGAACCCGACCCGTGGGACCGGCCCAGCCGGTCGGAACGGCGGCGGGAAGAGGCGCAGCGCCGCAAGCGGCGCCGTCGGCGGATCGTGCTGCCGCTGATCACGCTCGTCGTGATCGCCGCGCTCGGCGCCGGCGCGCTGATCGGCGGCCGCTCGCTCACCAGCCGGTTCGGCACCACGCCGGACTACACCGGCTCCGGCTCCGGCGAGGCGCTGGTCGTCGTCAAGCCGGGTGACACCGCCACCGACATCGCGGCCACGATGGTGTCCCAGGGCGTGATCAAGAGCGAGAAGGCGTTCGCGAACGCCGCCAAGCAGGACGCGCGGGCGCTCGGCATCCAGCCGGGCACGTACAAGCTGCACAAGCAGATGAGCGGCGCCGCCGCGCTGCAGCTGATCCTCGACCCGTCCGCCCGCCTGCTCAGCCGGGTGACGGTGCCCGAAGGGCTCACCGTGGCGGCGACGCTGAAGCTGGTCTCGGAGAAGAGCAAGCTCAAGCTGGCCGACCTGCAGGCCGCGGCGAAGGACGTCAAGACGCTGGAGCTGCCGTCGTACGCGAAGGGCAAGCTCGAGGGCTTCCTGTTCCCGGACACGTACGACCTCGAGCCGGACACCACCGCCGCCGAGCTGGTCAAGAGCATGGTCGACGAATACAAGGCGAAGGTCGACGACGCCGGCTTGGTGCAGAAGGCGGCCGCGGTCAACCTCTCGCCGTACGAGATGGTCATCGTCGCCTCGCTGGTGGAGAAGGAGACCCAGCAGGCCGACGAGCGGGGCAAGGTCGCCCGGGTCATCTACAACCGGCTCGACCAGGACTTCTTCCTCGGCATCGACGCGGCTGTCTTGTACGGGCTCGGCCGGTCCTCCGGCGGGCTGTCCGAGGCCGACCTGGCCAAGGACACCCCGTACAACAACCGGATCCACAAGGGGCTGCCGCCGACGCCGATCGCCAACCCCGGGATCGCGTCGCTGCAGGCCGCGGTGGCGCCGGCCAAGGGGCCCTGGCTCTACTACGTGCTCGACCCGACCCACCCCGGCCACCACTTGTTCACCGACGACCGCGACGTCTTCAACTCCGCGAAGGCCAAGTGCCAGGCCGCCCACCTCTGCTAGCTGTGTCTGGGCCGGGGGCGGCCCCCGTAACCCCGGGCGATAGCTCGGGTGCACTGGTGAGTCTGCGACCGACCTCTTCCAACGAGCCCCGCCGACGGCGGAGGGCCCCATCACCTCTACGGCGGCACGGTTGGTCGGGACATACCGGACGAGTCCGGCGCCAGGCCGGTAGGGTGTGCGCCCGTGGTCGTCGGCCTGCTTGGTGCTGCGCTCGGGGTGGTGCTTGGGCCGTTTCTGGCTGGGCTGACGTTATCGGTGCCGGCTGGGGATCCGGTGCTGGGCAAGCGGTGGTGGCGGGGCGGGGAGGCCACGCGGCGGCGGGTCGGGGCCGTCACGGTGGCGGCCGCGGTCTCGCTCGGCGCGGTGGCCGGGGCGGTCGGCGCCGAGCGGCAGCTGCCGGCGTACCTGTGGCTGGCCGCGGTCGGGGTCACCCTCGCCGTCATCGACATCGAGACGCTGCGGCTGCCCGACCGGCTCACCCTCCCGTCGTACCCGGTGGGTCTCGTGCTGCTGGCCGTCCCGGCGGACTGGCCGGCGCTGGGCCGGGCCGTCCTCGCCGCCGCGATCACCGGCGCCGCCGCGTCCCTGCTGGCGGTGCTGGCGCCGCGCGGCGGCCTCGGGCTCGGCGACGTGAAGCTGCTCGGCGTGCTCGGCCTGTTCCTCGGCTGGCTCGGCTGGGGCGTGCTCGTCGTCGGTGTCGCGCTCGGCTTCACGCTCGGCGCGGTCGCCGCGGTGGCCATGCTCGCGTCCCGGCGGGCCGGGCTGCGCGACCACCTCGCGTTCGGCCCCTGGCTGATCGCCGGCGCGCTGGTCGCGGTCGTCGCCGGCCGGCCGCTGGTGGATGCGTACCTGTCCGTCGGCGCGTGAAATCATGGGCGCCGTGCTGCGCTGGCTGACCGCAGGGGAGTCGCACGGCCCGGCGCTGGTCGCCGTGCTGGAGGGACTGCCGGCCGACGTCCGGATCACCACCGACGACGTGGCGGATGCGCTCGCCCGCCGCCGCGCCGGCTACGGTCGCGGCGCCCGGATGAGCTTCGAGCGCGACGAGGTCGACCTGCTCGGCGGCGTACGGCACGGGCGCACGCTCGGTGGCCCGGTCGCGATCCGGATCGGCAACACCGAGTGGCCGAAGTGGGAGACGGTGATGGCGGCCGACCCGGTGCCGGCTGAGGAGCTCGACGGGCTCGCCCGCAACGCGCCGCTGACCCGGCCGAGGCCGGGGCACGCCGACCTGGTCGGCATGCAGAAATACGGCTTCGAGGACGCGCGCCCGGTGCTGGAGCGGGCCAGCGCCCGGGAGACCGCGGCCCGGGTCGCGCTCGGCGCGGTGGCGAAGGCGTTCCTGGACCAGACCCTCGGCGTGACCGTGCTGTCCCACGTGGTGCGGATCGGCGAGGCCGCCGTCCCGTACGGGACGATGCCGGGTCCGGACGACGCGGCCGCGGTCGACGGGTCGCCGGTGCGCTGCTTCGACCCGGCCGGCAGCGAGGCGATGGTGGCCGAGATCGACGCGGCCCGGAAGGACGGCGACACCCTCGGCGGCATCGTCGAGGTCGTCGCGCACGGCCTGCCGCCGGGCCTCGGCAGCCACGTGCACGGCGACCGGCGGCTGGATGCGCGGTTGGCCGCGGCGCTGATGGGCGTCCAGGCGATCAAAGGGGTCGAGCTCGGCGACGGCTTCGACCTGGCCCGTCGCCGCGGCTCCGAGGCGCACGACGAGATCGAGAGCGGTCCGGCCGGGCTGCGCCGGCGTACCGGCCGGTCGGGCGGCACGGAGGGCGGGATGAGCACCGGCGAACCGCTGCGGGTGCGGGCGGCGATGAAGCCGATCTCCACCGTGCCGCGGGCGCTGGCCACCGTGGACGTGGCGACCCGGGAGCCGGCGGTCGCCATCAACCAGCGCTCCGACGTCTGCGCGGTGCCGGCCGCCGGCGTGGTCGCCGAGGCGATGGTCGCGCTCGTGCTCGCCGACGCGGTGCTGGAGAAGTTCGGCGGCGACTCGGTCGCCGAGACCGCCCGCAACGCCCGCGGCTACCTCGACTCCCTGGTGGTGAAGTGATGCCACCGCGGGTGGTCCTGGTCGGGCCGCCGGCGGCGGGCAAGACGACCGTGGGGCGGCTGCTCGCCGATCGGCTGTCGGTGCCGTTCGTGGACACCGACGACCTCGTGGTGGCCCGGGCCGGCAAGCCGGTGAGCGAGATCTTCGTCGACGACGGCGAGGAGGTGTTCCGCCGGCTGGAGGCGGACGCGGTGGCCGAGGCGCTCACCCTGGACGCGGTGGTCGCGCTCGGCGGCGGCGCGGTGCTGGCCGAGCAGACCCGCAAGCGGCTGGCCGGTCACCCCGTCGTGCTGCTGACGGCGTCGGTGCCGACCTCCGCCGGCCGGGTCGGGCTCAACCGGGACCGTCCGCTCCTGCTCGGCAACCCGCGCCAGCAGCTGCGCGCGCTGCTGGAGGCCCGACTGCCGCTCTACCGCGAGGTCGCGGTGGCCGAGGTGGAGACCGACGACCGCACCCCGGACGAGGTCGCCGGCGCGGTCCTCGCCGCCGTCACCCCGCCGGACCATCCATGAGCCGCGCGTCCGTCCCTGCTCAGCGAGGCGGAGCAGAGTCCGAGGGCCGCGATGGGGTAGGTGTCCGGTGAGCTGCGTGCGGATCCCGGTCGGCGGCCCGGCACCGTACCAGGTCGTGGTCGGAGAGGGGTTGCACGGGCAGCTGGCTGAGCTGCTGCCGGGAGCGGAGCGGGTCGCGATGGTGCACCCGCCGGTGCTGGCCGAGCGGGCCGCGGCGGTGGCCGAGACGCTGCGCGCGGCCGGGCTCGCCGTGCTGCCGCTGCCGGTGCCGGACGGCGAGGCGGCCAAGACGCTGGCCGTGGCCGGCGAGTGCTGGGACGCGCTCGGCGCGGCCGGCTTCACCCGCTCCGACGCGGTCGTCGGGCTCGGCGGCGGCGCCACCACGGACCTCGCCGGCTGGGTGGCCGCCGCCTGGCTGCGCGGCGTGCGCGTGGTCCACCTGCCCACCACGCTGCTCGGCATGGTCGACGCGGCGGTCGGCGGGAAGACCGGCATCGACGTGGCCGCCGGCAAGAACCTGGTCGGCGCGTTCCACCCGCCGGCCGGCGTGCTCTGCGACCTGACCGCGCTGGCCACCCTGCCGCCGGCCGACTACCGCGCCGGGCTGGCCGAGGTGGTCAAGTGCGGCTTCATCGCCGACCCGGCGATCCTCGACGTGCTGGAACGGGACGGCGTGGCGGCGCCGGCCGCGGAGCTGGTCGAGCGGGCGGTGCGGGTGAAGGCCGCGGTGGTCGGCCGGGACCTGCGGGAGAGCGGCGAGCGCGAACACCTGAACTACGGGCACACGCTCGCGCACGCGATCGAGAAGCGCGAGCGCTACCGGGTCCGGCACGGCGACGCCGTCGCGGTCGGGCTGGTCTTCGCGGCCGCTCTCGGGCGGGCCGCCGGCCGGCTCGACCCGGCCACCGCCGCCCGGCACCGGGCCGTGCTGGCTGCGCTGGGCCTGCCGGTCACGTACGACGGCACCGGCTGGCCGGAGCTGCACGAGGCGATGCGGGTGGACAAGAAGGCCCGCGGCGCGGTGCTCCGGTTCGTCGTGCTGGACGGGCTGGCCCGGCCGGGGATCCTCGCCGACCCCGGCCCCCGGCTGCTGGCCGAGGCCTGGTCGGCCGTCGCGAGGGACGGCGGGCGCGCCGGGTAGGTTGGCCCGGTGACAGCCTCCGCCGTACGCCGGGATCGACTGCGTGCCGCCGCCCGGACCGCCGGGCTGGACGCCGTGCTGGTGACCCGGCTGGTCAACGTCCGCTACCTGACCGGCTTCACCGGCTCGAACGGGGCCTTGCTGGTGCCGGCCGACATCGACCGGCCGGACGTGCTGTGCACCGACGGGCGCTATACCGTCCAGGCGGGCGAGGAAGCGCCGGACGTCGAGCTGCTGATCGAGCGCGCCAGCGCGGTCGCGCTCGCCGAGCGGTCGGCTAAGGACGGCCACCGGACGCTCGGCATCGAGACCCACGACGTCACCGTCGACCTGCAGGCGGCGCTGGCCGAGGCGGCCGGTGGCGAGCTGGTCGGCGTCAAGCGCGCCGTCGAGCAGCTGCGCGCGGTCAAGGACGACATCGAGGTGGCACTGCTGCGGGAGGCCTGCGCGATCGCCGACCGCGCGCTGGCCGAGCTGCTCGCCGCCGGCGGGCTGCGGCCCGGCCGCACCGAGCGGCAGGTCGGCCGCGAGCTGGACGCGCGGATGCTCGACCACGGCGCCGGCGCGCCGAGCTTCGAGACGATCGTCGCCACCGGGCCCAACTCGGCGATCCCGCACCACCGCCCGGCCGAGCGAGAGCTGGCCGCCGGCGACTTCGTGAAGCTCGACTTCGGCGCCGAGTACGGCGGCTACCACTCTGACATGACCCGCACCTTCGTGCTCGGCCCGCCGGCCGACTGGCAGCGGGAGATCTACGACCTGGTGCACACCGCGCAGGCCGCCGGCCGGGCCGCGCTGCGGATCGGCGCCGGGGTGCGGTCGATCGACGCGGCGGCCCGGGACGTCATCGCCGGGGCCGGCCGCGCCGAGCAGTTCGGGCACGGGCTGGGCCACGGCGTCGGGCTGGAGATCCACGAGGCGCCGGCGCTCAGCCCCCTCGGCGCCGGTACACTGGCGGACCGGATGGCCGTCACCGTCGAGCCGGGGGTCTACCTCCCCGGGCGCGGCGGCGTCCGCATCGAGGACACCCTCGTCGTCCGCGAGGGCGCCGAGCCGGAGCTGCTGACGCTGTCGTCCAAGGACCTCACGGTCCTCTAGCCAGTCACCTTGACCCTGAAGCATGCGGAGAACACCGGCGTGGCCACCACCAACGACCTGAAGAACGGACTCGTGCTCGACCTGGACGGGCAGCTGTGGTCCGTCGTCCAGTTCCAGCACGTCAAGCCCGGCAAGGGCGGCGCCTTCGTGCGCACCACGCTGAAGAACGTGCTCTCCGGCAAGGTCGTGGACCGCACGTTCAACGCGGGCACCAAGGTGGAGACGGCGACCGTCGACAAGCGCTCGATGACCTATCTCTACCGCGAGGGCGACGACTTCGTCTTCATGGACTCGCAGACGTTCGAGCAGGTGCCGGTCCCGGCCGGCACGGTCGGCGACGGCGCCGGCTACCTGCTGGAGAACACCGGGATCGTGGTCGCGATGCACGACGGCACCCCGCTCTACGTCGAGCTGCCGACCAGTGTCGAGCTGGTGATCGAGCAGACCGACCCCGGGCTGCAGGGCGACCGGTCGACCGGCGGCACCAAGCCGGCGACGCTGGAGACCGGCGCGACGATCCAGGTCCCGCTGTTCGTCTCGACCGGCGAGAAGGTCAAGGTCGACACCCGCGACGGGCGCTACCTCGGCCGAGCGTAGGGATGGCAGCTCGGAGCAAGGCCCGGAAACGGGCGGTGGACCTCTTGTACGAGGCGGACGTCCGCGGCGCCGATCCGCAGGAGCTGCTGGCCGAACGGCTGGCGCAGGCCGACCCGCCGGTGCCGGACTACACGGTCGAGCTGGTCGAGGGCGTCACCGGCAACCTGGGCCGGCTCGACCGGGTGCTCGGCGAGCACTCCGAGGGCTGGACCGTCGACCGGATGCCGCCGGTGGACCGGGCCGTACTGCGGCTGGCGCTGTACGAGCTGATGATGCGCGAGGACGTGCCCGACGCGGTGGCGATCGACGAGGCGGTCGAGCTGGCGAAGTCGCTGTCCACGGACGAGTCGCCGCGGTTCGTCAACGGCGTGCTCGGCCGCGTGCTCCGGGAGCGGCCGCCCGCCGTACCCCCACCGGACCCCATCCCCGGCCCGCCGCGGGTGGTGGACTAGCCGCGGCGGTGCGTGGGAGAAGGCCGGCCGGCCCGGGTGGGACGGCCGGCCTTCTGGTGTGTCCGCTCAGGCGCGGTCGGCGGAGCGTCTGTCCTCGGAGCGGCGGTCGAGCGCGGGGTCGATGCTGCGGGCGTCCGGCGCCAGCACCCCCCACTCGATCAGCCGCTCGGTCAGCTCGCCCTCGGACAGGTCGTAGATGATCGACAGCGACCGCAGGTCCTCACCACGGATGGACAGGACCTTGTTGTTGTAGTCGCCGCGCTGGCTCTGGATCGCCTGCGCGTAGCGGGCGAGCGGGCCGACCTGGTCGGGGGGCAGCTGGAACAGCCGCTCCAGGTTGAGCACGATCTTCTGGGCCGGGGCGGCCGCGGAGGCGGTCCGGCCCTCCGGCAGCAGCTCGCCGACGGGCACGCCGTAGAAATCGGCGAGCTCGGCCAGCTTCTGCACGGTCACGGCACGGTCGCCGCGCTCGTACGAGCCGACGACGACGGCCTTCCACCGACCCTTCGACTTCTTCTCCACGCCGTGCAGCGAGAGCCCCTGCTGCGTGCGGATGGCACGCAGGCGTGCGCCGAGGGCCCTGGCGTAGTCGCTGGTCATTCCGTTGCGCTCCATCTCCGGTGCGACACCGAGCACTGTCATGTCTGGCCCCCCGCGCTTTCGACTACGGAGCGTGACCGTAGGCGGTATGACGCTCCGCGGTCAAGCCGGCTTGCTGAAGATCGTCCCCACTCGTCACCGGGTGTAGCCCACGCGGCCCGACGCGCCGCCTGGAAATCACCCGATCGAGTGATGCGATTTCCCGCCAATGACGCAACATGACTGCGACCGGTGTCCGTCCGATACAGCGTATGCCCTGTGCGGCTCGGCCGAATCGACCGCATGGCGCACCTCCGCCGGTCCCACTGCACTCCTTTGCAGTCACCACGCTCCGGCGTGCGCTCCGGCTCACTGACGGATCCCGCTGCTACGGTGGGTGCCGACCGACGTCCTTTAACGACCCGTCCGGTGAGGCGGGGAAGGAGGTCCGAGTGAGCCGTGCGCTCCTCGACGCCCCGGCGGTGTCCAGGGTCGTCGACCGCATCGCCCACCAACTGCTGGAGAAGACCGGCGGCGCCGCCGACACCGTGATTCTCGGCATCCCCACCCGCGGCGTCCCGCTCGGCCGCCGCCTCGCCGCCCGCATCCGCACGTTCGAGGGCATCGACGTGCCGGTCGGCGTCCTCGACGTCACCCTGCACCGCGACGACCTGCGGCTGCGCGGGGTACGCCCGCTTGAGCCCACCGTGGAGCCGCCCGGCGGGGTGGACGGCCGGCTGGTCGTGCTCGTCGACGACGTCCTCTACTCCGGCCGCACCGTCCGGGCCGCCCTCGACGCGCTGCGCGACCTCGGCCGGCCCCGCGCGGTGCAGCTGGCGGTGCTGGTCGACCGCGGCCATCGCGAGCTGCCGATCCGGGCCGACTACGTCGGCAAGAACATCCCCACCTCGCACGAGGAGACCGTGCGGGTGCTGCTGTCCGAGACCGACGGCCGGGACGCGGTGCTGCTCGAGCAGCCCGCGCCCGCGAAGGAGGTGGCCCGGTGAAGCACCTGCTCTCCGCCGGCGACCTGAGCCGGGACGAGGCGCTGACCGTCCTCGACACGGCCGGGCGGCTGGACGAGGCGCTGACCGGCCGCGAGGTGAAGAAGCTGCCGACGCTGCGCGGCCGCACGGTGGTGAACCTGTTCTTCGAGGACTCCACCCGCACCCGCACCTCGTTCGAGCTGGCGGCCAAGCGGCTGTCCGCGGACGTGGTCAACTTCTCCGCCAAGGGGTCGAGCGTGTCCAAGGGCGAGTCGCTCAAGGACACCGCGCTGACGCTGGAGGCGATGGGCTCGGACGCGGTGGTGATCCGGCACCCCGCCTCCGGCGCGCCGCACCGGCTGGCCAACTGGGTGCGCGGCAGCGTGCTCAACGCCGGCGACGGGACGCACGAGCACCCGACCCAGGCGCTGCTCGACGCGTACACGATGCGGCAGCGGCTGGGCCGGCTGGACGGCGTGCGGGTGGCGATCGTCGGCGACGTGCTGCACAGCCGGGTGGCCCGGTCGAACGTGCTGCTGCTGGCCACGCTCGGGGCCGACGTGACGCTGGTGGCGCCGCCGACGCTGCTGCCGGTCGGCGTCGAGGTCTGGCCGGCCGCGGTCTCCTACGACCTCGACGCCAGCCTGCCCAAGGCGGACGTGGTGATGATGCTGCGGGTGCAGCGGGAGCGGATGAGCCAGGCCTACTTCCCGTCGGCCCGCGAGTACAGCCGCCGGTACGGGCTCGACCGGACCCGGATGGCGCTGCTGCCCGAGGACGCGATCGTCATGCACCCCGGCCCGATGAACCGGGGTATGGAGATCGCCGCCGAGGTCGCCGACGACCCGCGCCGGTCCACGATCGTCGAACAGGTCTCGAACGGAGTGAGCGTCCGGATGGCAGTGCTCTACCTGCTGCTCGGCGGGAGCCCGGCATGACGGCCTGGCTGCTCAAGGGCGTCGCGCCGTACGGCGAGGCTCCGGTCGACCTGCTGATCCGGGACGGGGTCGTCGCGGACGGCAGCACCCGCGGCGCCACGGTGATCGACGCGGCCGGGCTGGTCGCGCTGCCGGGGCTGGTGGATCTGCACACGCACCTGCGCGAGCCGGGGCGGGAGGACGCCGAGACGGTCGAGACCGGCTCCCGGGCGGCCGCCTTGGGCGGCTACACGGTCGTGCACGCGATGGCCAACACCGAGCCGGTGGCCGACACCGCCGGCGTGGTCGAGCAGGTCTGGCGGCTCGGGCGGGAGGCCGGGCTGGTCGACGTCCGCCCGGTCGGCGCGGTCACCGTCGGGCTGGCCGGCGAGCGGCTGGCCGAGCTGGGCGCGATGGCCGACTCGGCGGCCCGGGTCAGGGTCTTCTCCGACGACGGCAAGCCGGTGCACGACCCGCAGCTCATGCGCCGGGCGCTGGAGTACGTCAAGGCGTTCGACGGGGTGGTCGCCCAGCACGCCGAGGAGCCGCGGTTGACCGCCGGCGCGCAGATGAACGAGGGCGTGGTCGCGGCCCGGCTCGGGCTGGCGGGGTGGCCGGCCGCGGCCGAGGAGGCGATGATCGCCCGGGACGTGCTGCTGACCGCGCACGTGGGCTCCCGGCTGCATGTCTGCCACGTCTCGACCGCGGGCTCGGTGGAGATCCTGCGCTGGGCCAAGAGCAAGGGCACCAGGGTGACCGCCGAGGTGACCCCGCACCACCTGCTGCTCACCGACGAGCTGGCCGCCACGTACGACCCGGTCTACAAGGTCAACCCGCCGCTGCGGACGGCCGAGGACGTCGCCGCGCTGCGGTCGGCGCTGGCCGACGGCACGATCGACGCGGTCGCCACCGACCACGCCCCGCACGCGCTGGAGGACAAGGAGGCCGAGTGGGCCGCGGCCCGGCCCGGGATGCTCGGGCTGGAGACCGCGCTGTCGGTGGCCGTGCTGGCGATGCGGGAGACCGGGCTGCTCGACTGGCGCGGGCTGGCCGAGCGGATGTCGGCGGCGCCGGCCCGGATCGGCGCGCTGTCCGCGCCGTCGCTGGAGGAGGGCGCGCCGGCCTCGCTGACGCTGGTCGACCCGGCCGCCCGGTGGACGCCGGACCCGGCCGCGTCGGCCTCCCGCAGCCGCAACACCCCGTACGCGGGGCGCGAGCTGCCGGCCCGGGTGGTGGCGACCTTCCTGCGCGGCCAGCCGACCGTGCTCGACGGGAAGGCGGTCCGGTGAGCGCGGTGGGCGCGCTGCTCGTGCTCGAGGACGGCCGGACGTTTCGCGGCGAGGCGTTCGGGGCGGTGGGCGAGAGCGTCGGCGAGGCGGTGTTCGCCACCGGGATGACCGGCTACCAGGAAACGCTCACCGACCCGTCGTACCACCGGCAGGTCGTGGTGATGACCGCGCCGCACGTCGGCAACACCGGGATCAACGACGAGGACGCCGAGTCCGGCCGGGTGCAGGTGGCCGGGTACGTGGTGCGCGACCCGACCGTGACCCCGTCGTCGTGGCGGTCCACGCGGTCGCTGCAGGACGAGCTGGAGCGGGCCGGCGTCGTCGGGGTGTCCGGTGTGGACACCCGCGCGCTGACCCGGCACCTGCGCGAGCGCGGCGCGATGCGGGTCGGGCTCTCGTCGGTCGAGTCCGACCCGGAGGCGCTGCTGGCCCGGGTGCTGGCCGCGCCCGGGATGCTCGGCGCCGACCTGGCCCACGAGGTGTCCACCCGGGAGCCGTACGTGGTGCCGGCAGCCGGGCCGAAACGGCACGTGGTGGCCGCGCTCGACCTCGGCATCAAGCGGATGACGCCGGCGCTGCTGGCCCGCCGCGGGGTCGAGACGCACGTGCTGCCGGCCTGGTCCGGTGTCGACGACCTGCTCGCGCTCGACCTGGACGGGGTGTTCGTCAGCAACGGGCCGGGCGACCCGGCCGCCACCGACGGGCCGGTCGAGACGGTCCGCGGCGTGCTGGCCGCGGGCGTGCCGCTGTTCGGGATCTGCTTCGGCAACCAGATCCTCGGCCGGGCGCTCGGCTTCGGCACGTACAAGCTCCGGTACGGCCACCGCGGGATCAACCAGCCGGTGCGGGACAACGCGACCGGGCGGGTCGAGGTCACCGCGCACAACCACGGGTTCGCCGTCGACGCGCCGCCGGCGGCGGACACCGACTTCGGCCGGGTCGTGGTCTCGCACGTGAACCTCAACGACGGGGTCGTGGAGGGGCTGCGCTGCCTGGACCGGCCCGCGTTCGGGGTGCAATACCATCCTGAGGCGGCGGCCGGGCCGCACGACGCCGCGTACCTGTTCGACCGGTTCGTCGCGGCGATGTCCGGGGAGGGCACCCGTGCCCAGGCGTGACGACATCGCGCACGTGCTGGTGATCGGCTCCGGGCCGATCGTCATCGGCCAGGCGTGCGAGTTCGACTACTCCGGCACTCAGGCCTGCCGGGTGCTCAAGGCCGAGGGGCTGCGGGTCAGCCTGGTCAA
>DATBFW010000161.1:0-8423 GCA_036558285.1 Mycobacteriales bacterium | reverse complement strand
CCCCCTGGAGGATGTCGCCCCCCGTGACAGACCTGACCTTTCGGACCCCTTCGTGCGCCCAGGACCCCCGCCCGCTCGCCGGCGCCTGACACCGGGGAAGTGGTGTCAGGAAGCCGGGCCCGCCCGGGTCGCCTGGCGCCGGGGAAGTGACGTCAGGAGACCGACCGGAGCGGGGGGAGACCTCGCCGCACGACGGCCGCTCACAGCACCCCGGGCAGCACCTCCTCCTCCAGCTCGGCGAAGGCCTGCTCCCGGTCGGCCAGGTAGCTCTCCCAGGCCGCGGTGTCCCAGACCTCGACCCGGGTGTTCGCGCCGATGACCACGCAGTCCCTGGTCAGCCCGGCGTACTCGCGCAGCGCCGGCGGGACCGTGATCCGGCCCTGCTTGTCGGGCACCTCGTCCGAGGCGCTGGCGAAGAACACCCGGCTGTAGTCCCGGACCGCCTTCTGCGTCACCGGCGCCTGCGACATGGCCTCGGTGACCCGCTGGAACTCGGCCATCGGAAACACGTAGAGGCATCGCTCCTGCCCCTTGGTGATCACGACGCCCTCCGCCAGCTCGTCCCGGAACTTCGCCGGCAGGAAGAGCCGGCCCTTGTCGTCGAGCCGTGGCGAATGGGTGCCGAGGAACACGGCCCCACCTCCGCTCGACCCGTCGAGGTGGTCTCGAGGCGGGCTGGCGGCCCCCTCGTCCTCCACCGCGCGCCACTGTACCCCACTTCTCCCCACCCGACTCTACTTTCACGTCCCCACCGCTCCACCCCCTCTCGGGCGGCCGGCACATCACCCGACCGATGCGGGGACGAAATGCCGGATTAAGTAGTAATGTTCCGTCCGTCCGGAACGACACCGGATCGGCCGAGCGAGGGAGCGGGAGACGTGGCGGAGGGGTGGATCGGCGAGGGCGCGGTGCCCGACCGTGCTGAGCTGGCCGAGCGGGCGCCGTCGCTCGTGATCTCGACGGCACACTCGGCCCTCGGTGCGGTCCGCCGCCGCCAGGTCCGGGTCGGCGAGGTGACCGTCCTGCTCGCGCCAGGCCCACCCGGGTGGGTGCGGGAGGCGGTGGTGGAGGAGATCGATCTCGGCGCGCACCTGGCCACCGAGCTCGACCTGGCCGGCCGGGACGGCGAGGACGGCCCGGTCGAGCGCTGGGGCGGCTCGCTGCCGGCCGCCCGCTACGCGGCGTTCCGGACCGCGGACCCGGGCGACGCCGACCGGCTGGCCCGGTCGGCCGGCTGCCCTCCCGCGCTGGTCCGCTCGCTGGCCGACCCGGTCGCGCTCGGCCGGGTCGAGGTGGTCCGCCGGGACGGCGCGGCCCGGCCCTCCGGCCCGACCACGGTCGGCACCGACGAGCTGGCCTGGGTCGACGGCGGCACCGACGGGTTGTGGACAGTGCGGCCGGGCGGCCCCGACGACGTCGCGATCGACCGCGGCAGCCAGGCCGGGGTGGCTGCCGCGCTGGCCGGCATGGTCCGCGCGGCCGAGGGCTGTTGATGGCCACCCGGGAGAAGGCCGCCGCGGAGATCGCCGACGACCTCGAACAGCTCGGCCACGAGCTGCGGTCCGTGTTCAACCGGGCGGTCCGGACGATCGCGCCGGTGACGTTCTCCGGGCCGGTGGCGCAGCTGTTCGACCGGCGGCTGCGGGCGCACCTGGCCGAGCTCGACGCGATCCTCGCGACGCTGGGCGTGGCCACCGACGACCTGCGCATCGTCGGCCGCTCGGACGGGGAGCTCCGCCTGCGCCGGCCCAGCACCGGCTACCGCAAGGACCCGGGCCAGCCCGGAACCCACAGCCAGCCGACGCCGAAGGACCTGCCCGGCCACTACCGGCAGCTCCTGCCGCTGGTGGAACGGTCGGCCGCGCGGCACCACGTCTCCCCCGCCCTGCTGCTGGCGGTCATGGACCGGGAGACCGGCGACCCGCACCGGATCGGCTTCGGCGGCCGCGACCCAGCCGTCACCAACGGCAACGACTTCGGGCTCATGCAGATCAACCGGGCGGCGCACCCCGACTTCTTCGCCCACCACGACTGGCGCGATCCGGCCGCCAACATCGACTACGGCGCCGGGGTGATCGCCGCCGACCTGCGCCACTACGACGGCAACGTGACCCGCGCGGCCGCCGCGTACAACGCCGGGCCGGGCAACGTCGACCGCGCGCTCGCCGCCGGCCACAGCGCCGACTCGGTCACCACCGGCGGCGACTACGGCAGCGACGTCGCCCGACGGTACGAGCACTTCCGCCGGGTGCTGGGACAGGGGAAGGGCTGAGCGTGTCCGAGTACGACATCCCGGGTCTCACCGCGGCCGCGCCGGTGTTCAGCGGCGCCGCGCAGCAGGGTGAGGCCGCCGCCCGCGCGATCACCCGGCTGCGGGCCAGGCAGCACAGCGCCGAGGCCCGGCTGCCGGTCGACCTGTCCGGGCTGGACGCCCGGCTGCGGTCCTGGGCCGAGGAGGTCGGCCGCACCGCCGCGCTGCTGCACCGTACGGCGACCGAGGTCGGCGACGCAGACCGCCGGTCGGCGCTGGAGCTGTCCGCGGCGCAGACGCCGGTGCCGCACGCGGGCGAGGCCGAGCGGCCGGCCGGCGTCGGGCTGCACCGCGGCGACAGTGCTGCGGCGGTGCGGGCGCTGCAGCGGCGGCTGCTCGCCGCCGGGGTCGATCCCGGGCCGGTGGACGGCAGGTTCGGCCCGCGGACCGAGGCAGCGATTCGGGCCTTCCAGCGGGCCCATCACCTGGACGTGACCAGCCGGGCCGACCTGGACACCGCGACCGCGCTGCTCAACCAGCCGGCACGGCTGCTGCCGCCGAGCCCGCACGGCGACAACGGGCGGCTGCCGGCCGCCGAGCTGGCCGGCGTCGGCGACGGCGACCGGATGTACGTCCCGGCCGCGCAGGCCTTCCACCGGATGGACGCGGCGGCCGCTGCGGCCGGGCACGACCTGCACGTCAACAGCGGCTACCGGACGTACGCGGAGCAGGCGGCGCTCTACCAGGCGTACCTGAACGGGACGGGCAACCTGGCCGCGCCGCCGGGCCACAGCACGCACGGGCTGGGCCTGTCCGCGGACATCCAGGTGACCGATCCGGCGACGCTGCGCTGGCTGCGCGCGCACGCCGGGACGTACGGGTTCGTCAACGACGTACCGAGTGAGGCATGGCACTGGACCTGGCGCCCCTGACCCGGCGCGAACCGGGCCAGGGGCGGGCAGGTCACACCCCGCTGGCTACTCCTTCCACGCTGGCGGACACGACGGCACCGTTGCGACGGGTGCGCACCCGGACAGGGGTGTGCGGGTCGATCCCGGCGGCCATGGCGCGGCGCAACAGGCCGGCCAGCTCGTCGAGAGTCATGCCGTCGAGCGACTCACTGGTCGCCGTGACGGTGCGGTGCGTCGTCACCTCGAGCCCGGGTCGGGCGGTGGGCGCGGACATGCTCCTCCTCGGTTGCAAGGAACACCCAGGATCCCACGGTCAGTTGTCCGGCATGGAAACGAGCTGGTCGGGAGGAGCGTCCCGGCTGGATCGGTGCACATCCGTGCCGGGTTGGGAACAGTTTGACAAACTGGTCCGTAGGTAGGGGCAGGTGCTCTGAGGCTGCCCCCGTTGCGGGTGGCCGAACCCAGGCGGCCCGGCGAGGAGGCAGGCGTGGCGGTGCAGGACGCGACGGGCGGCGCGGGACCGGTCCGGGTGGACGTGGTCGGCGAGGCCGGAGGCCGGATCGCGGCGAACATCGAGCGGGTCATCGACGGCAAGCCGGAGACCGTCCGGCTGGCCATCGTGGTGCTGCTCGCGGAGGGCCACCTGCTCATCGAGGACGTGCCCGGCGTCGGCAAGACCAAGCTGGCCAAGGCGCTGGCCCGGTCGGTGGACTGCTCGGTCCGCCGGATCCAGTTCACCCCCGACCTGCTGCCGTCGGACGTGACCGGGGTCAGCGTCTACAACCAGGAATCGCACGACTTCGAGTTCCGGCCGGGCGCGGTGTTCGCCAACCTGGTCGTCGGCGACGAGATCAACCGGGCCTCGCCGAAGACCCAGTCCGCGCTGTTGGAGTGCATGGAGGAGCGGCAGGTCACGGTCGACGGCACGACGTACGTGCTCGAGTCGCCGTTCATGGTCGTGGCCACGCAGAACCCGATCGAGATGGAGGGCACCTACCCGCTGCCCGAGGCGCAGCGGGACCGGTTCATGGCCCGCATCTCGATGGGTTACCCGGACACCGGCGCCGAGATCGTGATGCTCGCCGACCACGCCGGAGCCGACCCGCTGGACGCGCTCGCCCCCGTCTCCACCGCCACCGAGGTGCGGGCGCTCATCGACATGGTCCGCCGGGTGCACGTCTCCGACCCTGTCCGGCAGTACGTGGTCGACCTGGTCAACGCCACCCGCCGGTCCCCCGACCTGCGACTCGGCGCGTCCCCACGGGCCAGCCTGCAGCTGCTGCGGGCGGCGAAGGCGCAGGCCGCGCTGTCCGGCCGCGACTACGTGCTGCCCGACGACGTGCAGCGGCTGGCCCAGCACGTGCTGGCGCACCGGCTGCTGCTCACCGCGGAGGCACAGATCGCCCGGCGCGGCACCGACGGCGTGGTCGAGTCGGTGCTCCGCTCGGTGCCGGTGCCGCGCCCGGCTGAGGCGCCGCCGGTCGGCCGGAGGGTCTGAGCCGGTGCGGGCCGCGCTGTCCGGTCTGACCACCCGGGGTCGCTGCCTGCTTGCCGCCGGGATCGCCTCGGCGCTGTGCGGGCTCGTGCTCGGCGAGCGCGACCTGCTCCGGGTGGCGGTCTTCCTCGTCGCGCTGCCGCTGGTCGCGGCGGCCGTGGTGGCCCGCACGCGGTTCCGGCTGTCCTGCAGCCGCGACGTCACCCCGGCCCGGGTGCCGGCCGGCCAGCCGGCCACCGCGCGGCTGGTGCTGGAGAACGTGTCGTTCCTGCCGACCGGGCTGCTGCTGCTCGAGGACGAGGTGCCGTACACGCTGGGCGGCCGGCCGCGGTTCACCGTCGACCGGGTCGGACCCGGACAGCGCCGGGTGGTGCAGTATCCGATCCGCTCGGACGCCCGCGGCCGCTACCGGATCGGCCCGCTGCGGCTGCGGCTCGCCGACCCGTTCGGGCTGGTCGAGCTGACCCGGTCGTTCACCGCGGTCGACATCCTCACCGTGGTGCCGGCCGTGCACCCGCTGCCCGCGATCAAGCTCGGCGGGGCCTGGGAGTCGGGCGGCGAGAGCGTGAGCCGGTCGGTCGCCATCCGCGGCGACGACGACGCGGCGACCCGCGAATACCGCAACGGCGACGACCTGCGGAAGGTGCACTGGCGCTCGACCGCCCGGGTCGGCAAGCTCATGGTCCGCCGGGAAGAGCGGCCCTGGCAGGCAAGGGCGACGATGCTGCTCGACACCAGGGCCGACGCCCACCGCGGCGACGGACCCGGCTCCAGCTTCGAGTGGGCGGTCTCCGCGCTCGCCAGCGTCGGCGCCTACACCGCCCGCCGCGGCTACTCGCTGCGGATGATCACCGACGCCGGCGTGGCCGCCGGCGGCGCCGAGCTGACCGACGAGGGCGTGCTGCTCGACCACCTCGCCGAGGTGCAGGTCTCTCGTAACCGCACGCTGGACGCGGCCGCCGGCCCGCTGCGCGGCGCCGAAGGTCTGGGCACGCTCATCGCCGTGGTCGGCATCCTCGACCCGGAGCAGGCGAGGCTGCTGGCCTCGACCCGCTCCCCCAGCGAGATCTCGATCGCAGTCCTGGTGGACGCCAACAGCTGGCTCGGGCTCTCACCGCGGGCGCAGTCCGAGTCGGAGGCCGCGTACGACGCCTCGGCCGAGGTGCTGATGCGGGCCGGCTGGCGGGTCGTCCGGGCCCGGCACGGCGACCGGCTGCGGGAACTCTGGCCGACCGCGGGGCAGCGGCCGGGCGGGGTGGCGCTCGGCACCGCTCCGCCGGCACGGCAGGACGCGGACGGGAGCGTGGCCCGGTGAGGACCAGCACGAGGATGACGTTGGCCGCCGGGGCGGCGGTCGCGCTCGGCGCGGCGCCACTCGGGGCGGTCTTCGACGAGTGGCGCTGGCTCTGGTATGCGTGGGCCGCGGTCGCCACCGTCACCGGTGCGCACCTGCTGGCCCGCTACCTGCGGCTGCCGGCGGCGCTCGTGCCGGTGTTCGGGGCCGCCGGGCTGCTGCTCTACCTCACCGCGGTGTTCTGCACCGAGGGCGCGCTGTTCGGGATCATTCCCACGCCGGACAGCGTGCAGCTGTTGCGCGCCGGCATCGACGAGGGCTTCCAGAACATCAACGACTTCGCCACCCCGGTGCCGACGACGACTGGGCTGGTGCTGCTCACCGCGGGCGCGCTCGGCCTGACCACGATCGTCGTCGACTTCGTCGCCGTCACCCTGCGCCGTCCGGCGGCCTCCGGGCTGGCGCTGCTCGCGCTGTACGCGGTGCCGGTCGCCGTGGTGCTCGGCAACGTGCCGTGGGTGCTGTTCGCGATCGCCGCCTGCGGCTACCTCCTCCTGCTGCTGGTCGAGGGTCGGGACCGGTTGGCGCACTGGGGCCGCCCGGTCGGCGCGAACCCGCGGTCTGCCAGTGCCGGGTCCGGCCTGATCCAGGCGCCGTCGGACGAGGTGCCGGCGCCGCTGACCGGCCAGCGGATCGGTGCGATCGCGATCGCGCTGGCGGTGATCCTCCCGCTGCTCGTGCCCGGGATGACCGGCAACACCCTCAACCGGCTCAGCCAGACCGGGGCCGGCGACGGCAGCGGCAACGGCAACGGCCCGCTGAACGACTTCGTCGCGCTGCGGGGCCAGCTGCGGCAGGGCGACCAGGTCACGCTGATGACGGTGAGCACCGACCTCGACCGCCCGCTCTACCTGCGGACGAAGGTGCTCGACCGCTACCAGGAGAACAGCGGCTGGTCACCCAGCAACGTGTCGGCCCGCACCGCGGTCGACAACGGCGCCCCGCTGCCGGCGCCGGACGCCGGTGGGCTGGACACCGGCTCGCAGGCGATCTACTCGACGAACATCCAGCTCACCGAGAAGTACAACGACAACTACCTGCCGGTCTACTACGCGCCGCGCCGACTCGACAACGTCAGCGGGGACTGGCGCTACGACAGCGGCAAGTCGGTGGTCGTCTCGGACCGGCGGCACGGCGACTTCAGCTACACCGTCAGCGGCGAGGAGCCGACGCCGACCGTCGACGCGCTGCAGAACTCGCCGGTCCTGAGCAATGACCAGCGCGACCAGCTGCCGGACCGGCTGACCATCGTGCCGCCCAACCTCCCGGACGAGGTCAGTAGCCTCGCCAACCAGGTCACCCGCGGCGTGTCGTCGCCATACCTGCAGGCCAAGGCGATCAACGACTACTTCACCGACGGCAAGAACGGCTTCTCATACTCCGAGGTCACGATCGACGGCAACAGCGGCAGCAAGCTGGTCGACTTCCTGAAGAACAAGCAGGGATTCTGCGAGCAGTACGCGGCCGCGATGGCCGTGATGTTGCGGGTCAAGGGCATCCCGTCCCGCGTCGTGATCGGCTACACGCCCGGAACCCGCGACGGCGACCGGTGGACGGTGACCAACCACGACGCGCACGCCTGGGTCGAGGCCTACTTCGCCGGCATCGGCTGGACCTACTTCGACCCGACGCCGCTGATCGACGGGCGGACGATCGCGCCGGCGTACGCGCCGCGACCGGAGGCCTCGAACGGGCCGTCGTCCGGCGCGTCGGCGTCGGCCAACCCGTCCGCGGGACCGACGGCGAACCAGATCCCGCAGGAGGACCTCAACCCCGGCTCTTCCGGCGGCGGGCTGCAGGGTTCCGGCCTGATCACTCCGCACCGGCTGCTGGTCACCGCGATCGTGATCGCCGTGCTGCTGCTCCTGCTGGTGCCGGCTTTCGTGCGGGTGTCGGTGCGGCGGCGCCGGCTGCGGGCCGCGGGCGGCGCCGATGCGACGGCGGCGGCGAGGGCGGCCTGGGACGAAGTGGTCGGCACGGCCGCGGACTACGGGGTGCCGGTACGGGCGAGCGAGACTCCGCGTGGGATGGCCCGCAGGCTCGGGCACGATCTCGGCCTCGACGACGACGCGAGCCGGGGACTGCGGTTGGTCGCGCTGGCCGAGGAGCGGGCGCGGTACGCGGCGCACGCCGGGGTGGACGGCGACCTGCCGGACGCGATCCGGGCGGTGCGGCACGGCCTGCGCGGCGAGGCGGGCCGGCGGCGGCGCTGGCGGGCGACGCTGCTGCCGCCGTCGACGGTGCGCGCGGCCCGGGCCGGGTCGACCGCCCGCGCCGAGTCGGCGTCGAGCACGCTCAACCGGCTCGGCGAGTCCCTCCGCCGCCCCGTGACCCCCCGCCGCCGCTGACCCACCCCACCCAGCCGACCGGCTCCGCCGCCTGCCGCGAACCGGTGGATGGGTGGCGGCCGGC
>DATBFW010000160.1:0-1911 GCA_036558285.1 Mycobacteriales bacterium | reverse complement strand
CGGATGGCCAGCGCCGGACCCGACTGGCAGACCAGCGCGGCCACGCAGATCACCTGGGGCCTGCGGTACATCAGGGACACCTACGGCTCGCCCTGCGCCGCATGGTCGCACGCGCAGGCCACCGGCTGGTACTGACGACGGCCGCTAGCTCGGCAGCGTGGCGAAGGTCTCCGCCTCTTCGTCGAAGATCGGCCGCATCTGGTCGAACTTCGACTCGGGCGCGGTCACGTACAGGGCGTACGACTGCGGACCAGCCGGCGTATTCAGCACGAAGAGCAGGTCGAGGGCCTCCTGCTGGACTCCCTTCTTGTTCCAGGTGAACTTCCACCAGGCCCCGGTCGTGCCCCGGACCTGCGACGCCGCCATGCCTACCCGGTGGTATCCGGGGAAGCGCGGGATCGACTGCGCCTCGATGTACCGCGCCTCCCGCAGCATGTCCGGGTAGGTGTGCGGGGTGAGGTCGACGAGCACGTTCGTGTTCGAGTCTGTCGGGTCGGTCAGGTAGGTCTGGTGGCCGCTCGTGGACTTCTGCCAGCTGGGCGGCACGGCGATCGTAAAGCCGGCCGTCTCGTTGGACGCGGCCGGCTGCGAGGTCATCGTGAACCCGCTCGGCAGCGACCCGGTGGCCGGCTTGTTGACGGCGTCGATGATCTGCAGCGTCGGCGGCGGGAGCGAAGCCGAAGACGACCCGGACGCCGATCCCGACGCCGTGCCCGTGCCCGTCGTCTGGCCCTGACCCTGCGGCGAGCCGGAATGACCCTGATGCAGGAGCACGACCGTGCCCGCCCCGGCCGCCGCGCCGACGATCGCCAGTGCCACGACGGCGGCCTTCCACCCCAACCCGGACCGCCGTGGCGGCCGGGACGGCGTGTACTCAGCACCGGACCAGGCTGGCGGCTGCTGAGACGCCTGGCCCGACCAGGCCGCCGGGGCATAGCCGGCCGGCGGCGGGTAGCCAGAACCGGAACCCGGCGGTGACGAAGCGCCCGACCTGGGGGACTGGTTGTACCAGGAGGAGAAATCGGGCTGCGATCCCTCCGGCCCGGCCGCGGACCCGGCCGGGTCTGGCGAGCTGTACCCTGAGCCGGCCGGCGTGTACCCCGAGCCCGCCCCTTGCCCCCAGCCGCCCTGCGGCGGAGTCGGCGGCTGTGACGGCTGCGGTGTGGTCGGGGCGGTCTGCGCTGCCGACGCCGCCGATGCGGCAGCGGCGGCACCGGCACCGGCACCGGCACCGGCCGACGCCGGGGCGCCGCGAGGCGAGCCAGTGTTCGCGGCCGGCGGGTCCGGCGGCTTGATCACCGTCGGCTGGTAGGCCAGCGAGTTCTCGTCCGGCACCGGCGTCCGCGGCCGGACCGCCCCGGGAAGTCCCGGCGAAGCCGATCCGGGCGAAACCGGCGAGCCCGATCCGGGCCCGCCCGATCCCGGCGTTACCGATCCCGGCGATCCCGGCCCCGAGGCCGGAGAGGACGACGCCGACAGCGCGGTGGCCTCGTAGCCGGCCGGGGCACCGGGCGCACGGTCGGCCAGCAGCGGCAGCACGCTGGTGATCATCCGCGCGGCCTCGCTGGCGTCCGGCCGGTCAGCCGGCTCACGGCGCAGCAGCGCGGCGATGACCGGGCCGAGGGCGCCCGCCGTCGGCGCCTCGGGCGCGTCCTCGTTGATGATGGCGGACATGGTGGTGATCGCGCCGCCGCGCTGCTCGAACGGGCCGTGCCCCTCGACCGCGGCGTAGACGGTCGCGCCGAGCGACCACAGGTCGGAGGCTGGCGACGCGTCCTCGCCGCGGATCCGCTCGGGCGCGGTGAACCCCGGCGAGCCCATCACCATACCGGTCTGGGTGAGCTTGGGGTCGTCGGCGAAGGTGGCGATGCCGAAGTCGGTCAGCACGGCCCGGTCGTCGCTGCCGATCAG
>DATBFW010000159.1:0-2643 GCA_036558285.1 Mycobacteriales bacterium | reverse complement strand
GGGCCGACCGAGGCGTTCACCCCGCGGTAGACCGCGACCTGGTCGCCCTCGGCCCCGACGAAGTATTGCGCCTGCGTCCACCGCCACAGGCCGTAGCCCGCACCGGCGACCAGCACCAGCAGCCCGACCAGGCCGATCGCGAGGCGCATCCGCCGGCGGCGCGGCCTCGCCGGCGGCTGCGGCGCGGTGTCCTCCGGCTCCGGGCGCGGGTTGAGCGTGGCCGCCCGGGACGCCGGCGTGGTGTGGTCGGGCTCCCGGTGCGGGCGGTTGCCGCCGACCGCGCCGTCCATGATCGGCGCGTCGTCCCCGTACGGCACGTCGATGACGTCGGCGACGATGCAGGTCACGTTGTCCGGCCCGCCGGCCCGCAGGGCCAGCTCGACCAGGCGGTCGGCAGACTCGTGCGGGTCGGGCAGCTGCAGCGCCTCCAGCAACGTGTCCGGCGAGACCACGTCGGACAGGCCGTCGCTGCACAGCAGGTATCGGTCGCCGACCCTGGCCTCCCGGATCGACAGGTCCGGCTCGACCTCGGTGCCGTTGAGCGCGTGCAGGATCAGCGACCGCTGCGGGTGCGAGCTGGCTTCCTCCATGGTCAGCCGGCCCTCGTCGACCAGCGCCTGGACGAAGGTGTCGTCGTGGGTGATCTGGGTCAGCTGCCCACCGCGGACCAGGTACGCCCGGGAGTCGCCGACGTGCACCAGCCCGACCCGGGAACCGGCGAACAAGAGGGCCGTGAGCGTGGTGCCCATCCCGTCCAGGTTCGGGTCCTGCTCGATCATCGCGCGCAGGTTGTTGTTCGCCGCCGCGGTGGTGTCCCGCAGCGTGGAGATGAGGTCGTCGATCGGCCGGTCCTCGTCGAGGTGCGCGAGCGTGGAGATGACCACGTTGCTCGCCACCTCGCCGGCCGCGTGCCCGCCCATGCCGTCGGCCAGCGCCAGCAGCCGGGGACCGGCGTACACCGAGTCCTCGTTGTTGGCGCGCATCAGCCCGCGGTCGGACCGGACCGCGTACCGGAGGGCCACGGTCACCGGGCGCGACCTGGGCCGGGGGGAACGTTCATGACCTCAACTCGAGAACCGTCTTGCCGATCCGGACGGGGACTCCGGGCGGGATCAGCGTCGGGCTGGTGACCTTCGTACGGTCGAGGTATGTGCCGTTGGTCGAGCCGAGGTCCTCGACGTACCAGTCACCGTCCCGGCTGACGAGTCTCGCGTGCCTGGTGCTCGCGTAGTCGTCGGTGAGCACCAGGGTCGAGTCGTTGGCCCGGCCGATCATGATGGGTTGGTCGCCCAGCGCGATGCGGGTGCCGGCGAGGCCACCCTCGGTGACGACCAGGTGGGTGAGCGCCTTCCCCCTTCGCTTCGGCCTTGGCCGCGAGGAGGCGGCCGGACGGGTGGGCATCGTCGAACGGGCCGCACCGGCCCCCGCCAGGTCCGCTCGGACGACGCGCAGCGTAGCGAAGATGAAGATCCACAGCAGCGCCAGGAACCCGAACCGGAGGATCTGGACGACGATCGGGGCGTTCACGGGGGCTCCGACCCTTCAGGTCAGGCCGGCTCTTGCCGGTAGACGAGCACGGTGTGACCCAGCCGAACGACGTCGCCGTGCTGCAGTTGCCAGCTCTGCGCGCGGTGCCCGTTCACCGTCGTGCCGTTGGTCGAGCCGAGATCGTGCAGGACGGCGCCCTGGCCGTCGAAGCGGATGTCGATGTGCCGGCGGGACACCCCCGTGTCCGGCAGGCGGAGATCGGCGTCCTGCCCGCGGCCGACCACGTTGCTGCCGACGTGCAGCTCGAGCCACTGCTGGCTGCCGTCGACGGTGAGCATGTGCCGCATCCGCTGCTGCTGCTGGTGGTACGGCGGCGGCACCGTGGCCGGCGCGGCGTAGCCGTTGGACTGCTGGTAACCGTTGGCCGGGTAGCCCTGCTGCTCGTACGGGTCGCCGTACGGCGGCTGCTGCTGGCCGTAGCCCGGCTGGCCGTAGCCGTCGCCGTAGCCCTGGTCCGGCTGGCCGTAGCCCTGGTCGGGCTGGCCGTAGCCCTGGTCGGGCGGACCGTAGCCCGGGTCGCGGCCGCCGTAGCCCTGGTCCGGCTGGCCGTAGCCCTGGTCACCGCCGTATCCGCCGCCTCCGCCGTACCCGCCGTGGCTGGCCGCGAAGCCCGGCACCGGGCCGCCGGCGCCGGCCGCCCCCGCCGGACCCGGCCCGGCCGGCACCGCCGGCATCGACAGCGAGTTGTACGGACGGCGGCGCGGGCCCGCGTTCGGATCCACGCTGCTGGTCACGTTGAACATCCCGGTCCCCAGCTCCTCGTTGCGCGACAGCGACACCTCGATGTCCCCGAACGTCGACCAGCCCTCGTCGTCCACGTGCTCCTGAACCATCTCCGCCAGGGTGTTGGTCAGTTGCGTCTCCCACGGCGCGAGCCGGTCGTGGTCGGTCGGACCCAACTCCACCACGTAGCGATTCGGCACCAACACCCGGTCCTGGCCGACGATGGCCCGCCGGGCCTCGGCCTCCCGCTGGAGCGCCTTGGCCACCTCGACCGGCTCCACCTGACCCTTGAACAGGCGCGCGAAGGCAGTGCCGACCGCACCTTCGAGGCGCCGCTCGAAGCGCTGCAGCACACCCACCGAACTTCCCTCC
>DATBFW010000158.1:0-6814 GCA_036558285.1 Mycobacteriales bacterium | reverse complement strand
GAGGTCGCCCGGTCCGAGTTCAGCGACGCGACCGGCCTGGCCTGGTCGCCCGACTCGGCGTGGCTGGCCTGGTCGCACCCGGGCGCGGAAAACCTGCGCCAGATCCTCGCCCGCCGGGTCGCCGACGGCGACGGGGCGGCGCCGGTGGAGATCACCCCGCTGCGGTTCCAGGACACCAGCCCGGTGTTCACCCTCGACGGGCTGCACCTGGCGTTCCTGTCCACCCGCACGCTCGACCCGGTGTACGACGACTGGATCTTCGACCTGTCCTTCCTCGGCGGCACCCGGCCGTACGTGGTGCCGCTGGGTGCGACCACGCCGTCGCCGTTCCATCCGGAGTCGGCCGGGCGGCCGACCGCCGACGACGGCGAGGGCGGCGGCAGCGGCGGCAGCGGCGGGAGCGGCGGTGACGGCGACGCCCCGCCGCAGCCGGTGCTGGTCGACGCGGAGGCGATCGACCAGCGGGTGGTCCCGGTGCCGGTCGCGACGGCGCGGGCCAGCGCCCTGCGCGCGGTCCGCGGCGGCCTGATCTGGCTGGAGACGCCGCAGGCCGGCCTGCTCGGCGAGGACAAGGCCACCCAGGACGGCGAGCGCACCCGGCCGAAGCTGCAGCGCTGGGACTTCGCCAAGCGCCGGGTGGCGACCGTGGTCGGCGAGCTCGACGGCGTCGACGTGACCGGCGACGGCCGCCGGCTGCTGGTCCGCGACGGCGACGCGATGCGGATCGTGCCTGCCGACCGGCGGGTCGAGCCCGACTCCGAGGGCGACCGCGACGCGGTGATCGAGGTCGACCTGCGCCGGCTGCGCGGGCAGGTCGACCCGGCCGCGATGTGGCGGCAGATGTACGACGAGGCCGGCCGGCTGATGCGCGACCACTACTGGACCCCGGACATGGCCGACGTGGACTGGCCGGCGGTGCTGGCGAAATACCGCCCGCTGCTGGACCGGATCGCCACCCGCGACGACCTGTCCGAGGTGTTCTGGGAGGTCATCGGCGAGCTCGGCAGCTCGCACGCGTACGAGATGGCGCCGTCGCCGCCGGTCGAGCCCGGCCGGGTGCTCGGCCACCTCGGCGCGGATTTGGAGCGGGTCGGCAACCGCTGGCGGGTGGCCACGGTGCTGCCCGGCGAGACGTCGGTGCGCGGCGCCAGGGCTCCGCTGTCCGCGCCCGGCGTCGCGGTCCGCGCCGGCGACGAGATCCTCGCCGTGGACGGCCGGCCGGTCGACCCGCGGCTCGGGCCGGCGCCGCTGCTGGCCGGCGCCGCCAACGTCCCGGTCGAGCTGACCGTGCAGCCGGCCGACGGCGGGGACGTGCGCCGGGTCGTGGTGCTTCCGCTCGACGACGAGAAGGCGCTGCGCTACCAGGCCTGGGTGGCCGGGCGGCGGGCCGCGACGCACGAGCTGTCCGGCGGCCGGGTCGGCTACCTGCACATCCCGGACATGGTCGCGAACGGCTGGGCCCAGCTGCACCGCGACCTCATCCTCGAGGTCGCCCGGGAGGGCCTGGTCGTCGACGTGCGGGACAACAACGGCGGCCACACCTCGGAGCTGGTCCTGGAGAAGCTCGCCCGTACGGTCAAGGGCTGGGACAACCCGCGCGGCAACCCGGCGGTGACCTACCCGGCGAACGCACCGCGAGGCCCGATCGTCGCGGTGACCAACCAGCACGCGGGCTCCGACGGCGACATCGTCACCGCCGGCTTCACCCTCTACGGCATCGGCCCGGTGGTCGGCACCCGCACCTGGGGTGGCGTGATCGGCATCGACGGGCGCTACTCGCTGGTCGACGGCACCACCGTGACCCAACCGCGGTATGCGCTGTGGTTCGAGGGCTCCGGTTGGGGCATCGAGAACTACGGCGTCGATCCCGACGTCGAGGTCGACATCGCCCCGCAGGACTGGGCGGCCGACCGTGACCCGCAGCTGGAGACCGCCGTCCGGATGGTGCTGGAGGCGCTGGAGACCCGGCCGGCGGCGACGCCGCCCGACCGGTCCACCCGGCCGTCCCGGCGGGCGCCCGAGCTCCCGCCGCGCGGCTGAGCGCGGGAAGACCCGGCAGGCCGGTCCGGTTGTCGCGACAAAGACATCCGGACCACAGGAGCGAATCGTGCAGGTGGAGATCTGGTCGGACGTGGTGTGCCCGTGGTGCGCCATCGGCAAGCGGCGGTTCGAGACCGCGCTCGCGGCGTTCGAGCACCGCGACGAGGTCGAGGTGCGCTACCGCAGCTTCGAGCTCGATCCGACCACGCCGCGCACGGTCGAGGGAAACGCCACCCAGCGGCTCGCCGACAAGTACGGGGTGCCGCTGGCCCAGGCCGAGGCCATGCAGCAGCGGGTGGTCGACCAGGCTGCCGGCGAGGGCCTCGACTTCCGCTTCGACACGGCCCGGCCCGGCAACACCGTGGACGCGCACCGGCTGCTGCACCTGGCCGCCGACCGCGGCCGGCAGGCCGAGCTCAAGGAACGGCTGCTGCTGGCGTACTTCACCGAGGGCGAGCCGATCGGCGACGTCGACACGCTGGTCCGGCTGGCCGGCCAGGCCGGGCTGGACGAGGCCGAGGCCCGCTCGGTGCTCGAGTCCGACAAATACCTGGCCGACGTCGGGGAGGACCAGGCCACCGCGCGGGCGTTCGGCATCTCCGGGGTGCCGTTCTTCGTGCTCGACCGGAGGTTCGGGGTCTCCGGTGCGCAGCCGGCGGACGTCCTGCTCAGCGCGCTGCGGCAGGCGCACGCGGCCGCGCACCCGCTGTCGATGGTGAACGACGGCGATAACGGGAACGCCTGTGACGACGGCAGCTGCGCCGTCTGAGAGGAGTTCCGACATGACTCGGGCCATCGACAGCCCACGCGGCTGGGTCAACGAGCACATCCAGCGGTACGTGGCGAGCGGCGGCGCGGACGGGCACGAGTGGAAGCCCGGCGTGCCGACGCTGCTGCTGACCACGACCGGCAACAAGAGCGGCCTGCTCCGGCGCACCGCGCTGATCTACGCCGAGGACGGCGACACCTACCTGGTCGTCGCCTCCAACGGCGGGTCGGCCGGGCACCCGGCCTGGTATCGCAACCTGGACGCCGACCCGCACGTGCACGTCCAGGTCGGCGCGGAGGAGTTCGACGCGACCGCGCGCACGGTGACCGGCGACGAGCGGGACCGGCTCTGGCGGCTGGCCGCCCGGGTCTGGCCGGCGTACGACGAGTATCAGACGCGGACCGCACGGCAGATCCCGGTGGTGGTTCTCACCCCGGTCCGCTGAGGGCCGCTTTGCCGTCCGTTGGGACGGGTCGGGTACGTTGGCGGGGTGACGGCACAGGATCCCGCGCAGGTCCCGGACGCCGCCGCGCCCCCGAACACGTTCTCCTACATCACGATCGCCTGCGGGATCCTCGCGTTCGTCATCTCCTGGCTCATCTTCGGCGTCCTCGGCATCGTGCTGGGGCTCGTCGCGCGCGGACGGCACGAGCGGCGGTGGAAGATGGCCATGCTCGTCACGGTCGTCGGGATGGTGCTCGGCTTCCTGTCCGTGGTGCTGCTCTGAGCCGGTGGCTCGCCGGCCGCGGGTCAGGCTGACCGGTCCGGGTCGTCGACCGGCTGGGTCGGCTGCACCAGGAAGATCCAGATGTCCCAGACGACGTGGCTCACGATCAGCGCCGGCATCGGCACGCCGAGCGCAGCCAGCGCCGACCACACCCCGCCGGCCACGCTGGCCGCCCCGACCAGCGTCGCGTTCCCGGTCGCCACGTGCGCGCCGCCGTAGATCATCGCGGCGGCGGCCGCACCGCGGGCCGGTCCCAGCCGGCGGGCGAGCTCGGCCTGCACCAGACCGCGCCAGTACAGCTCCTCGGCCGGGCCGATCACGGTGGCCAGCCGGGCGGCGATCTCCCGCTTCGGCCGCAGCGACCGCAGCAGGTAGATGTCGCCGATGTCCTCGGCGCCCTTCGGCATGACCACCCGGGCGGCCCGGTCGCCGACCTGGAAGACCCCGTACAGGCCGGCGGCGATGCCGATGCCCAGCGCGACGTCGCGCGGTCGCGGCACCATCCGGCGCAGGTCGCCCTCGGTGGCCAGGGCGAGCGCGCCGAGGCCGAGACCGGTACGGGTCATCCGCGGCCAGAACCTCGCCCGCGGCCCCCGGAAGACCGCCGCGAAGCCCGCGTAGGCGGCGGCCACCGAGGCGGCGGTGACGGCAGCGGACGGACGCTCGGGGAGCCTCATGCCGACGCCACCGCCAGTCCGAGGACGAACAGGGCCCCGAACGCCGCGTGCAGCCGCGCGGTGTTCCGGTCGATCATCGCGATCTCCCGCTGCTGGCCGGTCGCGCCCAGCTCGGACGCCCGCAGCGCCTGCACCAGCAGCGGCATCGACAGCACCGCGAGCAGGGACAGCCGCGGCAGCAGGTCGAACGCGACCCCGAGCGCGAGCGTCACGTACGCCCCGACCAGCAGCACGACGTAGATCCAGTGCGCGACCGAGCGGCCGGCGCTGATCGAGATCGTCCGGATCCCGGCCCTGGCGTCCTCTCCGATGTCCCGCCACTCGTTGCCGTGCAGGATCGCCGTGACCAGCAGCCCGATCGGCACGCTCGCCACCGCCGCCTGCCAGGACCACTGCCCGGTCACCGCGTAGTACGCGCCGACCACCATGAGCGGGCCCATCAGCAGGAAGACCAGCGGCAGCCCGAGCGCGCGGTACTTGTACTGCAGCGGCGGGGCGGTGTAGCCCCAGCCCATCACGAGCCCGAACGCGCCGATCAGCAGCAGCGGCCAACCCCGGACGGCGACCAGCACCAGGCCGAGCACCGCGCACATCGCGAACGCCGCGTACGCCAGCCGGAACGCGTCCTTCTCCGTCACCCGCCCGGTCACCAGCGCCTGCGAGGCCCGCGGCGAGGTGATCGAGTCGATGCCCTTGCGGACGTCGTAAACCTCGTTGATCACATTGGTGCCCACCTGCAGCAGCACCGCGGCGACGAGCGCCAGCGCGAACAGTCCCCAGTTCATCAGGCCGTCGAGCAGCGCCAGTGCCCCGGCCGCGCACACCGGCACGATCGAGGCGGTCAGCGCGAACGGCCGGGTGATCTCGACCAGGTTGCGCAGCCGGCGGCCGGCGGACACCTCCTCCCGGGACCGGACCGCGCTCGACGGCAACGCGCCCACCGCGCCGGCCCGGCCCGAGCCGTACGTGGCCGCGGCGTCGAGCACGTAGCCGACCTGCTCCTCCTCCTGCAGCACCGGCTGCAGCACCGGCAGCGTCATGCCCGCGTCGGCGTACTCCGCCGCCCGCGCGGCGACCTCGTCCGGCGTGCCGCAGAGGATGAACGCGTCGACCAGCTCGTCCGGGATCAACCCGGCCGCGCGGTGGTAGTCGCCCTCCCGCCAGGCCGCGAACACCCGTCCCTTGAGCTCGGGGTCGAGCCCGACCCGGCGCATCGCCGTGTCCGACTGCACGGCGAGCATGTAGATGACGAACGGCTCGCGCTTCGCCCGGTCCAGCGCGGCCCGGCGGGACGAGTCGACCAGCGAGAGCAGGTAGCCGCCGATCACGACGTCGCCGGCGTCCCGGCCGGCCGCGGTGGCCGCCGCCGCGATCCGGTCCTTCGCGATCCGGATCGCCGGGATCGACTCGGCCGGCCGGGCCAGGTAGCCGTCGGCGGCCTCGCCGGCCAGCTCGTGGAACGCCTTCCGGTAGCCGGCCACCCACAGCGGCACCCGGTGCACCGGCGGGAACATCGGCTCCAGGTCGGGCAGCCCGGTCCGGGGCAGCCGCTCGCCCCGCCACAGCGCCCGCAGGTCGTGCAGCTGGGTGCGTACCGCCTCGATCGCCACGTCCGGGTCGTACGGGATCTGCATCTGGGCCAGCCGCAGCGGCAGCGCGGAACCGAGCGCGACGGTGATCCGGCCGGGGGCAAGATCGTCCAGCGCGCTCACGGTCATCGCGGTCAGCGCCGTCGGCCGCGCGTACGTCGACAGCGCGCCGAGCGCGACGCCGAGGTCGGGCACCGACGCGGCGACGGCGGTCGCGTACGTCACCGCGTCGCGTTCGAAGTAGCTCTCGTGGAACCACACCGACTCGCAGCCGGCCGCCCGGGCCCGCTCGGCGAAGCCGACGGCGTCCCGGACGTCACCGCGGGAGGCGAGCCCCAGGCCCACCGGGCGTACCAAGGTCACCTGACCATCGTGCCTCCCCGCGGTTCACGGGACCGCAGGGGGCTCAGCTCTCCTCGGAGACGACGGTCTCGCCGTGCTGCAGCCGCGAGTGCCGGCGCCCGTACAGGAAGTAGATCGCCAGGCCCACCAGCAGCCAGACGAGGAACCGCAGCCAGGTCTGCACGGTCAGCTGCTTCATCAGGTAGAAGCAGAGCAGCGCGCCGATGATCGGCACCACGGGCACGCCGGGCACCCGGAAGCCGCGCTCGAGATCCGGGCGGGTCCGGCGCAGCACGATCACGCCGAGGTTGACGATCACGCAGGCGAACAGCGTGCCGATGTTGACCAGCTCGAAGATGATCTCCAGCGGCACGGTGGCGGCGAGCACCGCGATGAGGATGCCGAAGATCGCGGTCGCGAGCGCCGGCGTCTGCCGCCGGGACACCCGGCTGAACGCCGCGGGGACGAGCCCGTCCCTCGACATCGAGTACATGATCCGGGTCTGGCCGTACAGGATCGTCAGCACCACGCTGGTGATCGCGATCAGCGCGCCGACCGAGATGAGGCCGGAGCCCCAGGACGTGCCGACCCCGTCGGACAGCACGGTCGCCAGCGGGGCCTCGGCGCCGTTCAGCTTCTGCCACGGGTACGCGCCGGTGGCGGCGATCGC
>DATBFW010000157.1:0-26141 GCA_036558285.1 Mycobacteriales bacterium | reverse complement strand
GCCTCGTGCACGCGCTGCGGGTCCCGGACGGCGCCGGCCAGTGGGCCAAGTGGCGGTGGCCGGCCGGCTTCGCGCTCGCGTTCGCCGCGACGTCCGGGATGAACGCGGGCGTGGTGCCGCTGTTCCAGCTCGCCGCCGTCCCGGTCGTGGTGGCCGTGATCCGGCCGGGATCGTGGCGACGTGCCCTGGCCGTCGTCGCCCGGTGCGCGGTGCTGGTCGTCGCCGTCTCGCTGTACTGGATCCTGCCGTCGGTGCTGGCGTTCGGGGCCGGTGCCACCGTGGTGGACAACTCCGAGACGCCGCAGGGCATCTCCGGCCCGTCCTCGGCCGCGGAGGTGCTGCGCGGTCTCGGCCTCTGGCCGCTGTACGGCTCGGGCGGGCGCGGGGTGTGGCTGCCGGAGTTCGCCGGCTACCTCACCTCGCCGGTCGTCGTGATCGCCTCGTTCGCGCTGCCGGTGCTCGCCGTCGCCGGCGCGCTGCTGGTCCGCGGACCGCTGCGCCGGCTCGGGGTCGGGCTGCTGCTGGTCGCGGTGCCGGTCATGGTCGGGCTGTTCCCGGTGGCGCACCCGACGCCGTTCGGCCGCGCGCTGGACCGCGCGTTCGTGCACGTGCCGTTCGCGGCGGCGTTCCGGACCACGAACAAGGTCGGCGCGGTGCTGGTGCTCGGCGTGACGTTGCTGGTCACCGCCGGCGTCGTCGCGGCCTGGCGGCGCTGGCCCGGACGCGGGCCGCGGGCCGTGGTGGCCGCCGCCGTCGCGCTGGTGCTGGCCGGCTCGACCCTGCCGGCCTGGACCGGCCACCTGTACGTCAGCTCGGTCGACCTGCCGCCGTACTGGCAGCAGGCGGCGGCCGAGCTCAACGCCGGGCCGGCCGACCAGCGGGTCTGGTTCGTGCCCGGCGAGGTGCAGGCCTCGTACCGGTGGAGCGAGGACCGGCCGGACGACCTGTCCACCTCGGTGCTCGACCGGCCGTCGGTGGTGCGCACGGTGATCCCGGTGACCTCGGCGCCGGCGGCCAACCTGCTCGCCGAACTGGACGGCGCGCTGCAGGAGCAACGGCTGCCGCCGGGCGCGCTGTCGACCGCGGCCCGCTACCTCGGGGTCGGCGACCTGCTGCTGCGCAACGACGTGGTGTGGGAGCTGACCGGCGGCGCGCGGCCGGCGCAGGTGCGGGCGCAGCTGGACGCCGACCCCGGACTGCGGCAGGCCGGGGAGTTCGGCGGGCCGGGGCAGAACACGACCTCGCCGACGGTGCCGCCGGAGTCGGTCGGGGAGGCTGCGCTGCCGCCGCTGCAGCGGTACGCCGTGGACGGCGCCCGCGCGGTCGTCCGCACCGACGCGACCGCGGCCACCGTGCTGGTCGACGGCGACGGCGGGGCGCTGGCGCCGATGACCGCGGCCGGGCTGCTGCCGGGCTCGCCGACGTTCCGCTACCTCGCCGACCTGTCGCCGGCCGAGCTGGCCCGGGTGCTGCCGGAGACCGCGCGGATCGTGCTGACCGACACCAACCGGCGGCGGACCACGGTGGCCGGGCGGCTCGCCAACGGCACCGGCGCGCTGCTGCCGGCGGCGGCCGACCCGGCCGGGACGCGGGCGCTCGGCCCGGCCGGCAACCAGACCACGCTGACCGTGACCGGCGGCTCGGCGACCGCGACCGACTCGGGCTCGGCGTTCGGGCCCGTCGCGGCGGCCAGCCCGGAGAACGCGGCCGACGGCGATCCCCGTACGGCCTGGCAGTTCGGCGACTTCGGCCGGGCGGTCGGCCAGTCGCTGACGCTGCGGTTCGCGGCCCGCGCGGTGCCGCGGGTCTCGGTCTCGGTCCGGCCCGGGGCGGTGGCGATCAGCCGGATCCGGATCGAGGTCGGCGGGCAGCACGCCGATGTCGCGGTCGGGCCGTCCGGAGTGGCGACGTACGTGCCGGCGGCGCCGGTGCCGGCCGACTCGGTGCGCGTGACGGTGCTGGCGACCAGCGGCGAGGGCTTCGGCCGGGTCGGCATCGACGAGGTCACCGTGCCCGGGGTGCGGCTGACCAGGGTGGCCACGCTGCCGTCCACTGTGGACCGCCTGGTCGCAGGGCTGCCGGCCGCGGCCCGGCAGCGGCTGGCCGGCACTCCGGTCGACGTGCTGCTCACCCGGGCCCGCGGCACCACCGCCGCGGACGACGAGGAGACCGGGCTGGCCCGCGACTTCACCTTCCCGGTGCCGCGGACCGCGGTCGCCACCGCGCTGATCCGGCCGTCCGCCGCGCTGCCCGAGGCCGACCTCGACCGGCTCGCCGGCTACACCGGCCCGGTGCGGGCGACCTCGACATCGAGGGCCTTCGGGCTGCCGACCGTACGGGCGTCGCAGGCGCTGGACGGGCGACCGGACACGGCCTGGCTGCCGGCGGTGCCGGTGGTCGGGCAGTCGCTGCGGATCAGCGCGCCGGCGCGGCGGGTCGACCACGTCGACCTCACCCAGGTCGGTCGCCGCCTGTCCGACTGGGCCACCCGGGTGCAGGTCACGCTGGACGGCACGGTCGTCGCAACGGCGCCGGCGGCGCGCGGCACGACCCGGATCTCGTTCCCGGCCCGGACCGCGTCGCGGCTGGAGCTGACGATCCTGGCCACCCGCAGCGGCCGGCCGGACGCGTCGGTGCGGATCTCCGAGGTCGACTTCGGCGGCGCCCGGATCCGCGGCACCGCCGCGCGGCCGTGCGTACCGGTGTCCACTGTGGACGGGCATGCGCTGCTCATGCGGCCGGTCGCCGCGATCACCACCGACGACCCGGTGCCGTGGCAGGGGTGCGGGTCGCTGTTCCTCGGGCCGGGTCAGCACCAGGTGCGGCCGGTCGCCGGGTGGCAGCCGGACCAGCTGGCGTTGCGGGACACGCTCGGGCCGGGTGAGCGGCGGCCACCGCCGGGACCGCGGTACGCGGTGGAGCAAGGCCGGGCCGGATCGGCGACGGTGCGGGTGTCGTCGGCGAACGGGGCCTGGTATCTGATCAGCGGGCAGGCGTACGACCCGCGGTGGCGGGCGAGCGTCGACGGTCACGATCTCGGGCCACCGATCCTTGTCGACGGGTATGCCGCCGGGTGGCGAGTCGACCTGCCGGGCACGGCGCACGTTGCGACGATCCGCTACGGGCCCCAGCGCGTCACCGACGCCGGGTTCGCCGTGTCCGGCGCCACCGTGCTCGGCTGCCTGGTCCTGCTCGTCCTGCGCGCCCCGCCCCGGCGGATCGCGGTTCGGCGCGCGCCGCCGGCTGTTCCGGTGCCGACCGGTCCCGCCCCCGACGTGCCGACCTGGACCGACGGCCACTGGACCGCACCGCCCGTGCCGGACGCCGACTGGTCGCCGCCTCCCGACGAACCACCGCCCGCGGGCCCCATAGCCGGCGCCCCGCCGGCCGGCACCGGACCGCCGGCCGCTCCGACCGGCAGCCCGGCGGTGGCCGGCAGCCCGGCGGTGGCCGGCGGTCCGGCGGTGGGCGGTCCGGCGGTGGGCGGCAGCTCGGCGGTGGGTGGCTCGGGGGCGGCTGGGGCAGGTGGGTGGTCGCCCGGTCGCGGGTCCGTGCGGCGGGCGGCCGGCTGGGTCGCGGTTGCCCTGCTGGCGTGGGTGTTCGGCGGGCTGGGGCTCGGGGTGGCGGCGCTGTTGCTGGCCGGGTGGCACCTCGTGCGGGCGCCGCGGCCGCGGACGCTGATGGTGGCGGCGGCGGCGTTGCTGGCGGCCGTGCCGGTGGTGTGGCTGGCGTTGCGGCCTGACCTCGGCGGCGGCCTGTCCGCGCACGTGGTCGCGGATGACCTCTGGCCGCACCGGCTGGCCGCGCTGGCGCTGCTGTTGCTCGCGGTGGGCGTGACCCGGGCCGAGCGGGGGCGCCGGTGACCGTCTCCGTCGTCGTGCCGACCCGTAACTCGATGCGCACCCTCGCGGCCTGCCTGCACTCGATCCGGGCCCAGGACACCCCGGTCGAGCTGATCGTCGTCGACAACGCCAGCACCGACGGCACGTACGAGCTGGCCCGCGAGCTGGCCGACGTCGCGGTGCGCGGCGGGCCCGAGCGCAGCGCTCAGCGCAACGCCGGCGTCCGGCTGGCCGCGGCGGCCTGGATCCTGTGGATCGACGCGGACATGGTGCTGCCGCCGAGCACGGTCTCGGCCGCGCTGGCGACCGCGAAGGAGACCGGCGCCGACGCGGTCGCCGTGCCCGAGGTGAGCGTCGGGCCCGGCTTCTGGACGGCCTGCCGGGCGCTGGAGCGGTCCTGCTACGTCGACGACGCGAACCTGCACAACCCGCGGCTGCTGCGCCGGGAGCTGCTGCTCGGCGGCGGCGCGTTCGACCCGGCGATGGCCGGGCCGGAGGACGCCGACCTGCGGCTGCGGCTGCGGTCCGCCGGCACCCGGACCGCGCTCTGCCCGGACGTGCTGATCGTGCACGACGAGGGCCGGTTGACGCTGCGCTCGATCCTGGCCAAGCGCGTTTACTACGGCCGCAGCCTGCCGGCTTTCGCGGCGAAGAATCCCGGTGCGCTCGCCGGACAGGGCGCCGGCACGCTTGCGGCGCTGGTCCGGCACCGCCGCCGCCTCGCCCGCGACCCGGTCCACACCGCCGGCCTGCTGGCCATGCGCGCCGCCGAGACCGCCGCCTACGCGGTCGGCTACCTCAAGGGCCGCCGCCGATGACCCCGCCGACCGCCACTTCCCGTCGCCCGCGACCCGGCGGCCGCCTCACGTCGGGCCGGGCCGGCAGCCGCGGCACCCGTCGGCTCGCCAGCCCGCGACTCAGCCTCGGCCTGGAGTGGTGCCGGGCCAGCCGCCGCGACACGTGCCGGCGCGCCGGTCGCGTCCCGCGCCGGGACGGCCTGGCCTCAAGTCGGAGCCCGCGGCGATGACGCGGCGGCTGTTGTGGGTGTCGCTGGCGGACCAACGGCCGGGTCGCGAGCAGCGCTGGCTGTCGCTGCTGCCCGGCACCCGGCTGACCGCGCTCGCCGGCGGGCCCCCGCTGCCGCCGGCCGACTGGGTGCCGGCGACGTACCGGCGGCCGGTGCGGCGGTTCGTCGAGGCCGGCGGGCTGGCCTGGGTGCGCGAGCTGGACGGGCTGCCGCCGGCGTACGACTGGGTCGGCTCGCTGGAGCTGTGCGCGCTGGTCACCGGGCAGGCGGCCGCGTACGCCCGCCGGCACCGGCTCCGCCAGGTCGTGCTCACCTGGGAGAACGACCCGCGCCAGCCGCTCTACGCGCTCCCGCCGTACCGGACGGCGCTGCGGCGCTCGCTGGAGACGGCGGACCTGTTCCTCTGCCTGGTCGACGCGGCCGCCGACCACCTGCGGGTGCTCGGCGCCGACGAGGACCGGATCCGGGTGGTCAAGCCGGGCGTCGACACCGGGGCGTTCCGGCCGGCGCCGGCGCCGGTCGCCGACCCGGTGCTGGCGTTCGTGTCGCCGGTCGCGGCGAACAAGGGGATCGACCGGGTGCTCGCCGCCTTCGCGCTGGTGCGGGCCAAGATCCCGGAGGCGCGACTGCTCGTGCTCGGCGACGGCCCGCTGGTGCCGACGGTTCGCGGGCCCGGGGTCGAGTACCTCGGCCGCGGCGACGCCGCGCGGGTCGCGGCCGTGCTCCGGTCGGCGGCGGTGTTCGTCACCGCGCCGCGGTCGACCTGGAAGTGGTCCGAGCAGTTCGGCCTGGCCTACCTGGAGGCGATGGCCTGCGGGCTGCCGGTCGTGACGACGGCCTGCGGCACCAACCACGAGATCGTCGTGCCGCCGAACGAGCGGGTCGTCGACGACGCCGGGGCGCTGGCCGAGGCGCTGCTCGGGCTGCTCGCCGACCCGGCCCGGCGGGCCGCGGTCGGCGCGCACAACCGCCGGTACGTCCAGGCGCACCACGAGCTCGGCACGCAGTGCGTGCGGATGGGCGCCGCGCTGACCGAGGTCGAGCGCCGGTGAGGCGCGGCCCGCTCGGGGCGGCGATCGGGCTCGTCACCGGGTTGCTCGTGCTGGCGCCGGTGCTCGGCCGCGGAATCGTCCTGTCCTACGACATGGTGTTCGTGCCGGACCCGCCGATCACCGGGTCGGTCCTCGGCACGGACGGCTCGGTGCCGCGGGCGGTCCCGACCGAGCTGCTCGCCGACCTGCTGGCCCGGGTGCTGCCGGTGGCGGTGGTCCAGCAGGGCCTGCTGCTGTCGGTGTTCGTGCTGGCCGGCGCCGGCGCCGCCCGGCTCGTGCCTGGGTTGCCCGGGGCCGCGGCCGCGGCGCTCGCCTACGCCTGGACCCCGTACGTCGGCGAGCGGCTGCTGATCGGGCACTGGCCGTTCCTGCTCGGGTACGCGGTGCTGCCGTGGGTGGTCGGCGCCGCGCTCGCGGCCCGGCGCGGCGGGTCGCTGCGCCCGCTGCTGCTCTGGCTGGCCGCCGCTGCTGCGGCCGGCTCGACCTCGGCGTTGATCGCGACCGCCACCGCGCTCTGCGTAGTCGGCGTGCGCCCGGCGGCCCGGTTCGGCGGGGTGTTGGGATTCGCCGCGGTCGTGAGCCTGCCGTGGATCGTGCCGGCGCTGGCGCGACCCGGCGGGGTGCCGGCCGACCCGGCCGGCGTGGCCGCCTTCGCCGCCCGCTCCGACACGCCGCTCGGGCTGGCGGGCAGCCTGCTCACGCTCGGCGGGATCTGGAACCCGGCCACCGTCCCGTACGGCCGGGACTCCGCGCTGGCCGCCGTCGCCCTGGTCGCCGTGCTCGCCGCGCTGGTGCTCGGGCTGCGACCGGTGCTGGCCGACACTCCCGGCCTGGTCGCCGCCGGCGCCGGTGGTCTGCTGCTGGCCGCGGCCGGCGCGCTGCCCGGCCTCGACGCGGTGCTGCGGGCGGTGGTCGTGCACGCGCCCGGCGGCGGCCTGCTCCGGGACGGGCAGAAGCTGCTGGCACCGGCCGCGCTCGTGGTCGCGCTCGCGGCCGGGCACGCGGTCGGCCGGTTGGCCAGGACCCCGCGGACGGCGCCCTGGGCGGTGCTGCTCGCGGTGCTGCCGGTGCTCGCCCTGCCCGGCCTGGCCTGGGGTGTCGGCGGCCGGCTGACCGCGGCCGACTACCCGGCCGACTGGCTGGCGCTGCGGGCGGCGGTCGCGCAGGCGCCGCCGGGCGAGGTGGCGGCGCTGCCCTGGGGCACGTACCGGCGGCTGGACTGGGCGGGGGATCGCGTCGTGCTCGACCCGCTGCCGCGGCTGCTGGACCGCCGCACGCTGGCCGACGACGCGCTGCCGCTGTCCGGCGCGACGGTGCGCGGCGAGGATCCGCGGGCCGGGCGGGTCAGCGCCGGGCTGGCCGACGGCGGCCGGCTGCCGGACGTGCTGCGGGCGGCCGGCGTCCGGTACGCGGCGGTGCACCGGACCCAGCCCGGCTCGGCCGCGACCGAGCGCGCACTGGCCGGGCTGCCGGTGCTGTTCAGCAGCCGGGACCTGCTGCTGGTCGAGTTGCCGGGCCCGACCGCGTCCATGCCGCCGAACCGCCCCCGGGTAGCGACGATCGGCCTCGGCGGCGCCGTAATAGGCCTTGCCGCGGTGATCGTCCGGAGAAGGCCCCGACTGCTACGCTCCCGCACACCCGACGAGCGAACCGGAGCGTGACGCAGGTGCTCAGCGACGAGCGGCGGACCGGTGAAAGGGACCGGGGCCAGATCCTCATCTCGACCCTGGTGGCGGCCGTGGTTGGCGGCCTGCTCGCGCTCGGCGCCTCGCTCGTGCTGGTGGCCTCGGCGTCGAACACCAACGCGCCGCCGGTGAACAAGCCGCTGATCACGTACGACCAGAAGTAGCGCCGGTCAGCCGGCGGCCTCGATCGACGGCGGGTCGGCCGGCCGGTTGCCGGCCGGAAGCGCCGGGCGCGGCGGCAGGCCGGTCAGCGTGCGCAGCTCCGCCTCGACCGCGGCTGCGGTCGCCGGCCAGCTGAACCGGGCCGCGTGCGCCCGGGCGGCGCGGCCCATCGACTCCCGCAGCGCCGGCTCGGTGAGCAGCCGCCGGAGCGCGACGGCGAACCCGGTCAGGTCGTCGACGAGCAGCCCGGTCTCCCCGTCCAGCACCGACTCGGTGGGGCCGCCGGCGGACCGGAACGCCACCGTCGGCGTGCCGTGCGCGGCGCTCTCCACGACCGCGAGGCTCCAGCCCTCCTTCACCGACGGCAGCGCGTGCACCCAGGCCGCGGCGAGCAGCCGGTGCTTGGTCACGTCGTCCACGTACCCGGTGAACGTCACCGCGTCGCCGACCCCGAGCCGCTCGGCGTACCCGCGCAGCTGCTGTTCCCAGTAGCCGTGCCCGACGACGGTGAGCGTCGCCCCGGGCAGCGCGGCGACCGCGTCGATCGCCAGCTCGACCCGCTTGTGCGGCACCAGCCGGCCCAGCACGACGACGCTCGGCTGCGGGCTGCGCGGCCAGGCCGCGGTGTCCACCGGCAGCACCGGCGCGTCCAGCCCGGAATAGACGACCCCGACGCGGTCCGCGTCGACGCCGACCCCGACCAGGTCGGACCGGGTGGCGGCGGAGACGGTGAGATAGCGGCAGCGGCGGTAGACGCGCGGCGCCAGCCGGGACTCCAGCCACCAGCCGACCCGGCCGAGGGTGCCGCCGAAGACCGCGGCCCACTGCTCGCGATGCAGGTGGTGGGTGACGTTGACGACCTGGGCCCGGGTGAACAGCGGTGCCCAGAACGGCATCCCGTTCTGCACGTCCAGCACCACGTCGTAGCCGCGCCGCCGCCGGGCCAGCGCCAGCGCCGCCCGCGGGTAGACGGTGAACCGACCGCCGCGGCGCACGTACGCGACCCCGTCGACGGTCTCGTCCGGCGCCGCGCCGGGGTAGCGGGCGCACCGCACGGTCACGTCGTGCCCGAGCGCCGCCAGGCCGCTGGCCACCCGCTCGCAGAAGCTCTCCGCACCGCCGCCCTCGGGATGCCCCGAATCACGCCAGTTCAGGAGCAGGATGCGCAGCCCGTCCTGCATCTGCCTCGACGCCCCCTCAGTGCGCTAGAGGCGGCAGCGTAGTGGATCGCGGCGCGTCGTGTTACCCACCGGTACGGTCTGCGGCATGTCGCGGCAGTGCGAGGTGTGCGGCGCCGGTGTGCGGGACTGGGTTCTGCGCGGCGGCGGAGTGCTGTTCCGCTGCCCGGACTGCGGCCACGTCGAGCGTGACCTGACCGCCTGCCCGGCCGGCGCCCGCGATGTCGGCTACGGCGGCGACCCGGGCCTGGACGCGGCCCGGCTCCGGCTGACCGAGCGGAGGCTGCGCACGCTCGTCCCGGACGGCCGCTCGGTGTTCGAGATCGGGTACGGCTCCGGCGCGCTGCTGCGCCGCTTCCTCGACGCCGGCTGGTCGGTGGCCGGCGTGGACAAGGGGCAGCTCGAGGTCGACGTCGACCCAGCGGTGACCCGCAGCGGCCGGCTCGACCGTGGCGAGCTCGAGACGGTGCCGGCCGCGGGCGACCACGACCTGGTCGTCGGCGTGCACGTGCTCGAGCACCTGCGCGACCCCGCGGCCGGCCTGTCCGCCGCGTACCGGCTGCTGCGTCCGGGTGGCACGCTCGCACTGGTCACCCCGACCGCCGACTCGCTGGGGCCGGACTGGTTCGGCGACGCCTGGTGGCTGCTGGAGGACCCGACCCACCTGCGGTTCTTCTCGCCCGACTCGGCTCGCCGCGCGTTGGGCCGGACCGGGTTCACCGGCGTGCGGGTGCGCCGGCTGCTGCTCGACACGCTGTCGATGGAGGCGGCGAGCCTGCGCCGTGCGGCCGACCGGCGGCCGCGCCCGCGCGGGGTGCTGACCGAGCGCGGCACGGTGCTCGCCGCGCTGGCCGCGGCACCGGTCACGGTCGCAGCGCGGGCTGCCCTGCCCCGGCTGCGGCCGTCGCTGGAACTGGTGGCTCACCGGCCCGGGTGAGAGTCGGGCTCCAACGCCCAAACGGTGCGGATCGCGGTCTAGGGTTGCATACGTGCAACTATCCCGGGAGGCCGGTGCCGTCCTCCCGCCGACCTCGGCTGCCCATGAGGGATCCGCAGGTCTCCGGCGATCGGCGAGCCTGCTCAGGGCATTCCGGGTCGAGCAGACCGACCCGGCGGGCTTCTACGGGCTGCTCGCCCGAGACTCGGTACGCATGGTGGGCGAGCACGGTTCACTGGCCGGCCGCACGGTCCTCGACGTCGGTGCCGGGCCGGTGCAGTTCGCCGAGGCGTTCGCCGCCGCCGGCGCCCGGTACGTCGCACTCGACGCCGATCCCGCCGAGCTGCGCACCCGGCCGGCGATCGCCGCCCGGGGCGAGCGGCTGCCGGTGGCCGACCGGTCGGTCGACGTCTGCTTCTCCTCGAACGTCGTCGAGCACGTGCCGGCGCCCTGGCGGTTCGCCGACGAGCTGGTCCGGGTGACCCGGCCGGGCGGGCTGGTCGTCCTCGCGTACACCAACTGGCTCTCGCCCTGGGGCGGGCACGAGACCTCGCCCTGGCACTATCTGGGCGGCTACCCGGCGGCGGAGCGGTACGGCCGGCGGTACGGGCACCCGCCCAAGAACCGGTACGGCGCCGGCCTCTCCCCGGTCTCGGTCGCCGCCGGGCTGCGCTGGGCCACCGGCCGGCCGGACGCCGAGCTGCTCGACGCGCGGCCGCGCTACCTACCGGCGTACGCGCGGCCGCTGCTGCGGATGCCGGGGCTGCGCGAGATCGCCACCTGGAACCTCTGGTTGGTGCTGCGCCGCCGATGACCGACACCGCGCCGAGCCTGGTACGGCGGCTGCGGGTCACGACCGCCGCCGTGGCCCTCGTCGCGCTCGCGTTCAGCCAGGCGCCGGGCAAGCTGATCGGCGACACCAAGTCCGACCTCGTGCTCGACCCCGGCGCGTTCCTGCGCCGCGCGCTGGAGGCGTGGGACCCGCAGCAGGGCTTCGGCGTGATGGCCAACCAGTCGTACGGCTACCTGTGGCCGATGGGACCGTTCTTCTGGCTCGGTCACCAGCTCGGCGTGCCCGGCTGGGCGGTGCAGCGGGGCTGGTGGGCGCTGCTGCTCCTGGTCGGCTTCACGGGTGCGCTCAAGCTCGGCGGCGCGCTCGGCATCGGCACCCCGGCGACCCGGCTGCTCGCCGCGCTGGCGTACACGCTGAGCCCGCGGGCGCTGTCCGTGCTCGGCACGATCTCGGTCGAGGCGTGGCCGGCGGCGGTGCTGCCGTGGATCGTGCTGCCGCTGGTGCGCGGCGCCACCGGGCGGATGAGCCCGCGCCGGGCCGCGGCCTGGTCCGGGGTGGCCGTGCTCTGTCTCGGCGGGGTCAACGCCACCGCGTCAGCGGCGGTGCTCCCGCTGCCGCTGCTCTACCTGCTCACCCGGCCGGCCGGCGTCCGCGGCCGGCTGATCGCCTGGTGGATCCCGATCACGGTGCTGGCCGCCTCCTGGTGGGCGCTGCCGCTGATGGTGCTCGGCCGGTACGGCTACGACTTCCTCGACATGATCGAGACAGCGCGGGTGACGACCGCGGTCACCGGGCTGGTCGACACGCTGCGCGGCGGCGACCACTGGCTCGGCTACCTCGTCGTCGACGGCCGGCCGGTGTGGACCGCCGGCTGGGAGCTGGCCACCCGACCAGGGCTGGTGGTGGTGACCACGCTGGTCGCCGCGGCCGGCGTAGCCGGGCTGCTGCTGCCGGGCCTGCCGGACTGGCGCTGGCTGCTCGGCGGCGTGCTGCTCGGCACGGTGCTGGTCTCGGCCGCGCACACCGGCGTGCTCACCGGCCCGCTGGCGCCGAGCCTGCAGTCGGCGCTGGACGGCTGGCTGGCCCCGCTGCGCAACGTGCACAAGGCCGACCCGGTGCTGCGGTTGCCGCTCGCGTTCGGCCTCGCGCACCTGCTCGCCGTGGCCGGACGGGCCGCCGCGCGGGCCGGCCACCGCGGGCCGGCGCCGGCCGGGCCGCCCGCCTCCGGCAGGGCGCCGTCGCCGCCCGCGCCGCGCGCCCGCGGGGTGCCGGTGCGGGTCGCCGGCGCGGTCGCGATCCCGGTCGTGGCCGCTCTGGTCGCGCTGACGCTCCTGCCGGCGTGGGGCAGCGGGCTGGCCCCGGCCGGCGCGTACCCGGCCACCCCGGCGTACTGGCAGCAGGCGGCGGACTGGCTCGACCAGCACGCGGACGGCGAGCGCACCCTCCTGCTGCCGTCCGCGAACGCCCCGGTCTACCGGTGGGGGACGCCGCGGGACGAGCCGCTGCAGGCGCTGGCGTCCGCGCCCTGGGCGGTCCGCGACGGCGCCCCGCTCGGCGCGCCCGGCAGCACCCGGCTGCTCGACGGCCTGGACGCGCGGCTGGCCACCGGCCAGCCGTCGGCCTCGTACGCGGACGTGCTGGCCCGGTCCGGGATCCGGTTCGTGCTGCTGCGCAACGACCTCGACCCGGACCGGTCCGGGTCCGAGCGGCCGGCGGTGATCCGGGCCGCGCTGGCCGGCTCGCCCGGGCTGAACGAGGTGGCGAGCTTCGGCCCGGCCCAGCCGCCCGCGTTCCGGTCCGGCGACCACCGGTCCGGGGCGGTCGAGCCGGACCCGCCCGCGGTCGAGGTGTTCGCGATCGCCGGCGCCGACCGGATCTCCGCGTACCCGGACGACGGGGCGGTCGCGCTGTCCGGCGGCCCGGAGGGCGAGCTCTCGCTGGCCGACGCGGGCCTGCTCGACGGCCGCGCCGTGATGGGCACCATCGACGCGGAGGCCGCCGACGCCGACGAGGCCGACCCCGACGAGCAGTCGCCCAGCACGCTGGCCGAGGCCGGCACCGGCTCGGACGACGACGCGGTCGTGCAGACCGACACCCAGCGGCGCCGGGTCTACAACCCCGGCGCGGACCCCGGCCGGCGCTACTCGGCCACCCTGTCGGCGGCGGACCCGCTGCCGCGTCCGGACCTCGGCCCGTACGACGCGGGCCAGCAGGCGGTCTCCGTGCTCGAGGGCGCCTCGAACGTGACCGCGTCGAGCAGCGCGGACAACCCGTTCGCGGCCGACCCGGACGGCGTCGCCCATCGCGGCCCGGACCACCGGCCGGCCGCCGCGGTCGACGGTGACCGGGACACCGCGTGGCTGTCGGCCACCGGCACGGTGGGGCAGCACCTCGACCTGTCGCTGCTGCGCCGGACCCGGATCAGCCAGGCGACCGTCGAGCTGGTCACCGACCCCTCGCTCGGCCCCGAGGTGACCAGGGTGGCGGTGACCACCGACACCGGCACCGTGTCCGCCCCGGTCCGGGGCGGCCGGGCGACCGTCCTGCTCCGGCCGGGACCGACGACGCGGATCCGGGTCACGATCACCGGCGTGTCCGGCGACCCCGACTCCGGCGTGGTCGGCATCCGCGAGCTGATCGTGCCCGAGGTGCGGGTCACCGAGGCGATCGCGCTGCCGCCGAACCAGGACACCAACGGCGAGGAGTGGACCGTGCTCGCCGAGCGCCCGGACGGCCGGCGCGGCGACTGCCTGCGCGGCCAGGCCGGCTGGACCTGCGTACCCGGCCTGGCCGAGCCCGGGGAGGAGAGCGGCTCGCTGGAGCGGCGGTTCGAGGCGCCGGCCGGGAGCGTCTCTGCGGCCGGCACGATCCGGCCGCGGCCGGGGACCGGGCTCGACCTGCTGCTCGACGAGGCGATGGGCTTCCGGGCGGACGGCACCTCCCGGATCACCCTCGACCCCGCCGCCCGGCCCGGGGCCGCCTACGACGGCGACCCGGCCACCGCCTGGCTGCCGGCCCCCGGCGACCAGGCCCCGCGGCTGACCCTCGCGCTCGGCCGGATGACCACGATCAGCGGCCTGTCCGGGGCGGACTGGACCGGCGTGGCCGGGGTCGCGCTGACCACCCGGACCGGCGAGCGGCGCTCGCTGACCGGCTCCGGCTCGTTCCGCCCGGTCCGCACCGACGAGGTCACGCTCACCTTCCGCCGCGCGATCACCGGCGACCGGGTCGAGCCGATGGCCGTGCGCGGGTTCGACCTCACCGGCGCGCCGACCCGCTCGACCGCGCCGGTCCGGGTGGACTGCGGCGCGGCCCCGGCCGTGGTGCTCGACGGCCAGGTCCGCAACCTGTCCATCGCCGCGCCGGTCTCCGACCTGCTCACACTGGCCCCGGTGCGGGCGACGACCTGCGGGCCGGCGATCGAGGTGGCCGGCGGCCCGCACCGGATGTCCTCCACCGCGACCGCGGCGCTGGAGGTCGCCACCGCGGAGGTGTCCAGCGGGCGGCCGCCGGCGGCGCCGCCGGCCCGGGCGATCCGCACCCTGTCCTGGTCCGACCAGCACCGGGTCATCGACGTCGCCGGCGGCGACAAGGGCTACCTGGCGATGAGCGAGGGCTACAACACCGGCTGGCGGGCCACCGCGTACGGGCGGACGCTAACCCCGGTCCGGATGGACGGCTGGCAGCAGGGGTGGAAGCTGCCGCCCGGCGGCGACACCCGGGTCACCCTGAGCTTCGGGCCGGGCCGGACGCAGCACGGCCTCCTGCTCGGCGGGCTGGTCGCCGGGCTGCTGGTGCTGGCGCTCGCGTTGTTGCCGGTGCGCCGGGAGCACCGGCTGCGGCCCGATCCGCTGCCGCCGGTGCCCGGCCGGTGGTGGCGGGCCGCGCCGGTGGCCGGCGTCGGCGGGTTGCTGATCGGCCCGGTCGGGCTGGCCTCGGCCGGGGCGGCGCTGGCGCTACCGCGGCGGTGGTGGGCCGCCGGCGCGGGCGGCGCGCTCGCGCTCGCCGGCGTGCTGCTCGCCGTCGACCCAGGTGCCCGGTGGGTCCAGGCGGCGGACCAGGGACTCGCCGCCGTCGCGCTGTGCGTGGTCACCGCCGCGCTGGTGGACTGGACCCCGCCGGGCGACGATCCCACCCGAGGGGGTGCCGGCCCGCCGGCGGGCCAGTCGGTCGGCCAGTCGCAGCGCCGGCCGCTCGACCAGCACCCAGGACAGGCCGCCGAGGGCCGCCGCGCCGAGCGCGGTGAGCACCGCGACGGCGACCGTGCGCCCGCTGAAGTCGGGCCAGCCGGTGATCCGGTAGACCGCGTCGAGCACCACCAGGTGCCACAGGAAGATCCCGTACGACCACCGCCCCAGCAGCCGTAGCGGCGCCGAGCCGAGCACCGGCGCCCGCGTCCCCAGTGCGGCCGGCACCAGCAGCAACGCGGCGACCAGCGCATACCCGGCCTCCTTGAGCACGGCCGCGCCGCCCGACGACGGCGCCAGGGTGAGCGGCCCGGCCACCGGCGTGGCGAGCAGGAACAGCAGCGCCCCGGCCGCCGCCCAGCAGGTGCCCGACGCCCGGGCCAGCTGCGCCAGCCAGCCGGGGACGCCGCGGCGGGCCAGTGCGGCGACGGCCATCCCGACCGCGAACCAGTCCAGGTGCCCGGGCAGCCACAGCAGCATCCGGTCGGGCAGGTCGAGCAGGTGCACCGCGGCGATCCAGGCGTATGCGAGAACGGCGCAGCCGGCCAGCACCGGCCACTCCCACCGCCTGGCCAACCACACCAGCCCGGGCAGCACCAGGTAGAACGCGACCTCCGGGACCAGCGACCAGGTCTGGGTGAGCGCGGCGGCGAACGGCTCGGTCCGGTACCCCTGCCCGAGCCACCAGTACGCCGCCGGCACCGAGCCGATCACGGTCACCACCGCGAGCAGCACCCAGTACGCCGGCAGGATCCGGGCGGCCCGGCGCAGCCCGTACCGGCCGACCGGGCCCGTCCGCGGGTAGAGCAGGAAGCCGGACAGCACGAAGAACACCGCGACCCCGACGTCGAGGCGGCCCAGCAGCGCTCCGCCGGCGCCGGCCTGGGTCTGCCCGGTGCGGAAGGCGACGTGGGTCAGCAGCACCGCGCCGGCGGCCACCGCACGCAGCCCGTCCAGCGCCGGCACCACCCGCCGCGCCGTCATCCGGACACCGTACGGCCCGGTCAGGTCACGATGCGGTTACGAGGAACGGCCGGACCCATGGTCGGATGTCCCGTTCCTCCAACACTCGCTGGTAACCTCCGCAACCTGATCATGCGTCAGCGGGCTGGGGCGATGAGGGGAAGGCCATGCGGCGGTTCTTGGGCCCGGCGCTGCTCGGCGTCGGTGTCTTCCTGGTGGTCCTCGGCGGGCTGCTGAAGTTCTACGTGGCCGACCGGGTGATCCTCACCCCGATCGACCAGTACGCGCAGACCACCTCGCCCGGCCCCGGTTCCTACCTCGACCCGGCCACGCTCCAGGTGCGCTCCGCCGACCTCGTCGCCGTCCGCACGCTGCGCGGCGACGTCGCCGCGAGCACCAAGAACACCGCGGTCTGGGACGTCTCGGTGGTGCTGTCCACCGGCGACCAGCAGCTCGTCCAGGCCAGCGTCGACCGCGTCGCCACCGACCGGCGCACCGCCGAGGCGGTGAACTGCTGCGGCGAGGCGGTCAACTCGGTGCCGACCCGGCACAGCGGGGTCTCGTACAAGTTCCCGTTCGACACGCAGAAGCAGACCTACCAGTTCTGGGACCCCAATGCGAAGAAGGCGGTGCCGGCCCGGTACGTCTCCGAGGAGACGGTGCAGGGCCTGACGACGTACAAGTTCGTCTCGCAGATCGACGCCACCCAGATCCAGACCCAGGAGGTGCCCGGGTCGCTGGTCGGGGAGAGCGCGCCGAGCGTGCAGGCGCCGGTCTACTACACCGACACCCGCACTGTCTGGGTCGAGCCGAAGACCGGCGTGATCATCAAGGGCAGCGAGCAGAACCGGACCACGCTGCGGGACAGCGCCGGCCAGGACAAGACCGTCGTCCTGCAGTTCGACCTGACCTTCAACGAGGACAGCCAGCGCAGCCAGGCCCAGCTGGCCCGGGACAACATCCCCAAGATCGACCTGGTCACCATCTGGCTGCCGCTGATCGGCCTGCTGGTCGGCATCGTGCTCATCATCGCCGGCGTGATCATCATGGTCTCGGCCGAGCGCGCCACCGGCCGCCATGCCGCGCAGCCCGAACCCGCCGGCACGCCGTCGGGCTAGTCCCGCCGCGTTCCGTCAGTGCCCGGCGCTATGGTCGCCCCCCTCGGAGGTGACTGCCCATGAGCGGCGTACGGATCCTGGTCGGGACGCGCAAGGGTGCGTTCGTGCTGACCGCCGACGGCACGCGCACGAGCTGGGACGTGGCCGGCCCACTGTTCGCGGGCTGGGAGATCTACCACATGACCGGGTCGCCGGCCGACCCCGACCGGCTGTTCGCGTCGCAGTCGAGCGGCTGGTTCGGCCAGCAGATCCAGCGCTCCGACGACGGCGGCGCGAGCTGGGAGCAGGTCGGCAACCGGTTCGAGTACGACGGCGTGCCCGGCACGCACCAGTGGTACGACGGAACGCCGCACCCGTGGGAGTTTGCCCGGGTCTGGCACCTGGAGCCGTCGCCCACCGACCCGGACACGGTCTACGCCGGCGTCGAGGACGCCGCGCTGTTCCGGTCGCAGGACGGCGGCAGGGAGTGGCAGGAGCTGCCCGGGCTGCGCGGCCACGGCTCCGGCCCGAAGTGGCAGCCGGGCGCCGGCGGGATGTGCCTGCACACGATCGTGCTCGACCCGGCCGACCCGCAGCGGATCTTCGTCGCGATCTCCGCCGCTGGCGCGTTCCGCTCCGACGACGGCGGCGCCAGCTGGCAGCCGATCAACCGCGGTCTGCAGTCGGGCGGGATCCCCGACCCGGACGCGGAGGTCGGGCACTGCGTGCACCGGATCGCCATGCACCCGTCCCGGCCCGACGTGCTGTTCATGCAGAAGCACTGGGACGTGATGCGCACTGACGACGCCGGCGAGTCCTGGCACGAGATCAGCGGCGATCTGCCCAGCGACTTCGGCTTCCCGATCGCGGTGCACCCGCACGAGCCGGACACGGCCTACGTCGTGCCGATCACCAGCGACTCCTACCACTATCCGCCGGACGGCCGGCTGCGGGTCTACCGGAGCCGCACCGGCGGCGGCGAGTGGGAGCCGCTGACCGACGGGCTGCCCCAGCAGCACTGCTACGTCAACGTGCTGCGGGACGCGATGGCGGTCGACTCGCTGGACGACCCGGGCATCTACTTCGGCACCACCGGCGGCCAGGTCTACGCGTCGGCGAACGCCGGCGACAGCTGGGCGCCGATCGTCCGGGACCTGCCGGCCGTGCTGTCGGTCGAGGTCCAGACGCTGTCGTGACCGGTCCGTCGACGGTCCGGGTCCGGCTGCCCACCCACCTGCGCACGCTCGCCCGCATCGACGGCGAGGTGCGGCTGGAGGTGGCCGGGCCGCTGACCACGCGGTCGGTGCTGGACGCGCTCGAGGCCCGCTACCCGGGGCTGCGCGGCACGATCCGGGACGCGGCCACGCTCGAACGCCGGCCGTTCGTCCGGTTCTTCGCCTGCGAGCAGGACCTCTCGCTGGAGCCGCCGGACGCGCCGCTGCCGGCGGCGGTCGGCACCGGAGCCGAGCCGCTGCTCATCGTCGGCGCCATGGCCGGCGGCTAGCGACCGCCTGCGGCTCAGCCGGGCTTCTCGGCGACGTAGATCGCGGTGCCGGGGACGAGCGCGCCGCGCAGCGGGCTCCACTGACCCCACTCCCTGGTGTGCCCGGCCGGCCATTCCGGCTCCACGAGGTCGACCAGCCGGAACCCGGCCGCGACCAGCTCGCGGACCCGGTCGCCGAGGGTCCGGTGGTGCTCGACGTACACCGGCTCGCCGGCCTCGTCGACCTCGACGTACGGGGAGCGGTCGAAGTACGGCGTGCGGGCGGTGAGGCCGGCCGGTCCGGGGTCGTCGGGGAACACCCAGCGCAGCGGGTGGGTGGTCGCGAACACCCAGCGCCCACCCGGCCGCAGCACCCGGGCGACCTCGTGCATCACCGCGGCCGAGTCGGCCACGAACGGCACCGCGCCGAACGCCGTGCAGGCGGTGTCGAACGCGCCGTCCGCGAACGGCAGCCGCTGCGCGTCGGCCTGCACCAGCGGCACGCGCACCCCGGTCCGGTCGGCCGCGGCCGCCGCGTGCCGCAGCATCTCGCCGGACAGGTCGAGCGCGACCGGGCTCGCACCCTGGGTGGCGAGCCAGCGCGAGCACATCGCCGCGCCGGCGCCGACCTCGAGGATCCGCCGCCCGGAGACCGCCCCGAGCAGGTGCGCGTCCGCCTCGCGCAGTCCCTCCGGACACCACACGAAATCGACGTCGCCGAGAAAGTCACCGTGCTCGGCGAGGTACGCGGCGGCGTCGTGGTCCCACCACGACCGATTTGCCCGCACACTCTGGTCCGCAGTGACCGGGTCGTGCGACACTCCGGCGACAGGTCTCGGTTCAGCAACGCCGGTCAGCGCCGGTCCTCCCTCGTTGCATGTCTGTCGGCGCTCTCAGTATCCTAGATAGCGCGCTGTGGGTCTGCGTGCCTCGGTATGGAGCAGGCCACGCTCGTCAAGGATGTCATCTGGCACGTCAGCGGCGTGCACGGTCTCGTCACCGGCGAACAACGGGCCCCCGCGTGCCGACCTATATCTAGCCCGCGACCGGAGCGCCCCACCACATGACGTCCACCACCGAGACCCGTCCCGAGCAGACGGCGACCTCAACCACTTCCACGACCCCGCAGGTCGCGGTCAACGACATCGGTTCGGCGGAGGACTTCGCCGCCGCCGTCGACCAGACGATCAAGTACTTCAACGACGGCGACATCGTCGAGGGCACGATCGTCAAGGTCGACCGGGACGAGGTCCTGCTCGACATCGGCTACAAGACCGAGGGCGTCATCCCCTCGCGGGAACTGTCGATCAAGCACGACGTCGACCCCAACGAGGTCGTCAAGCTCGGCGACGAGGTCGAGGCCCTGGTCCTCCAGAAGGAGGACAAGGAGGGCCGGCTGATCCTGTCCAAGAAGCGCGCGCAGTACGAGCGCGCCTGGGGCACGATCGAGCAGAAGAAGGAGAACGACGAGGTCGTCGAGGGCACCGTCATCGAGGTCGTCAAGGGCGGCCTGATCCTCGACATCGGCCTGCGCGGCTTCCTGCCCGCCTCCCTCGTCGAGATGCGCCGGGTACGTGACCTCCAGCCGTACGTGGGGCGTCAGCTCGAGGCGAAGATCATCGAGCTGGACAAGAACCGCAACAACGTGGTCCTGTCGCGGCGCGCCTGGCTGGAGCAGACCCAGTCCGAGGTCCGCACCGAGTTCCTCAACAAGCTGGCCAAGGGCCAGGTCCGGACCGGCGTGGTCTCCTCGATCGTCAACTTCGGCGCGTTCGTCGACCTCGGCGGCGTCGACGGTCTGGTGCACGTCTCCGAGCTGTCCTGGAAGCACATCGACCACCCGTCCGAGGTCGTCGAGGTCGGCCAGGAGGTCACGGTCGAGGTGCTCGACGTCGACCTCGAGCGCGAGCGGGTCTCGCTGTCGCTCAAGGCGACGCAGGAGGACCCGTGGCGGCAGTTCGCCCGGACCCACCAGATCGGGCAGGTCGTCCCGGGCCGGGTCACCAAGCTGGTGCCGTTCGGTGCGTTCGTCCGCGTCGAGGAGGGCATCGAGGGCCTGGTGCACATCTCCGAGCTGGCCGAGCGGCACGTCGAGATCCCCGAGCAGGTCGTCCAGGTCGGCCAGGAGATCCTGGTCAAGGTCATCGACATCGACCTGGAGCGGCGGCGGATCAGCCTGTCGCTCAAGCAGGCCAACGAGGGTGCCGGCACCGGCGGCGAGCCGGGCGAGTTCGACCCGGCGCAGTACGGCATGGAGGCCCAGTACGACGACCAGGGCAACTACATCTACCCCGAGGGCTTCGACCCGGAGTCGGGGGAGTGGCTGCCCGGCTACGAGACCCAGCGCGAGGAGTGGGAGCGGCAGTACGCCGAGGCCCAGGCCCGGTACGAGGCGCACGTCAAGCAGGTCCGGGAGGCGCAGGCCGCGGAGGCCGAGGCGACCGGCGAGACGTCGTACACCTCCGACTCGGCCGACTCCAGCGGCACGCTCGCCTCGGACGAGGCACTGGCCGCGTTGCGCGAGAAGCTCGCCGGCGGTCGCGCCTAGCAGCTCGGCTCACCAGAGGCCCCGCCCGACTCGCTCGGGCGGGGCCTCCGCCGTCCCCACCCCCGACACCCCCGGCCCGCGCGCTGCCGGCGCCCACTGGAGCGGGGGGTCGGCGGTTGCAGTAGGCCGGCGACGGCGTGGTCGTAGCGCCGGTGTTGCGCGGCGCGCTCGGGCGGGGCCTCCGCGGTCCTCACCCCCCGACACGTCCGGCCCGTCGCCGGCGCCCACAGGAGGCCGGCGCCGGAGGTTGCGGTCGGCCGGCGGCGGCGTGGTGGTCGTAGCGCCGGTGTTGCGTGGCGCGGTCGGGCGGGGGCGGCCGCCTGGCCGGGTGACGCCGGGGTCGGGCACCGCGGGCCTTGCGGCGGGGTCGGGTGGTGGCCGTCTGCGGGCGGGTTGGTGTGGAGGGGCCGCTACGGTGGCCGCATGACGGTGCGCGGGTCGGTTGCGCGGCTGGTGCTGGTCGGGATCGCCACGCTCACCGCGGCGTGCAGCTCGGGCGGGTCCGACCAGTCGCAGGCCGGCGCGACCCAGACCGCTGCCGCGCCCGCCGCCACCAGCTCGGCCGCGTCGCCGTCGCCGAGCCCGACGCCGAACCTGCCCGGCGGCTGCGACCAGATGCTCCCGTTCACCGACCTCGATCAGGCCCTCGGCCGCCCGCTGTTCGGCTCGTCCCGGTACGTGCTCGGCGTCGCCGAGCCGTCCATCGGCCGCACCGGCCGGGTGACGTGCCAGTTCGGCCTGCAGCCGAACGCCCGCGGCGCGGCACCGCTCGAGGTCGGCGTCTCCACGTACAAGGACGCCGACTCGGCGACGGAGCGGGTGGCCGCGACGGTGGCCGCCCTGCGCTCCAGCGCCACCTCGCAGCGCAGTGCGACGGTCGCCGGCCAGCAGGCCGTGCTCATCGGCACCAAGAAGGACAACAACCTGGTCGTGGCCCAGGGCGACCGCACGGTCGCGGTGACGATCGCCCGCACGCTGCACGTGCACTCGCTCGACACGGCGGCGGTCGGCGTGGCCGAACGGGTGCTGGCCAACTGGGGCCAGTGACCGGCGAGCGGGAAGGCCGGCTAGAGCGAGAAGATCAGCGCGAACGCCGGGCGGGGCCGGGCCCCGCTGCGGGTCAGCGCGACGGCGGTGTGGCGACCGCGCCAGCGCAGCACCGACCACAACGGCAACCGGGTCTCGCGGATGCGGAGCATGACGGCCTCATGGGTGCGGCAGTGCACCAGGCCGGGAGTGCCGTGCCGGTGGCGTCCCACCGTCGGTGGGCGCCGGTGCTTGGCCATGTCGCGACCACCTTTCGGCTGGGGAAGCCGTCGCGGCCGGCAGCCTACGGGTTGACCAGTCGCGATCTTGTGCGGCGCGCCGGGCGATCATCAGCATGTCGACTTCGCGCCGTAGGGTCTTGCCGTGCAGATCGGGTTGACCGGCGGGATCGGGTCGGGCAAGTCCACCGCGGCGGCCCGGTTCGCCGAGCTGGGCGCGCTGGTGATCGATGCCGACGCGCTGGCTCGCGAGGTGGTCGAGCCCGGGACGGACGGGCTGGCGGCGGTGGTCGCCGAGTTCGGCGGGCAGGTGCTCGACGCCCACGGCCGGCTGGACCGCCCTGCGCTGGCCGGGCTGGTCTTCGGCGACGAGGCGGCCCGCGGCCGGCTGAACGCGATCGTGCATCCCCGCGTCCGGGCCAGGGCCGCCGAGCTGATCGCGGCCGCACCGCCCGGCACCGTCGTCGTGCAGGACGTGCCGCTGCTGGTCGAGACCGAGCAGTCCGGGGCGTACGACCTGGTCGTCGTCGTGGAGGCGCCGGAGGAGCTGCGGGTGCAGCGGCTGGCCGCGGACCGCGGCATGTCGGCGGATGAGGCGCGGGCGCGGATGGCCTCGCAGGCGACCGACGAGCAGCGCCGCGCCGTCGCCGACGTCGTCCTGGTCAACGACGGAACCCCCGACGAGCTGCGCGCGAAGGTCGACGCGGTGTGGGCCGAGCGCGTCGCCGACAGGCGCTCGCCCCGGTAGCGGTCAGGCGGTCCGGTCGCGGACGGCCAGGATGAGGTGACCGTCGCCGAGCAGGGCGGCGATCTCCAGCTCGGGATGGGCGGCCGCCTCGGCCGCCGCCAGCGTCGCGAGCTCGGCCCGGACCGCCGGGTGGTCGGCGTAGAGGGAGTAGCTGGCGTCCTCGCCGGGATGCGCGGACAGCTGGGCGCGCTGGTTGAGCCGGCTCCAGCGGGCCTGCCGCTCGGCCTCGTCCGGGTGCGGGCCGGCGTCCGGCGGCACCGGCAGCTCCGGCAGCAGCGCATCCCCGCCCGTCACGCCCGCGGATGCTAGCGCCCGCCGTCCGGCCAGGCGGAACTCCGACCGGCTCCGCCGCCGTGCGGTCTTGCTCCCGCGGACGCGACGTCTCTGCTTCGGGCGGTGGAGCAGAGACGAAGGTGCCGGGGATGGGTCGGCTGCGGGGGCAGCTGGGCGGCCGGGGTGGGTCTGTGCTTCGGGCGGTGGGGCAGAGACGTAGTCGCCGGGGGATGGGTCGGCCGCGGGGCATCGGGTCGGCCGGGGGGCTGGGTCGGCTGCGGGGCAGCTGGTCGGCCGGGGGTGGGGTCTCTGCTTCGGGCGGGTGGGGCTGGGATTGCGGGGCGACTCGGTCGGGAGGGGCGTGGCGCCGGTCGGTACGGACGGCGGTTGTCCGGGGACGGCGGGTGGCGGGGGTAGGGTCCGGCGGTGCATTCGGGGCGGCCGCCTCGGCGCGGACCGGGGCCGGGCACCTGGGTCGCGGTGCTGGCCGCGGTCCTCGTGGTGGCCGGCGGTCTCGTCACGCTCGCGGGCACGATCCGCCTTGCCGACCGGCCGACGGTCGCCGCGCCGGCGCCGACGGTCCCGGCGGCCGCGCCCACGAAGGCGACCCGACCGCCCGCCGCCCGGATCACCCTCGCGTTCGCCGGCGACGTCCACTTCGCCGAGCGCACCGCGACCCGGCTCGCCGCGAACCCGGACACCGCGTTCGGCGAGGCCGCAGCTGCCCTGCGCCCGGGCGACCTCACGATGGTCAACCTGGAGACCGCGGTGACCGAGCGCGGCACCCCGGAGCCGAAGGAGTTCCACTTCCGCACGCCGGCGACCGCGTTCACGGCGCTGCGGGCGGCCGGCGTCGACGTGGCCACGATGGCCAACAACCACGCCGCCGACTACGGCGCGGTCGGCCTTTCCGACACGCTGGCCGCGATCCGGTCGACCCGTTTCCCGACGATCGGGATCGGCGCCGACGCCGCCCACGCGTACGCCCCGTACTACGTGACCGTCCGCGGCCACCGTGTCGCCCTGCTCGCCGCGAGCCAGATCCGCGACCGCACGCTGACCGCCTGGACCGCCGGACCGACCTCGGCCGGCATCGCCTCGGCGTACGACGACCGGCTGATCGCCGCCGTGCAGGCGGCCCGCGACCAGGCCGAGATCGTGGTCGTCTACCTGCACTGGGGCGTCGAGGGCCAGGGCTGCCCGAGCGGCGACCAGCGCGCGCTCGCCGCCCGGCTGGCCGCGGCCGGCGCCGACGCGGTCGTCGGCACGCACGCCCACCTGCTGCTCGGCGCCGGCTACCTCCGCTCGACCTACGTCGCGTACGGCCTCGGCAACTACCTGTGGTGGCGCAACTCCGCGTACTCCGACGACACCGGCGTGCTCCGGCTGACCTTCGCCGGCCGGCGGGTCGTGGCCGCCGCGCTGGCGCCGGCCCGGATCGACGGTCGCGGCGTGCCGGTCCCGGCGACCGGGGACACCGCCGCGCGCATCCAACGCAAGTGGACCGGCCTCGTCGGCTGCACCGGCCTGGCGACCCGCGCGTCCTGAATCACGTGGCGGTCGCGCCGAATCGCGTGGATGTGCGATGCGGCCACCCGGGGAAACGGCGGACCGTCGATGGCGACGCAGTCCATCTGAGAGGGAAGCACATGCGCACCCACGCACCGATCGGTCGCCACCCCCGACGCCGCGTCCTGGCCCTGTCCGCCGCCGCGGTCGCGCTCGCCGCGGTCGGCTGCAGCAGCGACTCCTCCGGAGCGGCGCCAGGCCCGGTCCCCACCGCGAACGGCGACACCGTCAGCGCCCAGGCCACCTCGCTCGGGTCGATCCTGGTCGACGGCCGGGGCCGGACCGTGTACGAGTTCGCGAACGACACCGGCAGCACGTCCACCTGCACCGGCAGCTGCGCGTCCGTCTGGCTGGCGGTGCCGGCCCCCGCCACGCCGCCGGCATCGGAGCCCGGCGTCACCGGGAAGCTCGGCAGCACGACCCGGTCCGACGGCGCCCGCCAGCTCACCGTCGCCGGCCACCCCGTCTACACGTTCACCGGCGACTCCGCACCCGGGCAGACGAACGGTCAGAACGTGGTCCTCAACGGTGGCCTGTGGACGGTCGCCTCGCCGGCCGGCGCGCCGGTGCGGACCGCGGCCACGTCGGGCAACTCCGGCCCCTCGTACTGAGCGGCGGAGACGTCATGTCCGACCTGACCGCAGTTCCGGGACGGCTGTTCGTCCTCGGCGACCGGCTCACCGTCGACGTCGTCGACTGCGCCGTCACGATGTGGCGGCGCGGCGACGAGACCCCGGTCCTCGACCTGCTGCTCTCCCACGGCACCGACGACACGGCCTCTGCGGCCTTCGACGCCGACCTCGTCGCGGCGGGGTTGCGCGGCCGGGCCACCGCCGGCCCGGTGGTCGTCTGGCCCTGCCTCGAGGACGGGGTGGTCTGCATCGGCCTGCGCGGCCGGCGGTCCAGCGTGCTGGAGCTGCCGTACGAGCCGGTCGCCGCGCTGCTCGCCGGCGCCGGCCCGCACGGTGCGGTCCGGGGCTAGCGCGCCAACCGCTCGGCCAGGAACCGCAGGGCCAGCGGGTAGCGGTATTCGATCGCCGGATGCCCGGCGTCGAACAGCTCGAAGAACTCCGGAGTCACGCCGATCTCGCCCAGCTCGTCGACGAACGCCTGCGCGCCGAGGTCGAGGTAATACTCGTCCCGGGTGCCGGCATCGACGTAGATCGCCCGCTGCGAGCGCAGCGCGTCGGTGTAGCGCGGCACCATCCGGACCGGGTCCCAGTCCAGCCAGCGCTGCCAGACCGGCTCGATCAGCCGGCCGGTGGACACCTCGAACGGCAGCCGTACGGTTCCGTCGTCGTCCGCGGAGAACGCGGCGGCCACGCCGTACAC
>DATBFW010000156.1:0-8990 GCA_036558285.1 Mycobacteriales bacterium | reverse complement strand
CGTTCCTCTACATCGCGTCCTGCCTCGGACTGGTCGCGGTGCTGCTGGTCGGCACCACGATCAACGGTGCGCACTCGTGGATCGTGATCGGCGGCGGGTTCCAGATCCAGCCCAGCGAGTTCGCGAAGGTCGCGCTCGTCGCCGGGATGGCGGTGCTGCTGGCCGAGCGGCGTACGCACGAGGGCGCGACGCGCAGCCGGGACGTCCCGCTGGTGCTGGCGCTGGCCGCGGTGCCACTCGGCCTGGTGATGCTGCAGCCTGACCTCGGCACGGCCATGGTGTTCGTGTTCACCGTCTTCGGCGTGTTGCTGCTCGCCGGGGCGCCGGCCCGCTGGCTCGGCGGCCTGGTGCTGGCCGGCGTGCTGGTCGTGTTCGGCGCCGTCCAGCTGGGCGTGCTCAAGGACTACCAGCTGGAGCGGTTCAAGGCGTTCACCCAGCAGGACCAGGACACGCTCGGCGCCGCGTACAACATCACCCAGGCCCGGATCGCGATCGGCAACGGCGGGCTGACCGGGACCGGGCTGTTCAAGGGCACCCAGACGACCGGCAAGTTCGTGCCCGAGCAGCAGACCGACTTCGTCTTCACGGTGGCCGGCGAGGAGCTGGGGCTGGTCGGCGCGGGCGGCATCATCCTGCTGTTCGGGCTGCTGCTGTGGCGGACGCTGCGGCTGGCCGGCCGGTCGCCTGACCTGTTCGGCCGGCTCATCGCCGGCGGCGTGGCCTGCTGGTTCGCGTTCCAGACGTTCGTCAACATCGGTATGACGCTCGGCATCATGCCGATCACCGGCCTGCCACTGCCGTTCGTCTCGTACGGCGGCTCGGCGATGTTCGCCAACTGGATGGCCATCGGCCTGCTGCTCAACGTGGGCCGTTCGCGGGTGGAGTGAGGACGCGCGCCGAGTAGGCTCGAACGACATGGAGTCCGTCTTTCCGCTGCTGGAACCGCTGCTGCCCCGGGTGCAGAAGCCGATCCAGTATGTCGGTGGCGAGCTCAACAGCACCGTCAAGGACTGGGACGCCGTCACCGTCCGCTGGGCGCTGATGTACCCGGACGCGTACGAGGTCGGCCTGCCCAACCAGGGCGTCATGATCCTCTACGAGCTGCTCAACGAGCGGCCGGACGCCCTCGCCGAGCGCACGTACGCGGTGTGGCCTGACCTCGAGGCGCTCATGCGCGAGCACGGCATCCCGCAGTTCACGGTCGACGGACACCGCCCGGTCGGCGCGTTCGACCTGCTCGGCGTCTCGTTCGCCACCGAGCTCGGCTACACGAACATGCTCACCGCGCTCGACCTCGCCGGCATCCCGCTGGCGGCGGCCGACCGTGGTCCGGAGCATCCGCTGGTGATCGCCGGTGGGCACGCGGCGTTCAACCCGGAGCCGATCGCCGAGTTCGTCGACGCGGCCGTGCTGGGCGACGGCGAGCAGGCGGTCGGCGAGATCACCTCGCTGGTCGCCGAGTGGAAGGACGCGGGCAGCCCGGGCGGCCGGGACGAGATCCTCTACCGGCTCGCTCGCAGCGGCGGCGTGTACGTGCCGCGCTTCTACGACGTCGACTACCTGCCGGACGGGCGGATCCAGCGGGTCGTGCCCAACCGGGCCGGCGTACCGCACCGGGTGCACAAGCGCACGGTGATGGACCTGGACGACTGGCCGTACCCGAAGCAGCCGCTGGTCCCGCTGGCCGAGTCCGTGCACGAGCGGATGTCGGTGGAGATCTTCCGCGGCTGCACCCGCGGCTGCCGGTTCTGCCAGGCCGGGATGATCACCCGCCCGGTACGCGAGCGCTCGATCACCGGCATCGGGCAGATGGTGCAGCGCGGGCTGGACTCGACCGGGTTCGAGGAGGTCGGCCTGCTGTCGCTGTCCTCGGCCGACCACAGCGAGATCGCCGACATCACCCGCGGGCTGGCCGACCGGTACGAGGGGACGAACACGTCGCTGTCGCTGCCGTCGACCCGGGTGGACGCGTTCAACATCGATCTGGCCAACGAGCTGTCCCGGAACGGCCGGCGGTCCGGGCTCACGTTCGCCCCCGAGGGCGGGTCCGAGCGGCTGCGCCGGGTGATCAACAAGATGGTCTCCCGCGAGGACCTGATCCGTACGGTCAGCACCGCGTACGCGAGCGGCTGGCGGCAGGTGAAGCTCTACTTCATGTGTGGCCTGCCGACCGAGACCGACGAGGACGTGCTGGAGATCGCGTCCATGGCGCACGACGTGATCCGGGCCGGGCGGCAGGCGGCCGGCACGCGCGACGTGCGCTGCACCGTCTCGATCGGTGCCTTCGTGCCGAAGCCGCACACGCCGTTCCAGTGGGCGGCGCAGGCCGCACCGGACGTGGTCGACGCGCGGCTGCGGAAGCTGCGGGACGCAATCCAGGCCGAGCGGTCGCTGGGCCGGGCGGTCGGCTTCCGTTACCACGACGGCCAGCCGTCGCTGGTCGAGGGACTGCTCTCCCGCGGCGACCGGCGGGTGGCCGCGGTGATCCGCCGGGTCTGGGCGGACGGCGGCCGGTTCGACGGCTGGAGCGAGCACTTCTCGTACTCCCGCTGGATGGACGCCGCCTCGGCCGTGGGCGTCGATGTGGGCTGGTACACGACCCGGGAGCGCGGCGAGAACGAGGTGCTGCCCTGGGACCACCTCGACTCCGGGCTGGACAAGGAGTGGCTCTGGGCCGACTGGCAGGACGCCCTGTCCGAGGAGGAGCAGGACGACTGCCGCTGGACGCCGTGCTTCGACTGCGGGGTCTGCCCGGGGATGGGCACCGAGATCCAGGTCGGGCCGACGGGTCAGACGCTGCTGCCGACGCCGACAGTGCGCTCGGCGCTCGCGTCGAGTGGCTGACGCGCTGGTCCGGCTCGCCGCTGCGGTCGACGGGCCCGCGGTCGCGGGGTTGCGGGCGGCTTGGGCGCAGGAGTGGCACGGTGCCTTCTCCGACGACGGGTACGACGAGCGGTTCGCGGCGTGGTGGGCGAGCGAGGGCGCGCGCCGGCTGACCTGGCTGGCCTGGGCCGGCGCGTCCCGGTCGGGATGCTGAACCTGGCCGTCTTCGAGCGCATGCCGTCTCCGGGCCGAGCACGGTCACGCTGGGGCTACCTGGCAACGCGTACGTCCGGCCGGAATGGCGCTCGCAGGGTGTCGGCACGGCGCTGCTGACCGAACTGCTGGCCTATGGCCGATCCGAGGGTTTCGTCCGGATCGTCCTGCGCCCGAGCGAGCGCTCGATCCCGTTCTACCGCCGGGCCGGCTTCGGGCCGGCGACGCCCCTGATGCTGGCCGAGCTCGAGCCCTAGGCTGCCTGTGGATGAGCGGACGGATCGTCGACGGTCGGGAGGGATGCCGGTGCGGGCGGGGTCAGTCGTCGGGCCCTTGCCGGCTCGGACGGCGCGGGCCGGCACGGTCGTGCGCCTGCGGCCGCCGGCCGTGGCTCGGACGGCGGGGTCGTGCGTGGTCGTGCGTCTGCGGCTGGTGGCCGTGGCTCGGACGGCGCGGGCGTGCGCGGTGGACGTGAGCCTGCGGCCGCCGGCCGGGCCGCGGAGGGCGTGACGGTGGCGCGCCAACCTGAGGGGCCGCCTCCGCCGCCGGTCGTGCAGCGGGTCCGGATGCGGTACGCCAAGCGCGGCCGGCTGCGCTTCAGCTCGCACCGCGACTTCACCCGGGCGTTCGAGCGGGCACTGCGCCGCGCCGGCGTCCCGATGGCCTACTCGGCCGGCTTCACCCCGCACCCGAAGATCTCGTACGTCGGCTCGGTGGCGCCGACCGGCGTCGCGAGCGAGGCGGAATATCTGGAGGTCGGGCTCGCTTCCCCGGTCGACGTCGATCGGTTGCGGGCGGCACTGGACGTCTGCCTGCCCGACGGGCTCGACCTGCTCGAATGCGTCCAGGTCGCTCCTGGGACCGGCGCGCTGGCCGACCGGATCGACGCCTCGGCCTGGCGGATCGAGCTGCCCGGTGTCGCCCCGGCCGAGCTGGCGGCCGCGCTGGCCAGCTTCCTGGCCGCCGACCGGGTGGAGGTCGAACGGCTGACGAAGGCCGGTCGCCGGCAGCTGGACGCCCGCGCGGCGGTGGTCGGCGCGAGCGCGTCGGCCGCCGAGGACCAGGACGGCTGTGCGATACTTGAACTGGTCGTACGGCAGGTCACGCCGGCGGTACGACCCGACGACGTGCTCGCCGCGCTGCGTGCCGTCGCCGGCCTGGTGCCAGCCGTCCCGCCTCGGGCGACCCGGTTGGCGCAGGGTCGGCTTGACGGCGGTGGCCGGCTTGCCGACCCGCTCGCGCCGGATCGCGCGGCGGACATCCCGGCCGACGAGGCCGCGGGTGGGCCGCGCCCGGAGGAGCAGGCGGTGCCGTCCGTCGGCTCCACCCCTGCGGGTTGACCAAGGACAGGTCGGCTCGCGGGACAACGAAGACTTGGTGGTGCGCCCGCGGTTCGTGGGTAGGTGCCACCGCAGACCGCTCCCGTGCGGTCGCGTGCCTCATCGTGCGCGCCCGGGAGCCGAAACGGAGACAACCGGATGCTCGACAACGAGCCCACCGGCGGCGAGGGGAACGAGACCCGCGGCGCCGTCGAACAGACCCCAGCAGCGGAGACCCCGGCCCGGACCAGGCGCCGGCGGGTAGCGATCTCCGCGACCACATCGCCCGCCCCCATCGATCCGACCCTCCCGACCGACGCCGCGGCGCCGCCCTCGATCGACCCGTCCGGGCCGTCCGGGCCGTCCGGCCCGTCCGGGCCGTCCAAGCCGTCCGGGCCGGGCGGGCAGTCGGAGTCGGCTGCGCAGGCCGGAACGGGTGGCCGTTCCCGGACCGCCCGCCGGAAGGCAGCCGCCACCGCGGAGGAGCCGACCACGACGGATGCGCCTGTCAAGGCGCCGCGCAAGCGGGCGCCGCACAAGGCGACCGCGGCCGAGGACGCCGTCGAAGCGCCCGCGGAGTCGGCGGCCGGCGCGCCGGCGGACGAGCCGGCGCCCGCGAAGCGGACCCGGGCCCGCAGGTCGGCGGGCGCCCCCGCCGGATCGCCTGCTGCCGCGACCAGCGCAGACACTGCCGTCGGATCACCTGCTGCCGCGACCAGCGCGGACACAGCCGCCGACGTCGCGGCCGCGCTGGACGCGGCGACGGTGGCCGAGGCCGGCGACCCGGCTCCGGCGAAGCGGACCCGGTCCCGCCGGGTCGCCAAGGCGCCGGCCGGATCCCCGGCCCACGTCGAGCCGACCCAGCCGACCATGGCCCCGCCCGCCGCCGCGGACGTCCCGCCCGACGTCGCCGCCTCCGCTGCCGCGAATGTCCCGCCCGACGTCGCCGCGCCCGCCGCCGAGCCGGCTCCGGCGCGGCGCCGCCGCTCCCGGGCCGCGAAGTCCGCCGAGCTCACGGACACGCACGCCGCCGACGCGGCCGGCGCCCCGGCGGGGACCGCAGTCACCGACGAGACCGCCGAGCCGCCGGTGACGAGCCCGTTCACGGAGGAGCCCGCCGAGCCGACCCGGCGTACCCGCCGGCGCGCGACCGCCCCCGAGACCAGCCCGCCCCCGGCCGCGGTGATGTTCGTCGCGCCGACCGAGACGGAGACCCCGGCCCGGCGCCGCCGTACCCGTGCCGCCGAGGAGCCGACCCAGCCCGCTCAGCCGGCCCAGCCGGCTCAGTCCGCCGAGGCCGCCGAGGAGACCCCGGCCGAGACCCAGCCGCGCCGCCGGCGTCGCACCCGGTCCGCGGAGGAGCAGACCGCGCCGGAGCCGGAGGAGACCCAGCCGGAGGAGACCCAGCCGGAGGAGGCCGAGGAGCCGGAGGACACCGCCGCCGAGGACACCGAGGGCGGGGGCGACCGCCGCCGGCGCCGCCGGGGCCGGCGCGGCCGAGGCCGCGGCCGTACCAACGGCGAGGTCGAGGACACGTCCGACGAGGCGGACCAGGGCACCGATGAGGCCGAGGCGGAGGACGCCGAGGAGACCGCGGAGGAGGGCGAGCGCCCGTCCTCACGCCGGCGCCGTCGTCGGCGTCGCCGCGGTAGCGGCGGTGCCGACTCCGACGAGCCGGCCGACGACGACCCGCCGGACACCGTGGTGCACGTCCGCGACGGCGGCCGCCAGGCCAAGACCAGCACGGACGACGAGGTCAAGGCCGTACGCGGCTCGACCCGGCTGGAGGCCAAGCGGCAGCGCCGCCGGGAGGGCCGCGACACCGGCCGGCGGCGCGTGCCGATCCTCACCGAGGCCGAGTTCCTCGCCCGCCGCGAGGCCGTCGACCGCGTGATGGTGGTCCGCCAGCGCGGTGACCGCACCCAGATCGCGGTGCTCGAGGACGACATCCTCGTCGAGCACTATGTGACCAAGGCGAGCTCCACGTCGTACGCGGGCAATGTCTACCTCGGTCGCGTGCAGAACGTGCTGCCCAGCATGGAGGCGGCGTTCGTCGACATCGGCAAGGGCCGCAACGCCGTCCTGTACGCGGGCGAGGTCAACTGGGACGTCGCCGGTCTCGAGGGCCGCGCGCGCAGCATCGAGCACGCGCTGAAGTCGGGCGACAACATCGTCGTGCAGGTCACCAAGGACCCGATCGGGCACAAGGGCGCCCGGCTGACCAGCCAGGTCAGCCTCCCCGGCCGCTACCTCGTGTACGTCCCGAACGGCTCGATGACCGGCATCAGCCGCAAGCTCCCGGACACCGAGCGGGCGCGGCTGAAGGACATCCTGCGCCGGATCGTGCCCGACGACGCCGGTGTGATCATCCGTACCGCCGCCGAGGGCGCGAGCGAGGAGGAGCTCACCCGCGACGTCGAGCGGCTCAAGGTGCAGTGGGAGACGATCCAGCGCAAGGCGGCGCAGACCAAGTCCGCGCCGACGCTGCTCTACGCCGAGCCCGACCTGGAGCTGCGGGTCGTCCGGGACGTCTTCAACGAGGACTTCACCAAGCTGATCGTGTCCGGAGACGGCGCCTGGGAGATGATCAGCCATTACGTCGACCACGTCGCGCCGGACCTGCTGCCCCGGCTGCAGCGCTGGACCGGCGAGGGCGACGCCTTCCACGACCTGCGCATCGAGGAGCAGCTGCTCAAGGGGCTCGACCGGAAGGTCTGGCTGCCGTCCGGTGGCTCGCTGATCATCGACCGCACCGAGGCGATGACGGTCATCGACGTCAACACCGGCAAGTTCGTCGGCCAGGGCGGCAACCTCGAGCAGACCGTCACCCGCAACAACCTGGAGGCGGCGGAGGAGATCGTCCGCCAGCTGCGGCTGCGGGACATCGGCGGCATCATCGTCATCGACTTCATCGACATGGTGCTGGAGTCCAACCGCGACCTGGTGCTGCGACGGCTGACCGAGTGCCTCGGCCGGGACCGGACCAAGCACCAGGTCGCCGAGGTGACCTCGCTCGGGCTGGTGCAGATGACCCGCAAGCGGGTCGGGCAGGGGCTGCTGGAGGCGTTCTCGGAGCCGTGCCCGACCTGCGGCGGCCGGGGTGTGCTCGTGCACACCGAGCCGGTCGACGACTCGCGCAAGAAGGCGGCCGAGCCGGCCCCGCGGGCGGGCCGGCGTGGTCGGCGCGCCGCGGCCGCCGAGGCCGGACCGCCGACACCGGCGGTGCTGGCCGGCCGCGCGCCGCAGGCGACGCCGGAGGAGGTCGACGTGGCCTCCGAGGACCACCGCGCCGCCGACGAGGCGGTCGACACGGTCGAGGCGGTCGAGCCCGAAGCCGACGTGACGGTACGGGCCGCCAGCGAGCCGGCTGCGGTAACGGCCGGGATCGGCGAGCTGCCGCCCGCCGTCCCGGACCCGAACGCCGGCCCGCCGAACGCCCCCGAGCCCGTCCCCGACCCCGACGCCCCCACCCCAGCAGCATCGACCTCGACCGGCGACGCCGCGGCCCCTGGCGCGGCGACCCGTGACGCCGTGACGGCTGGTTCCGCGGGGGGCGACGCCGTGACGGCTGGTGCCGCGGCGGGCGACGCCCTGACCGCTGGTGCCGCGGCCGGTGACGTTGTCACGGCTGGTGCCGCGGCGGGCGACGCCCTGACCGCTGGTGTTGCGGCCGGTAACGCTGAGACGGCTGGTGCCGCGGCGGGCGACGCCATGACCGCTGGTGCTGCGGCCAGCGGCGCCGCGGCGACTGGTGCCGCGACCAGCGACACCGCCACCGGGGAGCCGGCCGTCGGATCGACGGCGGCCGAGGCGACTCCTGCCGGAACGGCCGCCGCGGCGGCGTCCCGCGCTGCTGGCGGGGGTCGGCGGCGGGGGAGGCGTCGGGCGGAGTCGGCCGCCGGCGCACCGCCGCCGGCCGACGTACCGGCCGGTCCGCTGGAGACCGTCGGCGCGGGCTCGGCGACGAGCGACGGCGACGCACCCGCACCGGCGACCCGACCGGAGTCCCCGGACGGCGGCACCGCTCCGGACGGCTCCGAACCGGTCGCGGGCTCGAACGGCGTCGTCGCCCCCGGCGCCGACACCGCCGAGTTCCCGTCGGCCCCGGAGCCGGTCGCCGGTTCCAACGCAGCGGTGGGCGCGGACGGCAACGGCATCGCCCCGCGCCGCCGGCGCCGCGCCGCCAGCCGCCCGGCCGGACCTCCGCAGCCGGTGTCCGGCGAGTGAGCCGGGGGCCCCGGTTTGACCGGCCCGGAAGCCGGTCCGTACCCTGTCCTACTGGCCCGCGGCGACGTGGACCCGATTTCGCGTGATCACACCCAAGGAGCAGTCGTCGATGTACGCCATCGTCAAGACGGGCGGCAAGCAGTACAAGGTCGCCGTCGGTGACGTCGTCGAGGTCGAGAAGATCGTCGGCGAGCCCGGCACCAGCGTCGACCTGACGGCCCTGCTCCTGGTTGACGGCGACGACGTCACGACCGACGCCGACGCGCTGGCCAAGGTCGCGGTGACCGGCGAGGTCGTCGCCCACACCAAGGGCCCGAAGATCAAGATCCACCACTTCCGGAACAAGACCGGCTACCACCGCCGGATGGGTCACCGCCAGCCGTTGACCCAGGTCAAGGTCACCGGCAT
>DATBFW010000155.1:0-3511 GCA_036558285.1 Mycobacteriales bacterium | reverse complement strand
CCGACCGAACGGCGAGTCGTGCGCGGGCATCGGCTGGGAGCCGCCGGCCGCGACCGCCGCGGCAACGGCTGCGTCGGTGTCGGCGACGCCGAAGTAGACCAGCCAGTGCGGCGGGGTGCCCTCGGGCGCGCCGAACATCGGGCCCATGCCGCCCAGCGGTGCCTGCTCGCTGCCGCCGGGCAGGGTGAACGTGGTGTAGCCCGGGCCGGCCATCTCCAGCGGCTGGGTCCGGTAGCCGAACACCGACGTGTAGAAGGCCCTGGCCGCGTCCGGGTCGGGCGTGCGCAGGTCCTCCCAGGCCAGCCCGCCCGCCTCGCTGTGCAGCTCGGCGCCGATATGCCCGCCGGCCTGCCACACCCCGAACACGGCTCCGGTCGGGTCGGCGGCCACGCACAGCCGGCCGAGCGGGCCGACGTCGCCGGGCGGCAGCAGCATGGTCCCGCCCAGGTCGGTGATCTGCTTGGCCGTGCCGTCGACGTCGTCGCTGGCCAGGTAGAGGGTCCAGGCCGACGGTATGCCCGCTTGCGGGGTCGGCCCGATGCCGGCCGCCGCGGCGCCGTTGACCTGTCCGATGACGTAGCCGCCGTACTCGTCGGCCGTGTCGGTGAAGCTCCAGCCCAGCACGGCGGCGTAGAAGGCCTGCGCGGCGGGCACGTCGGGAACGGTCAGGTCCGCCCAGCACGGCACGCCGGAGGGCCACTTCCTGGATCGGATCGGCATGGCGGCCATCACACCGGGTCCGCGCGCGGCTGTCGAGGACGTTCGCCGAAGGCTCAGCCGCCGGCCGGCTCCGGTTCACGCGCGCGCAGGGTGACGGCGGTCAGCGCGGCCGCCACCGCGGTGATCACCGCGGCGCCGAGGAAGCCGCGGCCGGCCCCGGTGGCCAGCGCCCCGCCGGCGTCGGCGGGCAGCGCGGTGGCGCCGGCCCAGGCGACGGTGCCGAGCGCGGCCAGGCCGACCGCGCCGCCGACCTGGCGGGCCGCGCTGAACACGCCGGAGGCGAGGCCCGTCTCCCCCGGCGCCACGCCGGCCAGCGCGGTCAGCGTGAGCGGCACCTGGGTCAGCCCGAAACCGGCGTACACCAGCAGCGTCGGCAGGAACAGCCCCAGCACGTACCCGTCGTTCGCGTCGATCGCCGCCAGCCACATCAGCCCGCCCGCGGCGAGCACCAGCCCGAGGAGGGTGAGGTTGCGGGCGCCCAGCGGTCCGACCAGCTTGGCGCTGCCTCGGGCGGCGCCCATCAGCACCAGCGACATCGGGATGTAGACCAGCGCGGTGGTCGCCGCCGAGTAGCCCCAGACCCGCTGCAGGAACAGGGTCATGAAGAAGTAGACGCCGAACATCGCGGTGCTCGAGAGCACCAGCACCAGGTAAGTCCCGGACCGCTGCCGGTCGGCGAAGATCCGCAACGGCACCAGCGGCTGCGCCGCCCGCCGCTCCACCGCGACGAACCCGGCCAGCAGCACCATCGAACCCACGAGCGTGCCGACGACGGCCGGGTCGGTCCAGTGGCTCACCCCGGCCGAGTCGGTCGCCGCCCGGAGCACGCCGTACACGAGCAGGGTCACGCCGAGCGTGCCGGTGATCGCGCCGGTGAGGTCGAACCGGCCGGACCGGGTCGCCGGCTCCGGCAGCGCCCGCGGGGCAAGCAGCACCAGGGCGATCCCGATCGGCACGTTGACCAGCAGCACCCAGCGCCAGGACAGCCAGGTGGTGATCGCGCCGCCGGCGACCAGCCCGAGCGGGCTGCCGATGGACGCGATCGCGGTGTACGCGCCGAGTGCCCGCGCCCGCGATGGGCCTTCCGGGAACGTCGCCGCGATCAGCGACAGCGCGGCCGGCGACGCGCCCGCCGCCCCGATTCCCTGCAGCGCGCGGCAGACCAGCAGCTGCCACTCGTCCTGGGCCAGCCCGCCGAGCAGCGAGGCGACCGTGAACAGCACCAGCCCGGCCACGAACACCCGGCGCAGGCCGAGGATGTCCCCGGCCCGGCCACCGAGCAGCAGCAGCCCGCCGAAGGCCACCGAGTATGCGGTGACGACCCAGGCCAGCCCGGTGTCGGAGAAGCCGAGCGACCGCTGGATCGCCGGCAGCGCGACGTTGACCACGGTCGCGTCGAGCAGGAAGACCAGCTGGGCGACCGAGATCACCCACAGCGCCAGCCGCTCGTGCTGCCCCGCCGGCGGCGCGCCGCCGGTGACCGGTGGGGTGGTGGCGGCGGCGGGTCGGGTGGTAGCGGCGGCCGGTCGGGTGGTGGCGGCGGCCGGTCGGGTGGTGGCGGCGGCCGGTCGCGTGGTGGCGTCGGCCGGTCGGATGGTGGCGTCGGCCGGTGGGGTGGTGGCGCCGGCCGGTCGGGTGGTGGCGGCGGCCGTCGGCGTGGTGGCGCCGGCAGGCGGCCGGGTCTCGATCTCGGGCGGGGCGGCGGGCGCGGCCCGGTCGGTGGGGTCGGGCGGGCTCACGCCGGAGCGCCCGCCGCGGTCTCCAGCCGGCGGCGCAGCGGCTCCCGCAGCACCTTCCCGAGCGAGTTCTTCGGCAGCTCCCAGACGAACTGCACCCGGTCCGGGCAGAGCACGGCGGCCATCCCCTCGTCCTGCAGGTACGACCGGAGCTCCTGCACCGTCGGCGGCGTCCCGGCCGGCACCACCACCGCGCAGACCAGGTCGGCGCCGGGTACGGCCGGGTCGGGGTAGCCGACCAGCACCACGTCACCCACCGACGGGTGCCGCAGCAGCACGGTCTCCACCTCCAGCGTGGACACCTTCTGTCCGGACGCGCGGGTGATGAGGTCGGTGCGCCGACCGGTGATCCGGATCCCGCCGCGGCCGTCGTCGCGGGCGAGGTCGCCGGTGTCGAACCAGCCGTCGGCGTCGAGGCACCGGTCGTACAGCTCGCGCTGGCCGAGGTAGCCGAGGGTCTGCGAGGCGCCGCGGACCAGCAGCCGGCCGACCTGCTCGCCGGGGTCGGCGGCGATCCGTACCTGCATCCACGGCATCGGCCGGCCGTCGGACCGCGCGCCCCAGCCCTCCGGGTCGTCCGGCCGGGTCAGCGTGACCCCGCCGTTCTCGGTCATCCCCCACAGCGTGTGCAGCGGGACGTCGAGCACCGAGCGCACGTCGGCGACGATGTCCGGCTGCACCGGGGCCGACCCGGACACGACGCGGCGCAGGCTGCCGGTGTCCCGCGGCCGGTCCCGCTGGATCCGCAGCAGGTTCACCAGGTACGCCGGCGACAGGTACGCCCAGCTGATCCGGTGCCGCTCGACCAGGTCGAGGAACAGGTCCATGTCGGTGTTGTTGTCCTGCATCACCGTGGTCGCGCCGAGCAGCACCGGCATCGACACCGCGAACGACGAGCCGGCCATGTGGGTGAGGAAGTTCGGCACCGAGATCACGTCGTCCGGGCCGAGACCCTGCGACTCCGCGACCGTACGGGCCGCCGCGTACAGCGTGTTCTGGCTGTGCACGACCGCCTTCATCGCGCCGGTGGTGCCGGAGGTGTAGAGCAGCAGGAC
>DATBFW010000154.1:0-4914 GCA_036558285.1 Mycobacteriales bacterium | reverse complement strand
CGACCACGAAGGCGGCCTGCAGCGTGATCGTGCCCATGATGCCGGGCCAGGCGACGACGAAGGCCGCCCACTCCAGCCAGATGACCAGGAAGCCCCAGCTCTCCCCGAACGCCTCGCGGGTCCACACGTAGATGCCACCGGTGCGCGGCCAGGTGCCGCCGAGCTCGGCCGAGGCCATGGCGGTGGGGCCCAGGAACAGCAGGATGGCCAGCGCGATGATCGCGACCGAGCCGAGGCCGAACTGGGCCAGTTCCGGGGTGGTGTTGACGTTGGCCAGGAAGCTGAAGGTGAAGATGCCGAGCGACCAGACCCCGAAGACCTTGCCAGCGCGCATCGCATCCCCCGTACGGCCTGGGCACCGAAACGAAGATTGCTCGCTCACTGTGAGGAAGTGCAAGCGCTTCGCGCACATTTGGTCCCGAGTGGGTGACTCAGGCGCCGCCGGCCGCCAGCGAGAGGTTCGGGCCGGACTGGGTCAAGCCGGCCGAGCGCGGGTGCACGACGTACCGGTTGCCGCCGTCGCCCTTCGCCGCGTACAGCGCCCGGTCCGCCTGGGCGAGCAGCCGGTCCACGTCGGCCCGCGGGTCGTCGGTGACGGTCACGCCGACGCTGGCGCCGGACCAGGCGGTCACCCCGCCGGTCAGCAGGTACGGCGAGCTGATCTCGGCCACGATCCGCTCGGCCAGCCGGGCCGCCCCGCCGACGTCGAGCTCGGCGCAGAGCAGCACGAACTCGTCGCCGCCGAGCCGGGCGACCAGGTCGAGGTCGCCGACCACCGAACGCAGCCGGCGGGCGGTCTCCCGGAGCAGGTCGTCGCCGGTGGCGTGCCCGTACGTGTCGTTGACCCGCTTGAGCCCGTCCAGGTCGACGGCGATGACCGCGACGTGCCCGGGCCGGCCGTGCGTCCCGCCCAGCGCGGCGATCGACCTGCGCAGCCGGTCGACCAGCAGCAGCCGGTTGCCGAGCCCGGTCAGCGGGTCGGTCAGCGCGGTCCGGCGCAGCTCCTCCTGCACCCGGTGCCGCTCGGTCACGTCCTGGGCGGAGCCCCACACCCGGGCCGGGCGGCCCTTGGCGTCGTGCTCGACCTCGCCCCGTACGGCCAGGTGCCGGACCTCGCCGGTGGCCAGCATCATCCGCTGGGCCAGCTCGAACGGTCCGGGCCGGGTGAACGCGTCGGTCAGGGCGGCGGCCACCCGCTGCCGGTCCGCCGGGTGGGTGACGTCCAGCCAGAGCCGCGGGGTCACCATGACCGACTGCGGCACCAGGCCGGCCAGCCGGTACATCTCGTTGGTCCAGGACATCCGGTCCAGCCGGCCCGGCGCGTCCCACTCCCAGCTGCCGACGTGGGCCAGCCGCTGGGTCTCGGCCAGCAGCCGCTCGCTGCGCCGCAGCCGCTCGGCCGCGCCGCGCTCCCCGCTGACGTCGGTGAAGCAGACCACCACGCTGCGCCGACCGTCCTCGGCCGGCGGCAGCGGGGACGCGGTCGCGCTGACGAAGCGGAGCTTCCCGTCGGCCCGGACGACCCGCAGCATGTCCGCGCTCGCCACCCGCTGCTCGCGCAGGCAGACCGCGCTCGGCCACTGGTCGCGGGGCACCGGCGAGCCGTCCTCCTGCTGCAGCATCCAGGACGGCGAGCGGCGCATCAGCTCGTATCCGGGCTCGCCGAGGATGCGCTCGGCCGCCGAGTTGACCATGGTGATCCGGTCGTACTCGTCGACGACGAGGATGCCCTGCTCGACCGAGGCGAGCACGGTGCGGTATTTCTGCCGGCTCGCCGACAGTGCCTGCTCGCTGCGCCGGCGCTGGTCGCGGGCCAGCGCGAAGTCGAGCCGGCTGCTGGCGACCCGGCCGAGCCGGGCCAGCAGCGTGACGTCCTCGTCGGTGAAGTAGTCGGGCTGGTCGGAGCAGACCAGCAGCACGCCGATCGCCCGCTGCCGCTGCCGCAGCGGGAGCGAGACGGTGGAGCGCAGGCCGAGCGAGCGGGCTGCGTCGCGGTCACCGCGCGGGTCGACGGTCGCGTCGGCGCTGCGCACCACCTCGCCTCGGCGCAGCGCGGTGCCGCACAGCGTGCCCTGCACGGTGTTCAGCGTGCCGAGCTGGTCGCGCAGCATCCCGGAGGTGGCGGCGAACAGCAGCTCGCCGGGTTCGGCCGACTCGAGCAGCTGGACTGCGGCGCCGCCGGCCCGGACCAGCGCGCGGGCCCGCTCGACGCAGAGCTCAAGCAGCAGCGACGGCTGGGCAGGGGCGCACGCGATCTCTTCGATCGCGTCCAGCGCGGCCACCTGCCTGGACGCGGTCGGCTCAACGGCCGGCCGCTGTTGGTCGTCGGTCACCGTCGCCTTTCGTCTCGACCCCGGTGCGCAGCGTACCGCCCAGTAGCCAGGATGGAACCGGTCCGACTGGGTTGGATTCGGGCGACCGCGGGCAGGCCGACGGCATGACCGGTCACCCCCCGTCGCCCCTGGTCGCCGCCGTCGGGCTCGTCGCGACCGCTGCGGACGGACTGCGGCGGCTGCCGCACGCGCTCGGCTCGGCCAGGCACGCGGCGCTGCGCCGGTACGACGAGTTCGCCGTCCGCGGGCAGCAGGTGCTCGCCGGCCAGCCGCACGGGGACGCCGGTGTCGCGCCGGATCCCGGCGGGGACGTCGACGCCGATCCGTACGAGACCGCCGTGCCGGTGCCCGAGGTGGCGCCAGAGCCGCCGATCGGGCTGACCGAGCCGGTGCTGCTGCCCGACGACGTGCAGGAGGAGGTCGCGCAGCTGACGCCGGGCGCCGAGCTCGGCCACGACGAGCTGCCGCTGTCCGACTTCGATCACCACACCGTGCCGCAGCTGCGCGGCCGGCTGCGCACGCTCGACCTGGCCGAGCTGGTCCAGCTGCGCGACTACGAGCAGGCGCACGCGGCGCGGCTGCCGGTGCTCACCCTGCTCGACAACCGCATCGCCAAGCTGCTCGCCGACACCGAACGGTAGTCAGTAGCGCAGCAGCTCCTCGGTGGCCGGCAGCCGGCCGTTGACCCGCAGCCGGCGCAGCCAGCCCTCCCAGCCGGGCCGCTCCCGCAGCGTGCGCAGCGCGTCCCGGGCGCCGTCCCGGTCGCCGCGGGCGGCCGCGGCCAGCGCGCCGTGCAGCTCCCGGACGCCCTCCGGCGCCTCCTGCGCGAGCAGCTCGTAGTCGCCGGTCTCGTACGCGCGCTGCAGCCGCAGCAAGCGAGCCAGCTCCCCGACCGGGTCGGCGGCGTCGTCGACCCGCAGGTCCACCAGCACGCCCTCCCAGGGCGCCTCGTCGTCCCTGCTGCCGGAGACCACGATCAGCGCGGCCGACTGCCGGCCGCGCAGGTCGCCCCCGGCGGCGTCGCCGGCCCGCAGCGCCGCGACCAGCCGGGCCGCGAGATCCCCGGACGCCTCTGCGTACCCCTCCGCGACGGACGGGACGACCGAACGGGAGGCGAGCATGTTGCCCTGCGCGCTGGAGTCCGCATCGATGCGGTGCCCGCAGGCGGACAGGCAGCCGACCCCGGTCCACGCCGCCGGGGTCCCGGCCGGGCCGACGACCGCGACCTGCCGCTGGTCGGCGTCCTCGTCCTCCGCCAGCAGCGGCTCCAGCGCGTCCTCGGCGGCGTCCCCGGCGGCGAGCCGGTCGAGCAGCCGCGGGCCGTAGCCGCGCTGCGACAGGGCCTGCGTGGCGGCCGCGCCGACCCCGGCCCTGGCCCACGGCGCCGCCCGGCCGACCGCCAGCGCGCAGGTGGCGACGGCCACGCCGAACTGCCCGGTCGCCGGGTCCCGCGCCACGATCGAAAAGGTCATGTCGGACCCGACTCTAGAGGGGCCGGCGGCCGGCTAGAGCGGCCGGACCCCAGGCACCTGCGTGCCCAGCGTCGCGGTCACCCGCTCGGCCTCGACCTTCGCGGTCAGCCGCTCCTCGTCCGGGTTGGCCACCAGGACCACGCTCGCCGCCGCGGCCAGCGGCACCAGCAGCCCGTCCAGCCACGCGGTGGGCGAACTCCACTGCTGGGTGGACAGCACCCGGTCGCCGGCCACCAGGCCGAGCTCGGCGGCCCGGCGCAGCGCGATCTCGACCAGGTCGCCGGCGGTGACAGTGTTCCCGCCGGCGTCCAGCGCCGGCACCGCGTCCGGTACGGGGCGGCCGGACCAGCGGTCGCCCATCGCCAGCACGTCCACGGAGTAGTCGCGGGCCCCGGCCGGCGGGCCGTCGGCGAACCCGCGGCCGAGCGGGGCGAGCGAGAGCGCGAACACCTCACCGGCGGCGGCCGCCTCGGTCAGCCGGTCGGCGGTCGTGAACGCCACCGCGGTGCCGGCCGGGTCGGTCCCGACCACGGCGGCCGCGGTCCAGGCGCCGAGCAGGATCGCCGCCGCCTGCCAGTGCGCCGGCAGCAGCACCGCGACCCGGTCGCCCGGCGCGGCGCCCACGTCGTCGCGGAGCAGGTTGGCGGTCTTGGCCACCCAGTTGGCCAGCGAGGTCGCGGACAGCTCGGTCCGCTCTCCGGTCGCGTCGTCGTAGTAGGTCAGCAGCGGGCCGGCCGGGTCGCGCAGGAGCGCCGCGGCCAGCAGGGCGTCGGGGGCGGACACAGCCGCCAACCCTAGGCCGTGCCCGCCCGCCGTCCAGATTTCACCGTTCGGCGGCTGTTGCCCGGCCGATGTCCGGATCAGACTACCCGGGAGTAACCGTCCGAGGAGGTACGGCATGGCTCGTCGTGGGAGTGTCGCTGCCCTGTTCGCCGTGGTGCTGCTGAGCCTGGTCGGGCTGGTGGGGCTGGCCTGCGACTCCCTCGCGCACACCTACTACCAGGCCGTGCACGTCTTCGGCAGCGTCGTCGTCACCCAGTCCGACCTCGACCGCGCCGCCGCGATCATGCACTCCGGGGTGGCGCCCGCCGCCGCGGCCTAGCCGCGGT
>DATBFW010000153.1:0-14394 GCA_036558285.1 Mycobacteriales bacterium | reverse complement strand
CGCCCTCCTCGGCCAGTCGGACCGCGTGGCTGCGTCCCTGGCCGCGGGCGGCCCCGGTGACGAACGCGACCTTGCCCTCGACACGCCCCATCGCGTGCCTCCCTTCCGGGGACCCCGGGTGCACGGGAATCCCCGATAGTGGTAGCCGGCTACCGGCCGGCCACGGCTTGGTTCCCGACGAGGTCCACAGTGGACCCGCCGGCTGTACCGGTGCTGTGAGTGTTCATCCGCCCGCGCCGATCCCGGCCAGCGGGCTCTCGTCGCAGGCGTGCGGCTGCGGGCGACGGCGTCCGATGGTGACGGGGACCGGGCCGCCCCGGACGCCGCCGGCGTGCGAGTGGTCGCCGCTCGGCCGCGGCGCGCCGAGCCGGTCCACAGTGGACAGAGCGGTGGCACCGTGCCCGACCACGCACTCCGGGTCCGGGCCGTCCAGCGGCAACCCGGTGAAGAACTTCGCCGCCATGCAGCCGCCGCGGCAGGCGTCGTACGCGCCGCAGGACCCGCACGCGCCCGCGGACTGCGGCTCCCGTAGCGAGCCGAACAGCTCCGAGTTCCGCCACACCCCGGCGAACCCGCCCGGCGATCGGACGTTGCCGGCGAGGAAGTTCTCGTGGATCGCGAACGGGCAGGCGTAGACGTCGCCGATCGGGTCGATCAGGCAGACCACCCGGCCGGCCCCGCACAGGTTGAGCCCCGGCAGCGCCGAGCCGTATGCGGCGAGGTGGAAGAACGAGTCCCCGGTGAGCACGCCCTCGCCGTGCTCGACCAGCCAGTCGTAGAGCTGCCGTTGCTGACCGGGCAGCAGATGCAGCTCGTCCCAGACGTCGGCGCCGCGCCCGGACGGGCGCAGCCGGGTCAGCCGCAGCTGCGCCCCGAACCGGTCTGCGAGCGCCGCGAACGCGTCCAGCTGGTCGACGTTGTGCCGGGTGCAGACCACCGAGATCTTGAACCCGCGCATGCCGGCCGCGTGCAGGTTCTCCATCGCCCGCAGCGCCGTCGCGTACGAGCCGGTGCCCCGGACCGCGTCGTTGACCGCCGCGGTCGCGCCGTCCAGGGAGATCTGCACGTCCACGTAGTCCGACGCGGCCAGCCGCTCGGCCACCACCGGGGTGATCTTCACGCCGTTGGTAGAGAACTTCACCCCGACCTTGTGCGCGGTCGCGTAGTCGACCAGCTCCCAGAAGTCCGGCCGGACCGTCGGCTCGCCGCCGCCGATGTTGACGTAGAAGACCTGCATCCGCTCCAGCTCGTCGACGACCGCCTTGGCCTCCACAGTGGACAGCTCCCGCGGGTCGCGGCGGCCGGACGAGGACAGGCAGTGCGCGCAGGCCAGGTTGCAGGCGTACGTCAGCTCCCAGGTCAGGCAGATCGGCGCGTCGAGGCCGCGCTCGAACTGGTCGACCAGTCGCATCACGCCACCTCCAGCATGTCGGTCTCGGCCAGCGTGGCCAGCGCTCGGGCGAACCGGGCCAGCTCGGCCTCGGGCACCCCCGCGGCGGTGCAGGCCGCGTGCGCGCTCGGCGCGCCGGCCAGCCCCTGGACGACCTCGAGCAGCCGCGGGTCCTTGAGGAACGACAGCCGGCGGGTGCCGAAGTGGTAGAGCAGCGCCCCGAACGGCTCCGGGCGGACCGCGACCTGCGGGTGCAGGGCGTACCGGAGTTCGAGGTCGAAGCCGGCTGCCACGGTCAGTAGACCCCGCACATCCCGTCGATCGACACGTCCTCGACGAGCAGGTCCTCCTCGACGGCGGGAGCGGCGGCGGTCTCGATCTCGGTGCTGTCCGCGGGCTCCACGGCGGGGGTCGGCTCGTCGGTCATGGAATGCTCCCCGATGGTGAGTAGGTCACCTGCGCGTGACCGCCATGTTAATGGCACTCAGTGCCGAAAGGAAGGGTCGTGGCAACCGGACGGCGTCCCAGCACGTCCAGGGCCGAGCTGGAACGCGTGGCGCTCGACCTGTTCACCAGCCGCGGGTTCGAGGAGACCACGGTCGACGACGTCGCGGCGGCCGCCGGGATCGGCCGGCGCACGTTCTTCCGCTACTACGCCTCGAAGAACGACGCGGTCTGGGGTGACTTCGACACCGAGCTGGTGAAGTTGCGGCGGTGGTTCGACGCGTGCCCACCGGACACGCCGCTGATGGACGCCGTGCACGCCGGCGTGGTCGAGTTCAACCGGCTGCCTAGGGCCGAGGAACCGTGGCACCGGCGGCGGATGGCGCTGATCCTCAACACGCCGGCCTTGCAGGCCCACTCCACCCACATGTACGCGCGCTGGCGCGCGGTGATCGCCGAGTTCGTGGCGAAGCGGACCGGGGCGCGCACCGAGGACATGATCCCGCAGCTGATCGCGTACTCGGCGCTCGGCGCGGCGGTCGCCGCGTACGAGCAGTGGCTGCGGGACGAGGGTGCCGAGCTGGAGCCGCTGCTGGACGTCGCGATGGGTGAGCTGCAACGCGGCTTCGGCGGCCACGAACGCTAGGCGGCCGGCAGGTTGTACTTCTGCCGGGCGGCGGCGGGCACCAGGTCGAGGTAGTCCTCGTGCCGGCCGATCCAGCCGCGGACGAACGGGCACAGCGGCAGCACCGCCAGCCCGTGCTCGCGCGCGTCGTCGAGCACGTGCCGGATGAGCACCGAGGCGAGGCCCTTGCCCTCGTACGCCTCGTCGATCTCGGTGTGGATGAACAGGATCGTGCCCGGGTCGCGTTCGTATTCCACGTATCCGGCCACCTCGCCGTCGGCGAGCACCTCGTAGCGGTGCGCCTGCGGGCGGTCCACGACCTCGGTCTTCACCCCACCACCCTAGTTCGCCGGCGGGTACGGGTGGGTCGCGAGCAGCCGGGCCAGGTGGGCGGCGTTCGCGGCCAGCGATGCGGTCATCGTCGCGACCTGCTCCGGCGTGCTGTCGTAGTCCATGAAGTAGGGCTTGTCCATCGCCTCGCTGGTGCAGTACGTCACCGCACCGGGAGCAAGGCTGAACCCGATCTCGTTGAGGGCCTGGAACAGGTCAGCGCTGATCTTGTGCGCGCTGTCCTCGTCACCGACCACCACCGCCGCCGCCACCTTCCCGTACGTCCGCGTCCGGCCGGTGTCGTCGGTGTCGGACAGCTCCGCGTCGAGCCGCTCCAGCACGCGCCGGGCGACGGCGGACATGTTCCCCGTCCGGGTGGGGGTGGCGATCAGGAAGATGTCCGCGGCGAGCATCCGCTCGCGCAGCGCCGGCCAGCCGTCGCTGCCGCCGAGGTCGGCCTCGACGCCCGGCGTGATGTCGTGGTCGGCCGTTCGCTCCAGCGTGCCGTGGACGCCGTACTCCACCAGCGCGTCCAGCACCTTCCGGGCGAGCAGCTCGCTGCTGGACCGCTGCGGGCTCGGCTCCGGACCGCAGATCAGGCCGAACGCGTTCAGGGCCCGGGGAGTCGTCATGGCCGCGGTCTGCCCGGTCCCGCGGCGGTCGACACCAGGGGTGCACCATCGAAGGCGTGGTGGATGCAGGTGAGGCGGGGCTGACCCGTCGGGTGAGCAGGCTGTTCACGCCGTACCGTGCGCGGCTGGGGCTGATCGGGACGGCGATCCTGGTGACCTCGGTGCTCGGGATCGCGAACCCGTTCCTGACCAGGGCGGTGTTCGACCGGGCCCTGTTCGTGCCGGACGGCCCCGACCTCCAGCTGCTGTTCGTGCTGGTCGGGCTGATGATCCTGATCCCGATGGTGTCGGCGGTGATCGGGGTCGGCCAGACCTTCCTGACCACCTCGCTCGGCAACCGGGTCATGCAGGACCTGCGCAACCGGTTGTTCGTGCATCTGGAGTCGATGCACCTCGGCTTCTTCACCGGCACCCGGACCGGCGACATCCAGTCCCGGCTCGGCAACGACGTCGGCGGCGTCGAGTCCGTGGTCACCCAGACCGCGTCCTCGATCCTCTCCAACGCGGTCACCGTGATCGCCTCGCTGGTCGGCATGCTGCTGCTGTCCTGGCAGCTGACGCTGGTCGCGGTCGCACTGCTGCCGTTGTTCGTGCTGCTGCAGGTGCAGGTCGGCCGGGTGCGGCGGCGGATCGCGGCCCGGACGCAGACCTCGCTGTCCGAGATGAGCTCGATCACCCAGGAGTCGCTGTCGGTCTCCGGGGTGCTGCTGGCGAAGATCTTCAACCGGCAGCCGTTCGAGATCGCCCGCTACCGGACCGAGAACGAGACCCAGGCAGCGCTGCAGGTCCGGCAGGCGATGACCGGGCAGATGTTCTTCGCCGTGGTCGGGACGTTCTTCGGGATCACGCCAGCGCTGGTCTACCTGGTCGCCGGGCTCACCGCGAACGGCAGCAGCGGGCTGCTGTCGGCCGGCACGCTGGTCGCGTTCACCACGCTGCAGACCCGGCTGCTGTTCCCGATCGTCAACCTGCTGCGGGTGGCGCTGGACGTGCAGACGTCGCTGGCGCTGTTCGCCCGGATCTTCGCGTACCTGGACCTGGAGCCGGCGATCGTCGACCAGCCGGCCGCTCGGCCGTTGCCGGCCCCGGTGCGGGGCGAGGTGGCGCTCGAGCACGTCTGGTTCCGGTACCCGAGCGACCCGCCGGCGCCGGAGCCGGCCGACGACGACGCCCCGGGCTGGGCGCTGCGGGACCTGTCGCTGCGGGTCCGGCCGGGCCAGCTCGCCGCGGTGGTCGGGCCGAGCGGTGCGGGCAAGACCACGCTGTCCTACCTGGTCCCGCGGCTGTACGACCCGGACCGGGGGCGGGTCACGCTGGACGGCACCGACGTGCGCGACCTGACCCTCGACTCGCTCGCATCGGTGATCGGGATGGTGACGCAGGAGACGTACCTGTTCCACGCGTCGATCCGGGACAACCTGCGCTACGCGGCCGACGACGCCACCGACGCGCAGCTGGAGGCCGCGGCGCGGGCGGCGAACATCCACGACCGGATCATGAGCTTCCCGGACGGGTACGACACGATCGTCGGGGAGCGGGGGTTCCGGCTGTCCGGCGGGGAGCGGCAGCGGCTGGCGATCGCGCGGGTGATCCTCAAGGACCCGGCGGTGCTGATCCTGGACGAGGCGACCTCGGCGCTGGACACCACCAGCGAGCGTCTGGTGCAGGAGGCGCTGGAGCAGGTGCTGGTCGGGCGGACCACCATCGCGATCGCGCACCGGCTGTCGACGATCCTCGCCGCGGACGTGATCTTCGCGCTGGACGGCGGCCGGCTGGTCGAGCAGGGCACGCACGAGCAGTTGCTGGAGCTCGACGGGCTGTACGCGTCGCTCTACCGGCAGCAGTTCGGTGGCGGCGCGGTGCAGGCCCGCTGCGCCGACGGGCTCCTCCTGGCGGACGGCACGGTCATCCCCGCCGCCGAACCCGCCACCCGCTGACCCACCCAGCCACCCCACCCACGGCGACCGGCCCCGCGGCCGGCTGGCCGCGGGAGGGGGGCTGACTGACCTTCCCGGCCACCCACCCACGGCGACCTCGACCGGCTCCCCGCGGCCGGCTGGCCGCGGGAGGGCGGGGCGGACTGACCTTCCCGGCCACCCACGGCGACCTCGACCGGCCTCGGCGGCCGGATGCCCGGCGGGCCGGGGCGCGGAAGGCCGGGGCCGGCCGGACCGGCGGCCCACGAGCCGCCAGGCCCCGACGCAGGCACCCATCCCGGTCCCGCCTGGGATCGAGGTGCCTCCCGGGTGGTTGGCCCGCCGGGGGGTCAGGCGAGGGCGGCGTCGAGGGTGATCTTGGTGGCTGCGAGCGCCTTGCTGACCGGGCAGGTGCGCTCGGCCGTCGAGGCCAGTTCGGCGAACCGGGCCGCGTCCAGGCCGGGTACCGCCGCGCGCAGGGTGATGTCGATCCCGGAGATCTCCGCCCCCTCGGCGGTGGTCGACAGCGTCACCTCGGCGCTGACGTCGATGCTGTCGGCGGTGATCCCCTCCGCGCCGAGCACGCCGGACAGGTTCATCGCCAGGCAGGCTGAGTGCGCGGCGGCGATCAGCTCTTCCGGGCTGGTCTTGCCGTCCGGCGACGCGAACCGGCTGGGGAACGTGACGTCGAACTGACCCACGTTCGACGAGTCGAGCGTGACGTGCCCGGTCCCCTCCCGCAGCCCGCCGGTCCAGTGGGTGGTCGCATCCCTGGTCGTACTCGGCATGTGCACTCCTCACGCCCGCGGCGCCCACCCGGTGCGGGCGCTCGCCCACGATCCTGCTACCTCTGCACGCCACGTCTAATTCCCTGCCGCGGTGACACCGATTCTTGCGCCCAGATCGTTTCCTGTAGGAAGGCAGCCCGGAGAGGGGGAGCGACCCGCGTGGCGGCACGTAACTGGGCCGGGCCGTGGCAACACGTCCCGGCGGGCAAACCGGCGCTGGCCCGCGACTGGGCGAAGGCGCTGGCCCCGTTCGCGGCGCACGGCACCGGCCGGCCGGAGGTGCAGCTGCACCTGCGCCGGCACCTGGAGACCCTGCACGACGCGGTGCTGGCCGAGCCGCCCGACACCGCGGCGGCGGCCGGTGTCGGCGCCGCGCTGGTCGAGCACGGGCTGGTCGACTCGGACGCGATCGCGGTGAGCATCGCCATGCTCGGCGACCGCCTGCTCGCCGACCTCGGGCTGGACGAGAGCACGTTCCGCGGGCCACAGCACGTGCTGCTGGGCGCCATGGCCGCCGGCTACGCCCGCGCCCTCGCCGCCCGCTGACCCACCCGGCCGCCGGCTAATTGCCTGGCGGAATCGGGGGTCGGCCGGGATCGTTGGACATTCGGTATGTCTCCTTCCCTCGCTGAGCTGCGAGCTCGGCTGCCCGAGCTGACGCTGCGCGACGAGTTCCGGCTGCGGCGCCGGCTCGACGGCGTGCGCGGCTCCGGCGTCCTGGCCGCGCTCACCGAGGACATCGAGAAGGCCGCGACCAGGGCCGCGAAGCGGCGCGCCGCGATCCCGGCCGTGAGCTACCCGGGCGACCTGCCGATCACCGCGCGCAAGGACGACATCCTCGCCGCGGTCCGGGACCACCAGGTCGTGGTGATCGCCGGCGAGACCGGCTCCGGCAAGACCACCCAGCTGCCCAAGGTCTGCCTCGAGCTCGGCCGCGGCGCACGCGGCACGATCGGCCACACCCAGCCGCGCCGGATCGCCGCCCGTACCGTCGCCGAGCGGATCTCCGCCGAGCTCGGCGTCGAGCTGGGCACCGCGGTCGGCTACCAGGTGCGGTTCACCGAGCGGGCCACCGAGGACACCGCGGTCAAGGTGATGACCGACGGCATCCTGCTGGCCGAGATCCAGCACGACCGGATGCTGCGCCGGTACGACACGCTGATCATCGACGAGGCGCACGAGCGCAGCCTCAACATCGACTTCCTGCTCGGCTACCTCAAGCAGCTGCTGCCCCGGCGGCCCGACCTGAAGCTGATCATCACGTCCGCCACGATCGACCCGGATCGGTTCTCGAAGCACTTCGCGGATGCGCCGATCGTCGAGGTGTCCGGCCGGACGTACCCGGTCGAGGTCCGCTACCGGCCGCCGGAGGACGGCGTCGACCAGATCGAGGCGATCACCGCCGCCGTGGACGAGCTCGGTCTCGAGGTTCCCGGCGACGTGCTGGTCTTCCTGTCCGGCGAGCGGGAGATCCGGGACACCGCCGACGCGCTGCGCCGGCACCTGCCCGACGGCACCGAGGTGCTGCCGCTGTTCGCCCGGCTGTCCGCGGCCGACCAGCACAAGGTGTTCGCACCGCACGCCGGCCGGCGGATCGTGCTGGCGACGAACGTCGCAGAGACCTCGCTGACCGTGCCTGGCATCCGGTACGTGGTGGACCCCGGCACCGCCCGGATCTCCCGGTACAGCGCCCGCACCAAGGTGCAGCGGCTGCCGATCGAGCGGGTCTCGCAGGCGAGCGCTGACCAGCGCAAGGGCCGCTGCGGGCGTACCGCCGACGGCGTCTGTATCCGGCTCTACTCCGAGGAGGACTTCGAGTCCCGGCCCCGGTTCACCGAGCCGGAGGTGCAGCGGACCAACCTCGCCTCGGTGATCCTGCAGATGACCGCGCTCGGGCTCGGCGACGTCGGCGCGTTCCCGTTCGTCGACCCGCCCGACGGGCGCGCGGTCGCCGACGGCGTCGCGCTGCTCGACGAGCTGCGCGCGCTCGAGAACGGCGGCCTGACGGAGATCGGGCGCAGGCTGGCGCAGCTGCCGATCGACCCGCGGCTCGGGCGCATGGTGCTGGAGGCGGAGCGCAACGGTTGCCTGCACGAGGTGCTGGTGATCGCCGCCGCGCTGTCGATCCAGGACCCGCGGGAGCGGCCGGTCGAGAAGCAGGAGGCAGCCGACGCCGCGCACCGCCGGTTCGCCGACCCGGCCTCGGACTTCATCACCCTGCTCAACCTGTGGAACTACCTCGAGGACCGGCAGAAGGCGCTGTCCTCCAGCGCGTTCCGGCGGCTGTGCACGGCCGAGTTCCTGCACTACCTGCGGGTGCGCGAGTGGCAGGACCTGTACGGGCAGCTGCGCAGCATCCTGCGCCAGCTGGGGATCGCGGTGCCCCGGCGGGCGGCCGAGGTGGACCCGAAGGCGGTCACCCGATCGCTGCTGGCCGGCCTGCTGTCGCACCTGGGGATGCGGGAGGAGACCGGCCCGCGCTCGCGCGAGTACGCCGGGGCGCGCGGGGCGAAGTTCGCGATCTGGCCGGGCAGCGCGCTGGCCAAGCAGCCGCCGCGCTGGGTGGTGGCGGCCGAGCTGGTGGAGACCTCCCGGCTGTGGGCCCGTACGGTCGCCCGGGTCGAGCCGGAGTGGGCCGAGGAGCTGGCCGGTCACCTTGTCGTCCGGTTCTACAACGAGCCGCACTGGTCGAAGCGGCGGGCCGGCGTCGTCGCGACCGAGCGGGTCACGCTGTTCGGGCTGCCGATCGTCGTCGGCCGGCCGGTGGACTACGCCCGGATCGACCCGGAGCTGTCCCGGGAGCTGTTCATCCGGCACGCGCTGGTCGAGGGCGACTGGCGCTCGGACCACCGGTTCCTGGCCGCGAACCGGGCCCTGCTGGAGGACGTCGAGGAGCTGGAGCACCGCGCCCGCCGCCGCGGGCTGGTCGTCGGCGACGAGGCGCTGTTCGAGTTCTACGACCAGCGGGTGCCGGCGGACGTGGTGTCCGGGCGGCACTTCGACGCGTGGTGGAAGGCGGCCAGGCGGGCCGACCCCGACCTGCTCACGTTCACCCGGGAGATGCTGCTCGAGGCCTCCGAGGGCACCGTCGACACCGCCGACACGCCGGACGAGTGGACCCAGGGCGGTCTCACGCTGCCGGTGGCGTACCGGTTCGAGCCGGGCGCGCCGGACGACGGGGTGACCGTCGAGGTGCCGCTGGCCGCGCTCAACCAGGTCCGCCCGGAGGGCTTCGACTGGCAGGTGCCGGCGCTGCGCGAGGAGCTGGTGACCGCGCTGATCCGGTCGCTGCCCAAGCAGCTGCGGCGCAACTTCGTCCCCGCCCCGGACGTCGCCCGCGCGGTGCTGGCCCGGCTGGAGCCGGGGTCGCAGCCGCTGGTCGAGGCGCTGGCGCAGGAGCTGCGCCGGGTCAGCGGGCAGGACGTGCCGATCGGCGCGTTCGACTGGACGAAGGTGCCCGCGCACCTGCGGGCCACGTTCCGGGTGACGGACGGTCCGAAGACGGTCGCGCAGGGCAAGGACCTGGAGCAGCTGCAGCGCCGGCTGGGCCGCACCGTGCAGGACGTGCTGTCCGGGGCGGCGCGGTCGCTGGAGCGCACCGGTCTGACGAGCTGGACGGTCGGCACGATCCCGCACACGTTCACCGCCGAGGGTACGAACGGTCTCACCGGCTACCCGGCGCTGGTCGACCACGGCGCGACCGTCTCGCTCACCGTGCTGCCGACCGAGGCGGAGCAGCGGACCGCGCACTGGGCCGGCGTACGGCGGCTGCTGCTGCTCGGCGTGCCGTCCCCGCTCAAGTGGATCTCCGGCCGGCTGGACAACCGGGCCAAGCTGACCCTGACCCAGAACCCGCACGGCAGCCTGCCGGCGCTGCTGGCCGACTGCTCGGCCGCCGCCGCGGACGAGGTCCTGACCGAGGCCGGCGGTCCGCCGTGGGACGCGGAGGGCTTCGGCAAGCTGCTCGACCGGGTGCGGGCCGAGCTCAACGAGCGGGTGCTCGAGCTGCTGCGCGGCGCCCAGCAGGTGATCGCGCAGTGGCAACCGCTGACCACCAGGCTGACCGAGCCGGTGCCGGCGCCGCTGCGGCCGGCCGTGGACGACCTGACCGCGCAGGTGGGCGCGCTGGTGGGGCCCGGGTTCGTGGCCGCGACCGGGCGCCGGCGGCTGCCCGACCTGCGCCGCTACCTGGCGGCGGCCAACCACCGGCTGGACCGGCTGGCCGGCGACGTGGCCCGGGACGCGGCCCGGATGGCCAGGGTGCACGCGGTGCAGGCGGAGTTGGAGGCGTTCGTGGCCGGGCTGCCCCCGGGCCGCCGCGATTCCGACGAGGTACGGCAGCTGCGCTGGATGGTGGAGGAGCTGCGGGTCAGCCTGTTCGCGCAGTCGCTCGGCACCCCCTACCCGGTCTCGGAGCAGCGGATCTACCGGGCGATGGACCAGCTCGGCTAGCGACCGTTCGCGGCCGGGATGCTCAGCCGGCGATCCTCAGCGGCAGCTCGGCCCAGACGGTCTTGCCGCGACCGGGGGAGGCGCGCCAGCCCCAGGCGACGGCGAGCCGGGTGACCACGGACAGTCCGCGGCCGGTCTCCGCGTCTGTCGGCGGGCGGGGGTTGCCGTGCGGTGACGCCGCGGCGGCGCCGTCGGTCACCTCGACCCGGACCCGCTCCGGCACGCAGACCATCGTCACCCGGATCGGCTCGCCGCCGTGCACGACCGCGTTGGTGACCAGCTCGCTGACCACCAGCAGCAGGTCCTCGCGGGCGCCGGGCTCGCAGCCCCATTCGTCCAGCACCGCGGTCACCGCGTGCCGGCCGCGGGACGGCGCGTCCGGGTCACCGTCCAGCTCGATCACCTGGGTCCTGGGTCTCCCGCTCCCGTCCTGAGCTCCGTCCACGACTCCTCAATGCCCGCCCAACCTGTGGACGTACCGCAAATCCGGCAGATTTCCCGCAGCCACCGGATCGTCGGAGGCCTCGGCTAGCTTGCCGGCATGACCGTGCTGCTGCGGGACCTGGCCGACACGTCGGCGGCGGTGGCCGGCACGTCCGCGCGGCTGGGCAAGGTCGGGCTGCTCGCCGACGTGCTCGGCCGGACCGACCCGGACGAGGCCGCCGCGGCGGTGGCGTTCCTGTCCGGCGAGCTGCGGCAGCGGCAGATCGGCGTCGGCTGGGCCACGCTGCGCGAGGTGCCGCCGCCGGCGGAGTCGCCGACCCTGCGGGTGGGCGCCGTCGACGCGACGTTCGACGAGGTCGGCCGCCAGTCCGGGGGCGGGTCGCAGGCGGCCCGCCGGGCCCTGCTGGCCGAGCTGTTCGCCCGCGCCACCGCCCCGGAGCAGCGGTTCCTGCGCCAGCTGCTGATCGGCGAGCTGCGTCAGGGTGCGCTGGAGGGCGTCATGGTCGACGCGGTCGCCAGGGCGGCCGGCGTGCCGGCCAAGGACGTGCGGCGGGCGGTGATGCTGCGCGGCGACCTCGGCGTGGTGGCGTCCGCCGCGCTGGCCGGCGGAGCAGCGGCGCTGGCCGAGTTCCGGCTGGAGGTCGGCCGGCCGGTGCTGCCGATGCTGGCGCAGACCGCCGACAGCGTGGACGCGGCGCTGGCCAAGCTCGGCTCCTCCGCCGACAACCCGGCCGCGGTCGAGTGGAAGCTCGACGGGGCGCGGATCCAGGTGCACCGCAGCGGGACCGACGTCGCGGTCTACACGCGGTCGCTCGACGACATCACCGCCCGGGTGCCCGAGGTGGTCGAGGCCGCGCTCGCACTGCCGGTGACCGCGGTGGTGCTCGACGGGGAGGCGATCGCGCTGAAGCCGGACGGCCGGCCGCAGCCGTTCCAGGTCACCGCGTCCCGGGTCGGCAGCCGTGGCGACCCGGCGGCGCTGCGCGCGGCCACGCCGCTGTCGCCGGTGTTGTTCGACCTGCTCCATCTCGACGGCGCCGACCTGCTCGACGCGCCCGGCTCCGAGCGGGCGGCGGCGATGGCGAAGGTGGTGCCGGAGTCGGTGCGGGTGCCGCGGGTCCTGGCCGGGACGGCCGCCGAGGCGTCCGCGGCGTTCGCGGCGGCGCTCGACCGCGGGCACGAGGGCGTCGTGGTCAAGTCGCTGTCCACCCCGTACGAGGCCGGACGGCGCGGGGCGGGTTGGCTCAAGGTGAAGCCGAGGCACACGCTCGACCTCGTGGTGCTCGCGGTCGAGCGCGGGCACGGCCGGCGGACCGGCTGGCTGTCGAACCTGCACCTGGGGGCGCGGGACCCGGCCGGTGGGTTCGTGATGCTCGGGAAGACGTTCAAGGGCCTCACCGACGAGATGCTGCGCTGGCAGACCGAGCGGCTGGGGGCACTGGCGGTCGACGACTCGGGCTGGGTGGTGCACGTGCGGCCCGAGCTCGTGGTCGAGGTCGCCTTCGACGGGGTGCAGACCAGCCCGCGCTATCCCGGCGGGGTCGCGCTGCGGTTCGCCCGGGTGCTGCGCTACCGCGAGGACAAGACCGCGGCCGAGGCTGACACCATCGACACCGTCCGGGCCATCCACGCCGGCACCCGCCTCCCCACCTGACGCCACCGCCGGTCCGGCGGCGGCTGGTGGCGCGCTCCGCAGTGGGGTGCGCACAGCGGGAAGGCCCGGCCGGAGCCGGGCCTTCCGTTACGCTGCGTGACAGTTGATCAGAGGCGAGTGCGGGTCCGTCCACCCACACCGCGCCGCGTCGCGGCCCGGTAGATCAGCAGCGCGATGATCGCGCCGATGATCGAACCGATGATCCCCGACGGCTGCAGAGCGCCCTCGTTCATGTCCTTGCCGAACAGGGCCCAGCCCAGGAAACCGCCGATGAACGAGCCGACTATGCCGAGCAGGATCGTCGCGCCGATGCCCATCGGGTCCTTGCCCGGCACCAGCGCGCGGGCGATGAAGCCGGCGATCGCGCCGATGATGATGAGCGAGATGATGAACCAGAGCACGGGTTCCTCCACTGTGTCGTGACGGCCCCACACCGTCACATCCGGTCAGCGGTTGGGGTACCCCGGACGGTCGGGGTCCAATCACGCCAACCGGCGCCCGCTCTGATTGACGCACCGGTGGCGCGTTCCGCCCGGCACGCGGGCACGGACCGGACGGCGGGGTCCCCGGGCGCGGCCGGGAAGCCGGGGACTATTCTGCGAATGCTCGTTGCCGCGACCACCTGGTCCGGCGGTGTGGACCCGCAGGAGGCCAGCAGTGACCGTCACCGCCCCTTCGCCGATCGTCAGCCGCCCCGCTCCGGTGCGGACGACGACGCGTGGGTCGCTGTTCCTCTCGCTGCTGCACACCACCGATCACAAGATGATCGGCAAGATGTACCTGGTCACCGCCTTCTTGTTCTTCCTCGCCGGCGGGATCATGGCGCTGCTGATGCGCGGTGAGCTGGCCCGGCCCGGGCTGCAGTTCCTCAGCCTGGAGCAGTACAACCAGCTGTTCACCATGCACGGCACGATCATGCTGCTGTTCTTCGCGACGCCGATGGTCTTCGCGTTCGCCAACCTGGTGCTGCCGCTGCAGATCGGCGCCCCGGACGTGAGCTTCCCGCGGCTGAACGCCTTCTCGTACTGGCTCTACCTCTTCGGTGCGCTCACCGCGACGGCCGGCTTCGCCACGCCGGGCGGCGCCGCCGACTTCGGCTGGTACGCCTACTCGCCGCTCACCGACGCGATCAACTCGCCGGGCGTGGGCGCCGACCTCTGGTTCGTCGGGCTGGCGGTCTCCGGCCTCGGCACGATCCTCGGCGGCGTCAACATGATCACCACGGTGATCACCCTGCGGGCGCCGGGCATGACGATGTTCCGGATGCCGATCTTCACCTGGAACATCCTGGTCACCAGCGTGCTGGTGCTGCTGGCGTTCCCGATCCTGACCGCGGCGATCTTCGGCGTGCTGGCCGACCGCAAGCTCGGCGCGCAGATCTTCGAGCCGAGCAACGGCGGCGCCATCCTCTGGCAGCACCTGTTCTGGTTCTTCGGGCATCCCGAGGTCTACATCGTCGCGCTGCCGTTCTTCGGCATCATCACCGAGATCATCCCGGTGTTCAGCCGGAAACCGATCTTCGGCTACAAGGGGCTGGTCGGCGCCACGATCGCGATCGGCGCGCTGTCCGCGACGGTGTGGGCGCACCACATGTTCGCCACCGGCGCGGTGCTGCTGCCGTTCTTCTCGTTCCTGACCTACCTCATCGCGGTGCCGACCGGGATCAAGTTCTTCAACTGGATCGGCACGATGTGGCGGGGCTCGATCAGCTTCGAGACG
>DATBFW010000152.1:0-7243 GCA_036558285.1 Mycobacteriales bacterium | reverse complement strand
GCTCGGCGGCGTCCGGGACGAGGCCGAGATCCGCGGCCACCGGCGTACGTACGTCGGCGCGCTGCCGGGCCGGCTGGTCCGGGCCATCCGCGAGGCCGGCTCGATGAACCCGGTGATCCTGCTCGACGAGATCGACAAGGTGGGCTCGGACTACCGCGGCGACCCGTCCGCGGCGTTGCTCGAGGTGCTCGACCCGGCGCAGAACCATACGTTCCGCGACCACTACCTCGAGGTCGAGCTCGACCTGTCCGACGTGCTGTTCCTGGCCACGGCGAACGTCCGGGAGACCATCCCGGAGCCGCTGCTGGACCGGATGGAGCTGGTCACGCTCGACGGCTACACCGAGGCGGAGAAGGTCGCGATCGCCCGTGACCACCTGCTGCCGCGGCTGCTCGACCGGGCCGGGCTGACCACCGACGAGGTGACCGTCGCGGACGACGGCTTGCACCTGATCGCCGGCGAGTACACGCACGAGGCCGGGGTTCGCCAGCTGGAGCGCGCGCTCGCGCGGGCGCTGCGGAAGGTGGCCACGGCGCTGGCGACTGACCCGGGCAAGGCCCCGATCACGATCACGGCCGCCGACCTGCACGAATACCTCGGTCGGCCGCGGTTCACCCCGGAGTCGGCCGAGCGTACGGCCGTGCCGGGGGTGGCGACCGGGCTCGCGGTCACCGGCGCCGGTGGTGACGTGCTGTTCATCGAGGCGAACAAGGCCAAGGGTGAGGGTCTGGTGCTGACCGGGCAGCTCGGCGACGTCATGAAGGAGTCGGCGCAGATCGCGCTGTCGTACCTGAAGGCGAACGGCTCGCGGCTCGGCGTGCCGGTCGACGCGCTCGACGACAACCGCATCCACGTGCACGTGCCGGCCGGTGCGGTGCCGAAGGACGGTCCGTCGGCGGGTGTGACGATGACGACTGCGATCGCGTCGCTGCTGACCGGGCGGCCGGTGCGGTCCGAGGTCGGTATGACCGGCGAGGTCTCGCTGACCGGCCGGGTGCTGCCGATCGGCGGGGTGAAGCAGAAGCTGCTCGCCGCCCACCGGGCCGGGCTGACCGAAGTGATCATCCCGCAGCGCAACGAGCCCGACCTGGAGGACGTGCCGGCGGAGGTGCTGGCCGAGCTGACCGTGCACCCGCTGTCCGACGTGGCCGACGTGCTCGCGCTCGCGCTGCAGCCCGCGTACGACTCGGTGACGGCGCCGGTCGCCGCCTAGCCGGTCCGACCCACCCGAGGCCCCGGCCTGCCGCTGTGCAGGCCGGGGCCTCGGCGTGTCAGCGCAGGGCGGCCAGGATCCGGTCCAGCGTCGCCCGGGTCGCGGCCAGGTCGGCCGGCGTGACGCCGGCCGCGGCCAGCAGCGCGATCCGTGACTGCCTGCTTTCCGACCACAGCGCCTCCAGCCGGGCGCGACCGGCCGGGGTGATCCCGAGCAGCGCCGACCGGGCGTGCCCGGGGTTGGGCCGCCGCTCCAGCTCGCCGGCGGCGACGAGGTCGTTCGCGACCCGCTGCACGGCCTGCCGGACCAGCCCGAGCCGCCGGGCGATCGCCGGCACCGTCGCCGGCTCCTCCGACACCGCGCTGAGCACGTGCCAGCGGGCGGTGGTCGTCCCCTGCGCGGCCGCCTCCCGGTCGCTGATCCGCCGGCTCAGCCCGGCCAGCTCGTAGACGTCGGCGAGCAGCAGCCGGTACGCCAGGTGTGCATCCACGACGGGGATCGTAGTTGACAACACGCTGCCGAATTGACAGCATGCTGTCATGATGGAGCTGTTCTCCGCGGACGGGCCGCGTCCGGAGCTGGCCGACCGCCTCGGCCTGTTCGCGCCGTTCATCGGCCGCTGGTCGCTGGTGGTCACCAACGTCGAGCCGGACGGATCGAGCACGACGACCGACGGCGAGTGGGAGTTCGGCTGGGCACTGGACGGGCGGGCGGTCGCGGACGTGTTCGTCAGCCCGAGCCGCGCCGCCCGCGCCGCCGGCGCCGAGGACGGCGAGTGGGGCGTCACGGTCCGCTTCCCGGACCCCGGCGCCGACCGCTGGCGCTCGACCTGGCAGGGGCCCCACCGCGGCTGGGTGATCCCGTTCACCGCGACGCCGGCCGAGCCGGGCAGTCGCGACCACATCGTGCTGACCGGCGAGCGGGACGGCGTCCGGCTGCGGTGGATCTTCTCCGAGCTGACCGACCGGTCGTTCCGCTGGCGGGCCGAGGAGACACCGCCGGGCGGACGGCCGTGGATCCGCCAGCGCTTCGAGGCCAGCCGGGCGGTCGAGGGCTGAGGCCCTTCCGTTCGGGGCGGTGACGGTGTTTGCCTGTCGGTGACGCCGGCCGCGAGGAGGAGCGCATGACGCAGACCGAGGAGCGGGTGCCCACCCGGACCGCAAGCCCCGCCGACGAGTGGCTCACCGAGTTCGGACAGGCTCTGGAGCAGGGCGACATCGACCGGGCGTCCGGGATGTTCGCCGAGCAGAGCTTCTGGCGCGACCTGGTCGCGTTCAGCTGGAACATCGTCACGGTCGAGGGACCGGCCGGCGTGCGCAGCCTGCTCGAGGGCACGCTGGACACCACCCGACCGACCGGCTGGCGCACCAGCGAGGAGCCGACCGAGGCCGACGGGATCATCACGGCCTGGATCGAGTTCGAGACCGCGGTCGGCCGCGGCAACGGCCTGCTCCGGCTGCGCGACGACGGCGCTGGATGGCGAGCCTGGACGCTGCTCACCGCCCTGTACGAGCTCAAGGGTCACGAGGAACCGGCCCGCGGGCGTCGCCCGATGGGCGCCGAGCACGGCGTCAACCGGGACCGCAACACCTGGCTGGAGCGGCGCGAGCAGGAGGCGGCCGAGCTCGGCTACACCGTCCAGCCCGAGGTGCTCGTCGTCGGCGGCGGGCAGGCTGGCATCGCGCTCGGCGCCCGGCTGCGCCAGCTCGGCGTGCCGACGATCATCGTGGACAAGCACGGCCGGCCCGGCGACCAGTGGCGTGGCCGCTACCGCACCCTCTGCCTGCACGACCCGGTCTGGTACGACCACCTGCCCTACATCAAGTTCCCGGAGAACTGGCCGGTCTTCTCACCCAAGGACAAGGTCGCCGACTGGCTGGAGTCGTACGCGCGGGTGATGGAGCTCAACTACTGGACCAACACCGAGGCCAAGCAGGCCACGTACGACGAGGCACTCGGCGAGTGGCGGGTCACGGTCGAGCGGGACGGCCAGGCGCACGTGCTGCGGCCGAAGCAGCTGGTGCTCGCGACGGGGATGTCCGGCAAGCCGAACGTGCCCGACCTGCCCGGGGCGGACGTCTTCCGCGGCGACCTGCACCACTCCTCGCAGCACCCCGGCCCGGACGCGTACAAGGGCAAGCGGTGCGTGGTGGTCGGCTCGAACAACTCGGCCTTCGACATCTGCGGCGCGCTCTGGGAGGTCGGCGCGGACGTGACCATGGTGCAGCGCTCGTCGACGCACATCGTCCGTTCCGACACGCTGATGGACATCGGGCTCGGCGCGCTCTACTCCGAGGAGGCGGTCGCCGCCGGGATGACCACCGAGAAGGCGGACATGACCTTCGCCTCGATCCCGTACCGGATCCTGCACGAGCTGCAGATCCCGCTGTACGACCAGATGCGCGAGCGGGACGCGGCGTTCTACGAGCGGCTGGAGAAGTCCGGGTTCGACCATGACTGGGGACCGGACGGGTCCGGGCTGTTCATGAAATACCTGCGCCGCGGCTCCGGCTACTACATCGACGTGGGAGCGGCCGACCTGGTCGCCGACGGCGAGGTGAAGCTGGCCAAGGGCCAGGTCGACCACCTCACCGAGGACGCGGTCGTGCTCGCCGACGGAACCGAGCTGCCGGCCGACCTCGTCGTCTTCGCGACCGGCTACAACTCGATGAACGGCTGGGTGGCCGACCTGATCTCCCCCGAGGCGGCGGACCGGGTCGGAAAGGTGTGGGGCCTCGGCTCGGACACGCCCAAGGACCCCGGCCCGTGGGAGGGCGAGGAGCGCAACATGTGGAAGCCCACCCAGCTACCGGCGCTCTGGTTCCACGGCGGCAACCTGCACCAGTCCCGGCACTACTCGCTCTACCTCGGCCTCCAGCTCAAGGCCAGGGCCGAGGGCATCCCGACGCCGGTGTACGCGCTAGCTCCCGTCCACCACACCCGGTAGGAACGCGAGGAGGTCCCCGGCGAACAGGTCGGGGACCTCCAGCGCGGCGAAGTGCCCGCCTCGGTCGTGCTCGGTCCACCGGGTGACCGCGAAAAACCGCTCGACGAGCTCCCGCGGCGCCCGGACCGGCTCCTTCGGAAACACCGAGATCGCCGTGGGCACGGTCACCCGGCCCGGGTCGCCGGGCGGCCGCTCCACGTACGGGCCGAAGGACGAGCCGATCGTGTTCGTCACCCAGTAGAGCGTGAGGTGGGTGAGCAGCTCGTCCGGCGGGAAGCTGGCGGCGAAGTCGTCGGTCCAGGAGCGGAACTTCTCGGTCAGCCAGCCGGCCAGGCCGGCCGGCGAGTCGGCCAACCCGTACGCGGCGGTCATCGGCTTGGTCGCCTGCAGCTGCAGGTAGCCGCCCTCGCGGCGCTGCCAGTCCTGCACGGCGGCGAGGAAGTCCCGCTCGTCCGCCGACAGGTCGGCCGGGTCGATCGCGGCCGCCCGCCACAGCGCCACGTTGGTGAGGTGCAGGCCGGCAACCCGGTCCGGGTGGGTCAGCGCCAGGTGCTCGGCTACCCCGCCACCGATGTCGCCGCCGGACACCACGTACCGGTCGTGGCCGAGCGCGGCCATCAGTCCGTCGACCCGCTCGGCCATGGCCTGCCGGCTGGCTCGACCGATCGGCGGCGGGTCGGAGAAGCCGTAGCCGGGCAGGGACGGGACCACGACCGGGTGGTCCGCCAGCAGCGGCAGCACCGTGACGAAGCGCAGGAACGAGTCCGGCCAGCCGTGCAGCAGCAGGAGCGGAATCCCGCTGCCGGTCTGCTGGTGTACGAAATGCAGGCCGTCCGCCTTGAAGTGCGGCAGTTCGTTGAGCTCGGCCTCGTGCCGCCGCCAGTCGTAGCGCGTCCGCCAGTGGTTGAGCAGCTCGCGCAGAAAGTCAGGGTCGGTGCCGCGGTCCCAGCCCGCGCCCGCGGCGGCGACCGGCCAGCGGGTGATCGCGAGCCGGGCGCGCAGGTCGTCCAGCACGGCGTCAGGTACGTCGATCCGGTACGGCTCCATGCCGGTCAGTCTTCCGCCCGGGCCCGGACCGCGTACGCGACGGTGGCGATGAGTGCCAGGGCGACGATCACCGCGGCGTAGCCGTTGGCGGTCGCACGCAGGCCGATGTGGGTGGTGAGCACGCCCGCTGCCAGAGCCGGCACGCTGAAGCCCAGGTAGGAGGTGACGTAGACGGCGGTGAGCAGCTCGCCGCGCTCGGTCAGCCCGACCAGCGGGGCCAGCGCCCGCAGCGAGCCGGCGAACGACGGGCCGAAGCCGAGCCCGGCGATCGCGCTGCCGAGCAGGTAGAGCCAGAACTGCTCGACCTCGACCGCGGCGATCGTCAGCACGGTGCCGAGGACGAACAGCGGCGCGCCGACGAGCACGGCCCTTGCCGCGGACCAGTGCGGGGTGACCAGCGACCCGATCGCGCCGGCGCCGAAGATCGCCACCAGCGGCAGCCCGGCCACCAGCCGGTCGTCGCCGCCGGTGAGGCTCGCGGTCAGCGACGGGCCGAGGGAGAGGTAGAAGCCGGTCAGCGCCCAGCCGGCGACCACGATCGGGGTCACCGCGAGGAACGTGGCCCGGGCGGCGGCTGGCACCCCGATCCGCGGCCGCACCGCCCGCAGCCAGCCGGGCGAGTAGGGCACGGTCTCCGGGACCACTGCCAGCGCGGTCGCCGCGAGCAGGAACGCACCGACCAGCAGCCAGAACACCAGCTGTCGCGGTGCCGGTCCGTGCTGCACGAGGGCGCCTGCCCCGAGCGCCCCGACGGCGAGCCCGAGCGACGGGGCGACCGCGCTCACCGTCGGTCCCATGCCCGGCCGCGGCTGCAGGTCGAGCAGCGCCGCGGACAGCGTGCCGGTGGCGACGCCGGTGCCGAGACCCTGCAGGATCCGGGCGACGAACAGCCAGCCCACCCCGCCGGCCAGGGCGAACACCGCCATCGCCGTGGCCAGCAGCAGCAGCGAGACCAGCAGCACCGGCCGGCGGCCGACCCGGTCCGACAGCGCGCCGGTGCTCAGCAGCGCGGCGATCAGCGCGAACGCGTACACCGCGAAGATCGCGGTGAGGGTGACCGGGGAGAACCCGAAGCGGTGCTCGTACACCGGGTAGAGCGGGGACGGCGTGCTCGCGGCGAACAGCACCAGCCCGAGAGTCACGCCCATGAGGACGAACGCGGCGGACGGCGCCAGCCGGAGCCCGCGGGCGGCGGCCGGGCTGCGCGTTGCGGTCACGTCCACGACGGCCGGAACCCGGCGCGCCGACGCAGATGTTCCGGATCGGACGCGCGGGTTTCGGCCGTCGAGCTCAGGTGTGCCCTCAGGCGTGCGCCGAGAAGACCTCCTGGCCGATCACGGGCCGCAGCCGCCGCTCGTTCTGCCCGTACGAGCCGAACGCCCGGTGCAGGTCGCCGGTCAGCACGTTGCCGAGCTGGGCCAGCACCATCGACTGGTCCAGCGACAGGTATGTCGCCGCGACCCGCCCGGACCGCACCGCGACCGCGTCGTAGAAGCCGCCGTCGCCGTACACCGGGAAGTCGGCCCGCAGCTTGGCCAGGTTGGCCAGCGCGGCGTCCTTCGCGTACGGCAGGGCGAGGAACACCGCGTGCGGCGTGACTACGCCGTCCCCATACGTCGGGTCGGGGTTGGTGGCGGCGCGGCAGTCGCCGAAGCCGAGGTCGAGGTTGGTCGACTCCTCGTCCGAGTAGTAACCCTCCGGGTTCATCCCGATCGCCTCGACGCCCCACGTCGAGTAGCCGCCGGCGGGGTTGCTGGCCGGCGAGAAGCCCCAGTAGCCGTAGCCGGCTTCGGCCAGCCCGTGCTCGATCTGCGCGCGCACGGTCAGCGGGTGGTTGACCCGCCAGCTGTGCGGACCCCAGGCCGACTCGGGCACGAACAGGTCGGGCATGAGCGCCTCGAACATGTCCCCGCCCCAGCTCGGCACGACCTGGAAGCCGCGGTAGCGGTACGCGCCCTCGTAGACGGGGATGCCGTCGTAGGTGCGCGTCACGCCGACCGGTTGCTGCTCCTGCCAGGACCAGTCGCAGGTGTCCG
>DATBFW010000151.1:0-19413 GCA_036558285.1 Mycobacteriales bacterium | reverse complement strand
GATCGTGATGCCCTGGTAGCCGAGCGACTCCGAGGTCAGCAGTTGCAGGTTGGAGTCCGCCTGCAGGGCGTCCACGTCGGTCGCCGAGACCGCGTCGAGCACCTGGACGTCGCCGGAGCGCAGGTTGTTGAACCGTGTGGTCGAGTCGGCGATGATCTTGTATGACACCTTGTCCAGGTAGACGTGGCTGGCGTCGTAGTAGTTGGTGTCCTTGACCACGTCGATGTGGTCCTGCGCGACCCGGCTCTGGAACTTGAACGGCCCGACGCAGACCGGGTGCGCGCCGAAGTTCGTGCCCTCGGTCTTGAGCGCGGCCGGGGACATCACCATGCCGGCACGGTCGGCGAGCTGCGCGACCAGCGGCGCGAACGGTGACTTGAGGTGGAGGACCACTGTGGACGGATCGGTGACCGAGACGCTGTCGACGCTGGCCAGGTCGCTCTTGCGGGCCGAGGTCGGCAGCGTCAGGTCGCGGTCGAGGCTGGTCTTCACCGCGGCGGCGTCCATCGTCGTCCCGTCGGCGAACTTGACCCCGGTGCGCAGCTTGATCGTGACGGTCTTGCCGTCGGACGAGGTCTGCGGCATCTCGGCGGCCAGCTGCGGGACGATCTCGAGCTTCGGGTTGATGTCGTAGAGCTTCTCGCAGATGGACATGAACACCGAGCGGCCGACCAGGGTGCGCGCGGTGGTCGGGTCGAGCGGATCGGGCTCGTCGGAGAGGGCGACCACGAGCGTGCCGCCGTTCTTCGCGGCCCGGTTGTCGGCGGCGGACGGCTGCCCGCCGCCTCCCGACGGCGTGTCGATCGAGCTGCAGGCGGCCAGCACCAGGGCCGCAATGGACACGGCGGCGGCGGCCCGCGCCGCACCGCCGGAGACTGTCTGTCGCATCAGCCACTCCCTACCGTGGGCGAGATACTCCGCGGCCGGCGGCGGTCTCTCCGATGTGGACGGCTCGGGGGACCGTCGTACGCGAACGGTATCGCCAATCCTTGAATCAGAAAAGGTTGCGGTCGGAAGCGTTAGAAGCCCGCGACCACATCGAGGTCGAGCGCTTCGGCCCGGGCCAGGTAGACCGGCGCCTGCAGGTGCCGGCCGCGCATCACGGCCAGACCGCGGCCGCCCTCGACGACCGTGCCGTCCGCGACGGAGTCCAGCACCGGCGTCGCCAGCGAGCCGGCCCGGGAGGCGAGCGCGGCCAGCAGCCACATCCCGTCGTAGCAGCCCTCACCGTGGCCGCCCGGCACCGGCGCCAGCGGGCCGAACCGGGCGGCGTACCGGCCGACGAAGTCCAGGCCGGCGTCGGTGGCGATGGAGGCGAAGTAGCCCATCGTCGAGTAGAGCTCGCCGGTCGCGTCGCCGCCGACGCCGAGCAGCCCGTTCTCCTCCAGCGCCGGGCACAGCCGCAGCACCCGCTGGGCCAGCGCGCTGCCAGCGAAGGCGCGGTTGAACTCGACCAGGTCGGTGCCGATGAGCGTGAGCAGCATGGCGTCGGCCCTGGTGGTCGCGATCGCGGACAGCAGCGGCTCGACGTCGAGCCGGCCCCACGGCACGTACCGCTCGGCGACCACGCCGGCACCGAGCGCGCGCAGGTAGTCGCGGGCCGCCGCGCTCACCCGTCGCGGCCAGACGTAGTCGTTGCCGAGCAGGAACCAGCGTGAGCCGCGGTTGCGCTCGGCCAGCCACCGCAGCACCGGCCGGACCTGCCGGTCCGGGGTCTCGCCGGCGAGGTAGACGCCCGGCGCCCGCTCTCCGCCCTCGTACGGCGGGGTGTAGACGTAGGGCACCTCCGCGCGCAGTGCGGACACCAGCGCCACCCGCACGTCCGAGGAGTGCACGCCGACCACCGCCTGCGCCTCGCCCCGGCGGACCAGGCTGCGCACGTCCAGGGCCACCTCGAGCGCGGGCCGCCCGCCGTCGACCAGCCGCAGCTCGACCGCCCGGTCGAGGATCCCGCCGGCGTCGTTGATCTCCTTGGCCGCGAGCGCCGCACAGTTGACCGCGCCCGGACCGATGAGGCCGAGCGTGCCGGACAGCGGCACCACGAGGGCAACCCGGACGATGCCCGCCATGTGGCCGAGTATGGGGCCGGACCGGGCGATTAGCGACCCTGGAGATGCGGTCGTAACCTATCGCTGACCAGTGCCGATCGGGGGAGGCGAACGTCGGTGCCGGAGACCACGCTGCGATCACACTTGGCGTACCTGTTGGTGGAGGCGGAGCAGGCGGTGAACCGTGGGCTCGCCGAGTCGCTCTCGGCTGAGGGCGTCACCGTCGAGCAGTGGCGGATCCTGCGCGCGCTGTCCGACGGCTACGGGCACTCGATGGGCGACCTGGCCGCGGCTGTGCTCATGCCGCACCCCACGCTGACGAAGGCGGTCGACCGGCTCATCGAGAGCGCGCTGGTCTACCGGCGGCAGGACGAGGCCGACCGGCGCCGGGTCGCGGTGTACCTGGCCGAGCGCGGCCGGGACCTGGTCCGCCGGCTGGACGAGCAGGCGATCGAGCACCACCGGCGGATCGAGGCGGCCTACGGCACGCAGCGGACCGAGCGGCTGATGCGCGAGCTCGACCGGCTGGTGCAGAGCCTGAGCTGATCCACAGTGGACCGGCCGGTCAGACGACCACCTTGGTCATGATCCCGGTGGGGAAGACCTCGTCCGGCGTGGCCAGCCGGTGCGCGATCCCCTGCTGGTGGGCGTAGCTGAGCAACTGCTCGACCGTGGCCCGGTTGGGTTCGATCCCGTACGGGAAGGGGTCGCCGCCGAACAGCTCGGCCATCCGGCGGCCGTACGCGGGCAGCCAGGGCAGCGGGTAGCGGGACACCGCCGGGTCGAGCAGCCGCTCCACGCTGCGGTTCTTCGAGTCCAGGAACGCGTTGTAGAGGTTGCGGGCGACCCACGGGTTCTCGTCCAGGATGCGCCGCTGCATCGCGATGATGTGCATGATCGGCCAGATCCCGGTCTGCTGGTAGTACGCCAGCTCGCGGGTCTCGAAGTCGGGGTAGAGCCGCACGACGTCCGGGTGGCCCTGCAGGAAGCAGGTCGGCGGCCGGGCGATCAGCGCGCAGTCGATGTCGCCGGCGGCCAGCAGGTCGGACAGCGAACGGTCGCTCACCCGGGTCAGCCGCACCCCGTCCGGCAGCGACAGCTCGACCTTCTCCTCCCGGCCGGGCGTGTTGGCCCCGGCCTGGTACCACTCGACCTGGTCGAGCTTCACGCCGACCTCGTTGTGCAGCCAGCCGCGCATGTAGACGGCGGCCGAGTGGGCCCACTCCGGCGAGCCGATGCGCTTGCCGCGCAGGTCCTCCGCGGTCTCGATGCCGCTGCGCCGGTTCACGTAGAACGCGCCGAACCGGAAGACCCGGGAGCAGACGACCGGCAGGCCGACGATGTCCGGGTCGTCCCGGGTCACCTGGGTGGCGAACTTGGCGATCGACAGCTCGGCGACGTCCCACTCCCGGTGCGCGGTGAAGCGGGCGAACACCTCGTGGTGACCCAGCACCGACCAGACGTGCTCGATCCCCTCGGCCCGCACGGTGCCCAGCCGGAAGTCCCGGAAGTGGTCGTAGTCGGTGGTGGCGATGCTGAGCCGGAGCACACCCATTGCTGACCTCGCCATCTGGATTGGTCTGTCCGTTAGCCCTAAGATGGCAGCGTAGCGGCATACCTCCGAACCGGACAGAGCGACGGCGCCAGGCGCCGGGGAAGCGAGCCAGCATGGCGAAGAAGGGACGGGTGTTCGTCCGCGGGATGACCTCCGAGACGTACGGGCTGGGCGAGTTCCGCGACCGGCAGCTCGCGGCCCCGCGGGTCCGGGACAACGACGTCGTGGTCGACACCGGGGACAACGCCGCCCACTCCGGCGACTCGGCGAAGTCCCGCACCTGGTGGCGGGTCGGTCCTGGCGACGACCCGTTCCTCACCCAGACCATCCAGGTGCACTTCGTGGAGCTGCCGCCGAACAGCTCCAACAACGGTCACGGCCACCAGAACGAGGCGGCGTTCTACATCCTGGAGGGCCGCGGCTACGAGATCCACGACGACCAGCGCTACGACTGGAAGCAGGGCGACCTGGTCTTCGTGCACACCGACTCGGTGCACCGGCACTTCAACCCGTACGACGAGAAGGCCGTCGCGCTGGTCATGAAGGCCAAGTGCACGTGGATGTTCCTGGGCCTGATCCAGCAGGGCCGCAGCGGCCCGATCGAGCGGCCGGACGAGTTCGAGGACCGCTCCGAGTGGGGCCTGATCTGGACCCCGGGCGTGCTGGACCGCAAGAAGGTCGTCACCGCCGAGGACTCGGTCTGGCAGACCACGCCGATGGGCCGGACGCGGGTGATGAACTCCGTCGAGATGACCCAGAACCGGCAGTTCGGCGTCGACGTCTTCGAGCTGACGGTGCCCGCCGGCAGCCGGTCCGGCAAGCACTGGAAGATGGCCGACGAGATCCTCTACGTCCTCGACGGCGAGGGCTACTCGCTGCACTGGGAGGTGCAGGCGGAGATCGCGGAGAAGTACTACGCGCGCATCGCCAAGGAGCCGACCCGGCACGAGATCCGCACCGGCGACACGCTGTACGTGCCGCAGAACACGATCGCCCAGCACTTCGCCGCCGACGGCTCCCCGCTGCACCTGCTGTCCGCGCAGAACCGGGTCTTCACGACCCTCGGCTACGACAACGTCCACTACTTCGAGAACGCCCCGGAGTACGAGTCAGCCCTCGCCGGCGCGGCGAGCAACTGAGCCAGTGGTGGCCCGGGTCATCCCTTCCGCCCGGGCCACCACGTACAGCTGGCCGAGCGCGGCCGGCAGGTCGTGCGCGTCGGCGATGACGTGGTATTCGCGCGGGTCGCACATCTCGGATAGGTAGTCGCCGCCGGCCGGGTCGACGGTCACCAGGTACGGCCGCACGCCGCGGTCCCTGGCCTCGGCCAGCGCCCGCGCGGTGTCGGCGACCGCGTAGTCGAGCACGGCCGCGTCGCCGTACTGCTGGCCGTAGTCGAGGTCGTACGGGCGGCCGTCGGAGACCACGAGCAACACCTTGGTCGCGGCCTCGCTGATTGCCAGCCGGGCGGTGAGGTGCCGGATCGCCGGGCCCATCCGGGTGGTGTGGTCGGGCGTCAGCCCCTCCAGCCGGTGCAGCATGGCCGGCGTCCGCCGCTCGTCCAGGTCCTTGACCACCGACAGCCGCACGTCGTCCCGGCCGCCGCCGGAGAACCCGTAGATGCCGTAGTCGTCGCCGACCCGCTCCAGCGCCTCGACCAGCAGGCTGACCGCGTCCCGCTGCAGGTCGAGGATCCGCTCGACCCGGGTGGGCCGGCGCGGGTCCGGCGGCAGCCGCTCGGCGGTGGACGAGCTGAGGTCGATCGCCAGCGCGACCGCGACGTCCCGACGCTCCTCCCGCAGCGCCGCGTAGACGTGCGGCGAGGGCGGCAGCCCGGTGCGCAGGTCGACGATCGCGTCCACGCAGGCGTCCAGGTCGAGGTCGTCCCCGTACGGCTGGCGGGGCACCAGCATGCGGCCGGCCGGGCGGACCCGCTCCAGCTGGGAGACCAGCCCCGGCAGCAGGTGGCCGTGCCGGCTCAGCGCACGCCGGTGCCGGCGGTCGGACCGGACCGGCTTCGGGCCGCGGAGCCGGACCAGGCACCAGTCGGCGAGGTAGCGGCCGGCGCGGTGGTCCCACTCGGGGTAGACGAACTCGTCCCGGCCGCGCGCGTGCAGGTGGCCGTGCGCGTGCTCGTGGTGGTCGTCGAGGTCGGGGCCGTGGTCGTGGGGGAGCGGCTCGGGCGGCCGCTCGGTCGCGGTCACGTCGACCCCGCCCCGCTCGGCCTGCAGCGATCTCTCGGTGAACCCGTCGGTGTCGGCGTCCTGGGACTGTTCGGTGTCGACGGTCATCCGCAGGATCGCCTCCTGCGGTGGCATCCCGGACGCCGCCTGGCCGGCGTACCGCGGCCCGGGAACGTCCCGGTAGCGCACCGGCGCCAGCCGGACGTCCAGCGCCTCGTCGCCCTCCAGCCGCACCTCCTCGGTCGCCGCCACCAGCCGCGGGTCGTCCGGGTCGAGCTCGGGGTCGGCGGCCAGCGAGTCGAACGCGACCGGGCGCGCGGTCCGGATCACGCCGACGTTCGGCAGCCCGGCCAGCACCGCGTAGACCCGGATCGCCGCCTCCGCGCTCGACTCCACCGTCGCCGCCGGGTCGGCGAGCCGGGCGGCCACCGCGACGACCGTCGACAGTGGACCGTGCAGCACCGCCGGCGCCAGCATCTGCCGGGCGCCGAGGCTGAACCGGACCAGCGCCTCGGCCACCGCGGCCCGCGGCGGCAGCACGGCCAGCTCCGGCCGGTCCGCCAGCGCCGCGTGGCGCACCCGCTCGTACGCCGGGGCGAGACCGGCGAACAGCCGCTGCGCGGCCGCGTCCACCCGCAGGTCCTCCAGCACCGCGAACACCTCGACGGCGAGCGCGGTCCGGCCGAACAACCGGGCGAACCGCTCCAGCGGCGGGACGTCGGCCGGCGGCAGGTCGGGCCGGCGGCGGGCGAACAGCGGCTCCGGCGCGGACAGGTCGAGCCCGAACGTGCCGAGCGCGTGGTGCAGCGACCGGTGCGTCACCGCGACCCGGTACCACTCCTCCAGGTCCGGGTACCCGACGCTCACCGGCAGCCGCACCGTGGTCGCCGTGTCCGGGTGCTGCCAGAGGTCCGCGTCGTCGTCGTACGGGACCAGCTCGCAGCCGCACCCGGCCAGCGCCCGGAAGTAGAGCCTGAGCGCCTGCTGGGCCGGCTCGAACGCAGGCCGTTCGGTCAACTCCCGCTCCTCCGCACGACCCGGGCTCGTCCCTCGGCCGGCTCAGCCGTCGTCGCTCCCCGCTCGCGCTGCGAGCACTCGCGCTCGCTCATGCGAACACGGCCCGGGTCACCGCCCGGACAGCCTGCTGCACGTCGGGGTCGTCGCTGACCGCCTGCACCAGCGCGACCTCGCAGGCCCGCGGGGCCGGTACGCCCTTGCGGATCAGCGCGCCGACGTGCACCAGCAGCCGGGTGCTCGGTCCCTCGATGATGTCGGCCTCGTCGAGGTTGCGCAGCCGGTCGGCCAGGAACGCCAGCGCCTCTGCCACCGAGGAGTCCACACCGGACTCGTGCGCGACGATCCGCGTCTCCAGCTCCGGGGTCGGGTAGCCGAACTGGATGGCCAGGAACCGCTGCCGGGTCGACGGTTTGAGGTCCTTCGCGGTCGCCTGGTAGCCGGGGTTGTACGAGACCACCAGCAGGAAGTCCGGGTGCGCCGGCACCGTCGTCCCGAGCCGCTCGATCGGCAGCATCCGGCGGTGGTCGGTCAGCGCGTGCAGGATCACCGTGGTGTCCTTGCGGGCCTCCACGATCTCGTCCAGGTAGCACAGCGCACCGGTCCGGGCGGCCCGGGTCAGCGGACCGTCCAGCCAGCTCGTGCCGTCGGCGGAGAGCAGGTAGCGGCCGACCAGGTCGGCGGAGGTCATGTCGTCGTGGCAGGTGACGGTGACGAGCGGCTCGTCCACCGGCTGCTCGCGCTCGCGGGCGATCCGCCAGGCCATGTGCTCGACGAACCGGGTCTTGCCGCATCCGGTCGGGCCCTTGAGCAGCACCGGGATCCGCTGCTCGTACGCGGCCAGGAACAGCTCGACCTCGTCGCCGGTGGGCAGGTAGAACGGCTCCTCGGGCAGGGTCTCGGCCGCGGTCTCAGGCAACGTCGAACTCCCCGGTCTGCTCGCGCCGGATCCAGGACACCGGGTCGGGTGCGTAGTCGGTCCGGTAGTCACCCGGGTGGTTGATCCCGGGCAGCGCCGGGATCCAGTCGTACTCGAGATGGTGCGTGCCGCCGAGGCTGCTGGCCAGCCGGACCACCCGCGGGTGGTCGAGGGCGACGATGCGGCCCTTGTCGATGACCTTCACCCACGCGCCGGTGTCCCGCCGCTTGATCTCGTACGTGGCGAACAGGTTGTGCACGTGCGGGAAGTGCATCGTCGGCAGCTTGTTCGACTTGGCGTAGTCGAGGAACGTCTTGTCCCAGTGCTCGGCGCCGAAGCCGAAGTGGATGACGCCGGCCTGGGCCCGCTCCGGCAGGTTGGTCCACGAGTCGTTGTAGTTCCACAGCGTCTCGATCTGCCGGTAGCTCTTGGGGTTCGTGCCGATCGAGCAGTCGTTGAAGTAGGCCCAGCCCCGGTACGGGAAACCCGGGTACTGGGTGTCCCGGTAGCGCTCGACCACCTCGCGCCACAGCTCGCCGTACCGGCCGCCGCCCTCGATCTGGGCGATCATGCCGCTCTCCACCGTGACCTGGATGTGCGGGTAGTAGCCGGTGTGGTTGGAGGTCCCGCCGATCACGCCGTTGAGCGTGGGCATCAGGATCTGCGCCTCGCGCAGGAACGTCTCCACCGGGTGGCCGAACCGGATGCCCTGGATCGTCGAGCCGAGGATGTGCCCGGAGATGTACGCGCCCTGCGGCCACAGCTCGGCCTGCTCCTCGGTCACCTCCCAGCCGATGTCCGTCCCTTCCGGACTGGTGATCCGGACCGCGGCGGCGTTCCGGAACGCATCGACCACCATCAGGTCGACGGTCCGCCAGATCTCGTCCGGCACCCCGTTGGCGCGGCCGACGAAGTCCTCGTACGTCGCGTACACCCAGTTGTTGCGGATCCGCTTGCCGGCGGCGCGCTTCCAGTGCGAGCGGCCGGCCTCGCCCGCGTAGACACCGGTGTAGCCGGGCCGGTCGTCGAGGAACCGCTTGAGCGCGGCGGCGGCGACGTTGAACTCGACGCCCTCCTCGATCATCGGCGGCAGCCGGTCGGTGATCTCCCGCCAGCCGTCGGCCGCGCTGTACTGCTTGGTCTGCATGCCGAGGTCGGTCACGTCGATCCGGTCGACCTTGGCCACCCCGAGCTCCAGCAGCGCCCGCCGCAGCGCGGCGAAGACGATCTCGTTCTGGTGCGGGAACGTGACGATGAGCAGCTCGTCGCCGGGCTGCACGTCGCCGAGCGCGGAGCGGCCGTACCGGCGCCGTACGTGTGCCCGGGCCAACGGCATGAGCTCCTCGATGTCGTCGGTGCGCTCCTGCAGCAGGTAGCGCGGGAACCGCGGGGCCGGGTAGTCGAACCCGTCCAGCGGCGCGGGCACTCCGGGGGCGGTCAGCGGCGGTCGCGGCATCAGCTCTCCTGTCCGGGCGGGGATGTGGACGTGACGGGTCACACCTCGGCGTGGTCAGGCACCGGCTCGTCGGAGCCCGCGGCCGCACGGTTGCCGGAGATCACGATCGTGCTGTCCGGGTCGGGCTCGAGGAACACCGCGTCGCCGTGGGTGAGGCCGATCTTCTCCTGGTAGACCCGCACCTTGAGCACGTCCTCGTCGACCCGGACGTGGTAGTCCCAGCAGTCGCCGTGGTAGATCGAGAACACCACGGTGCCCGGCCAGGCGTCGTCGGCGTGCTGCCGTCGGGACAGCCGGAAGCTCTCCGGCCGCATGAACAGGCTCACCTCGTCGCCGGGCTCGGCGTTCGCCAGCCCGCGGCAGAGCAGGGTCCGCCGGCCGCAGTTGACCAGTGCGCCGTTACGGCCGGCCGACTCGACGACCCCGCGCAGGTTGTTCGACAGACCGAGGAAGCGGGCGGTGAACTCGTCCTGCGGGCTGGTGTAGATCGCCTGCGGCAGGCCGCGCTCGACCACGTTGCCGGTGTTCATCACGACGACGTCGTCGGAGATCGCCAGCGCCTCGTCCTGGTCGTGGGTGACGAACACGGTGGTGATCCCCAGTCGCTGCTGCACCTCGCGGATCTCGTCCCGCATCCGGCCGCGCAGGCCCTTGTCCAAGTTGGACAGTGGCTCGTCCAGCAGCAGCACCTTGGGCTGCCGGACCAGCGCCCTGGCCAGCGCGACCCGCTGCTGCTGGCCGCCGGACAGCGCCGGCGCCGGCCGGTCGGCGAACTCGGTCAGGCCGACCGAGTCCAGCGCGGCCATGGCAAGCGGCCTCGCCTTGTCCTTCGGCGTGCGCGGCCGGCTGGCCACCAGCGGGAACATCACGTTCTGCAGCACGGTCATGTGCGGCCAGATCGCGTACGACTGGAACACGATGCCGATCGGGCGGCGGTGCGGGCCGACGTAGACCCGCCGGGCCGGGTCGGAGACGACCTGGCCGCCGATCTCGATGACGCCGGCGTCGGCGCGTTCCAGCCCGGCGATCAGCCGCAGCGTGGTGGTCTTGCCGCAGCCGGACGGGCCGAGCAGCGTGACCAGCTTGCCTTCGGGGATGTCGAGGTCGATGCCGTCGACCGCGTTGGCGGTGACGGACCTCCCGCGATAGCGCTTGACGACCCCGGTCAGCTTGATCATCGACTCACCCGTTCCTGATGCCGAACCGGCGGGTGAGCAGCCGCACGCCGCCGGCGAGGATGCTGAGGAAAAGCACGAGCACGACGCCGAGCGCCGCCACCACGGGATAGGACCCGTTCGAGAACAGGTCGAAGATCTGGATCGAGACGACCTCGGTCCCGGACGAGTAGAGGAAGATCGCCGCGGACACCTCGCGGAACGAGACGATCATCGCGTAGAGGAACGCCGCCAGCAGCGACGGCATGAGCAGCGGCACGAAGATGCGCCGGAACGACTGCCACCAGCCGGCCCCACTGGCGATCGCCGCCTCCTCCAGCTCGTCCTTGATCTGGGCCATGCCCGGGACGATGTAGCGCATCCCGTACGGCAGGGTGATCGTCACGAACGCGACGATGAGGATCGCCAGCGTGCCGTACAGGTGGAACGGCAGCGGCGCGGCCAGGTACCAGTACAGGATGCCGACGCCCATGACCACGCTGGGCACCGCGATCGGCACGGTCGCCAGCCCATCGAGCAGGCCGCGCCCGCGCAGCCTCGTCTTCACCGTGATGTACGCGACGAGCGCGGCGAGCACGGTGACGATCAGCCCGGCGGCGAGCGCGGTGATGATGCTGTTCTTGACCGAGTTCACCAGCCCCGGGCGCTGGAAGATCTGCGCGTAGTTGGAGAGCGTCAGCCGGTGCAGGGCGTCCACCGACGGCTGCTCGAAGCCCGGCAGCAGCGACGACCAGATCAGCATGAGGATCGGCAGCGCCACCGCGACGAGGAAGAACACGACGAAGAACGCGAAGCCGGCCCAGCGCCACTTGCCGATGTCCTGCCCGGTGGCGCGGAAGCCCTTGCCGGTGATCGTCTGCACCACCGAAGTCGCCGACATCCGCCGCGACATCCAGAGCCCGACCGCGGCGATCACCAGCACGAAGATCCCGATCGAGCCGACGGTCCCGTAGTCGGGCGGGAAGCTCTGCAGCGCCGAGTAGATCCGGCTGACGAACACGAACCGCCGGCCGGGCACGCCGATCAGCTGCGGCACCTCGAACGTCGAGATCGTCTGGATGAACATCAGCAGGGCGGCCGAGAGCATCGCCGGGCGGGCCATCCGCAGCGTGATCACCCGGAACGTGGTCCACGGCGAGGCGCCGGAGGCGAGCGACGCCTCCTCGAGCGAGGAGTCCATCGAGGCGAACGCCGCAACGCCCATCAGGTACGCGATCGGCACCACGTGCATGGACTGCACGAAGATCATGCCGTGCAGGGAGAACACGTTGAACGCAGGCAGCCCGAAGTGCCGCAGCGCGGCGTTGGCGGTGCCGCGCTGCGGGGACAGCAGCAGGCTCCAGGCAACCGTGTTGAGGATGCCCGGCACGATCAGCGGCACCAGCGCGGCGACCCGGGCGAAGCCCTTGCCCGGGGTGTTGGTCCTGGCCACGAGCCAGGCCAGCAGGAAGCCGATCACCGTGCAGACGATCGCGGTGGCGCCGGCGTAGACGAACGAGTTGAGCACCAGCGTGCCGAAGCCGTCGCTGGTGAAGGTGTTGATGTAGTTGCGGAACGTCCAGGTGCCCGGCGCGAGCCCGAGGAAGTTCGTGCGCAGGCTGCTGTAGACCATCGTGCCGATGGGCACCAGGGCGAGGTAGGCGACCACCAGCGCGGCGACCGCGAGCGTGATGTACCGGGGGTCGAGCAGCTGCCGCCAGTCCCGGCGCCGCGGTGGCGCCTCCACCGGGGGTGCGGCGGTCTCGTCCACCAGCAAGGCCATCACGGTTCCAATCGCCGACGGGGGTGGGCAGCGGCGGTGCGGGTGGCCGGCGCCGGGTCACGGGGGTTGCGGCGCCGGCCACCGCGGCTCACGGCGCGTGCAGCGCCGACTTCATCTCGGCCAGCTCCGCGTTGTACTCGGCCGAGGGCAGGTTGGGCTTGCCCCAGGCCGGCGGCCACTTCTGCTCGTCCCACACGGTCGGGTCGTTCTTCACGTCCGGCCGGATCGAGGTGTGGTTGGTGATGTCCACGACCGCGGTCTGGCCGTCCTTGGACACGAGCCAGTCCGTGAACAGCCGGGCGGCGGCCGGGTGCGGGGCGTCCTTGACGACGTCGACCAGGGTCAGCGAGGCGGGCAGCGGGTTGGAGTTGGTGAACGCCACCGTGTCCGGGGTCTTCTTCTTCTCGCTGGAGGCCTTATAGCCGTAGATCGTCGCTGCCGCGAGCGGCTCGCCGGCCTGCACCTGGGTCAGCGCCTGGGTGTGGCTCTCGACGAACACCGGCTGGTTGTCACCGAGCCGCTTGAGCAGGTCGAGCGCCTTGTCGTGACCCATCGACTGGACCAGGCTGTCGTACCAGTTGACCGCCCCGGGGTCGATCGAGAACTGGCCCTTCCAGGCCGAGTTGGTCAGGTCTTCCCACGACGTCGGGGCCGGCAGGCCCTTCTGCTTCACCAGCTTCGGGTTGTAGCCGACCGCGGTGGTGACGATGTAGATGACGCCCTCGTAGCCCTCGGGCAGATCGAGCCCGCTCGGCAGCGGGGCGATGTCCTTCGGCGTGTACGGCTGCAGCGCGCCGGCCTGCAGTAGCTGGGCGACCTGGGGCGAGTCGCCGGAGACGACGTCGGCGTTGTGCTTGCCGCCGCGCTGCTCGGTGATGATCCGCTGCGGGATCTTGTCCGCCGACAGCCGCAGCGCGTTCACCTTGATGTTCGGGTAGGTCTTGTTGAACGCGGCCACCATCGGCTGCACGTCGTCGTCCGCGAACGTCGTGTACCAGGTGAGCGAGCCCTCCTTGGTCGCCTGGGCGGCCAGCTCCTGGGTCGTCATGGAGTCGAGACTGGTGTCCTTCGCGTTCGCCGCCGCCGCCCCGCTGTCGCCGCCGGACGAGCCGCAGGCGGCGGCGCCGAGCAACACGCCGGCAAGGCCTGCCGGCAGGAGCACTGAGGAAAGTCGCCGCCGTCGTCTCATCGCCCTGATCCCTTCGTTGGGCTCGCACCCCGGCACCCGGCCGGGTCGGGTCGCTGCGGTGTGTGGCTCGGCGTGCGCTGGATCACGCCTGGCGGTCAGTATGGCAATAAGGTAGGACCATATGTCAACCACTCCTCGTCCGCTCGTTCCCGGACCGTGACTGTCCGTCCACAGCGGACCGCTCCCGCGCGCGGTCAGCAGGAGGAACTGTTTAGCCATCCTTACTACTTGGTGGAGCCGGTCCTGTGAAGGATCAGCGTCGCGACGGGTGCGCAGCAGGGTCACGCGACGACACGCGGTGACCGCGGCGGGGTCGGAGGACTGGCCCCGTCCCCGGAGGGAGAAACCGGGGTCGGGGCCAGGCCCCGTCACGCCCACCCCCGGACCGGCAGCCCGGCAGGCGGGCGCCAGCGCCCCGCACCTGCTCCCGCTGGAGGACGGGAGCCGGACGGGGCGGGCCCTCGCCGGGCCCCAGCCTATCGGGGGTTCAGCTGGGGACCGCGGCGAGGGCAGTCAGGGAGGTCGCCCGGGTGTTCGGGTGCGTGGTCAGCAGCGCCAGCAGCGCGCCGAGCGCGGCGAACTCGCCGTCGTCGGTGACCGCGTGGTGCAGCATGATCCCGACCGGGCCGCCGGCACGGATCGCGGCGGCCAGCCGCTCGGCCAGCTCGTACGGGGTCCACCGCACACCTTTGCGGGAACCGAACCAGTCCACGGTGATCGGCACCTCGGGGATCCGCGGGTCGGGCAGCGGGGTTGCCGTGCTGTCCCGCGACAACACCGCGAAGCCGGCGTCGGCGAGCACGTCGGCGGTGACCGCGGTGCACCGGTTCCACGGCGGGGTGAAGACCGGCGCGACCAGCTCGCCGAACGCGTCGGCGAGGATTGCCGCGCCGCGGGTGATGTCGGCCGCCTGGGCCTGGTACGAGCGGGCCGGACCGAACTCGCATTTGCGTCCGGTCGGCTCGTGGTTGACGTGGGCGAAGCCGTGCTGGTGCAGGTGCACCCCGCCGGCCCTGGCCCGTACGGTCAGCTCGGCGGTCAGCGTCGGGCGCAGCTCGACGGGGATCACGGCGAGGTCGACCGGCAGCGCCCGGCGGTCGAACAGGTCGAGCAGCGCCCACAGCCGGTCGTCGCCCCAGCCGGCGTCGTCGTCGCGGAAGAACACCGTGCAGGGCCCCCCGTCCAGGGCCCGGCGGACCGGATCGAGCCAGCTCATCGGACCGCCTCCAGCGGGGTCGTGATGTCAGCGAGGACGCGCGCGGTGCGCTCCGCCCCGGACAGGTCGAGCCGCACCGGCGCCGGCTCCGCGGCGGCGGCCGCGGCCAGCGCCGCCAGCAGGCGCTCCCGGTCGCCCAGCGCCGTGGCCGGCACCATCCGCAGCACGCCGAGCTCGGCCAGCCGGGAGGTCCGTACGGTCTGCTCGTTCTCGCCGCCGTCGGCGAACGGGACCACGACCGCGGGCGTGCCGGCCCGCAGCAGGTCCATCGTCGTGTTGTAGCCGCCCTGGCTCAGCGACAGGGCCGAGCGGGCGATCTCGCCGGCCAGGTCGTCCACCCGGCGCACCGCCTCCAGCACCGGGCTGCGGGTGGCCTGGTCGCGCAGCCAGGCCCAGACCGGTTCGGGCAGGAACGGGCCGGCCACCACGGTGGTGCGCAGCCCGGTACGGATGAACAGGTCGCGGTGCACGTCCACCGCCGCGCGTACCAGCGGCTCGCCGACCATGCCGCCGCCGGAGGAGACCACCAGCCGGGGCAGCACCTCGGTGACCGGGGCCGGCGCCGGCGGGGCGACGAACCCGGTGTAGTGCACCGGCACCCGCAGCGGGGTGGCCGGCCGGAAGGACTCCTCCAGCGTCGCGAACGCCGGGTCGGCGTGCATGACGATCGCGTCGAACGAGGTGTTGAGCCGGGTTACCGCCCGCTCGTCGTGCTTGCGCTGGCCTGTCGCCCGCTGTACCAGGATGTCCCGCAGGCTGCAGACGACCCGCGGCCGGCCGGCGCCGAGCGCGGCCACCGCGTCGAGCAGCGGCACCAGCTCGAACTCGAACTTCCGCCGGCCGAACGGGTACATCTCGATCAGCACCACGGCCGGGCGCGTCTCGTCCAGCGCGGCCAGCAGCAGCTCGGTCCGCCGCGCGCAGGCCTGCTCCACCGAGGACGCCGGGTCGCGGCTGACCAGCTGGCCGCCCGCGTCGTGGCCGAGCGGCGGCAGGTTGAGCACGCCCACCCCGGCCGGCACGTTCGTCCCGGTCGGGAACCGGCCGCCGTTGAGCAGCCGGACGTCGAACCGCGCGGTCAGGCCCTCGGCCAGCCGCAGCGAGCGGGCCAGGTGGCCGAGGCCGAGCGAGTGCTGGCAGTAGAAGAGCAGGCGGTCTCGGGTCACGGTCCGACTCCGTTCAGCAGCACGTCGTCCGCGGTCTCCAGCAGTTCCGGAAGCCGGTCAAGGGTGGGCAGGTGCACCCGGTTCACCGCCCGCACGCCCCGCTCGGCCACCAGCGCGGCCGCGGTGTGCCAGCGCAGCGAGCCGTCCGGCGGCAGCGGCCGGACGGCCCGGTAGCCGGACAGGAACGCCGAGCGCAGGGCGCCGGTGTCGCCGTCGGCGACCAGCCTGGCGATGAGGCTGCCGACGTCCGCGGCGGCGACGCCGGCGCCGGCCTGGTCGAGGTCGATCAGCGCGATCGAGTCGCCGGCGAGCAGGGCGTTGCGCGGGTGGCAGTCGCCGTGCAGCGCGACCTGCGGGCCGCCGGGCGGCGGGCCGTCGGCGAGCCGGTCGGCGAGCCGGAGCGCCGCGGTCGCCACGTCCGGCCGGCCCACCGCGACCAGGTGCGCGCTGTGCACGACTCGCCGGACGTCGAGCCGGCCGAACCGGGGCAGCTCGCCGACCGTCCGCCGGCCGGCCGCGTGCAGGGTGGCGATCGCCGAGCCGAGCCGGCCCATCGCGGCCGCCAGCGTCGGCCCGGACAGCTGGCCCCACTCGACGCCGGGCATCGGCTCCAGCACCAGCACGGTGCGGCCCGGCGAGGCGCCAAGCGGCGCCGGCGCGGCGATGCCGCCGCCGGCCAGCACGGCCGCGATCCGGGCGTACCGGTCGGACCGCTCGGCCACGTCGACCGTGCCCGGCGCGTACGCCTTCGCGTAGCCGACGACCGTGCCGGTCGCGTCGAGCGCGCGGAACGTGGCGGCGCGCTCGGGGGAGTATTCGACCAGCTCGCCGGCGGCCCAGCCGGGCGCCAGGTCGGCCAGCTCGGGACCAGGGCAGAGCAGGTCGGCCAGCCCGCGCAGCCGCCGGTCGGCGGGGAAGGCCCACCACACCGCGTCCAGCGCCGGGTCGTGCCAGACCCCCGGACCGGCCGCCTTCCGGTACGCGGAGCGGCTCTCGCCGGGCCGGAACGCCCGCACGGTGACCATCTCGGACCCGTCGACCCGGTAGGTGACCCGCAGGCTCTCGCCGATCCGGTACTTCACCCGGACCAGCTCGCAGCCGGTCACGTCCCGGCCGAGCAGCCCGGCCAGGTGCTCGCCGGCCGCGTCCTCGTCCAGCAGCAGGTCCCGGGCCGGCAGCGTCGCGTCCGGGGCGAGGCAGTGCCGCTCGCCGACGGTCAGCATGCCCGCTCCCAGTCGGGGTCGCCGGCGCCGCTCCACCGGACGGTGTCCACGCCCACGCCCGGCCGGTCGATCCGGACCGTCACCGCGTCGCCGGCGCAGTCGGCCGTGACCGTCGCCTCCCTCGCCGCCGCCTCCGCGGGGTCCGGCAGCAGCACGGTGACGAGGTCGGCGTCGGCGCCGGTGGCGGCCACCACGACCACCGGCGCCGACTCCTTGATCCCGTACGACGGCGACACCCAGCCGTCCGCCAGCCGCAGCGTGCCGTGCGGGGCGAGCAGCAGCAGCCCGGGCGCGGACACCCGGCCGGCGCCGAGCTCGACCGGGCCGTCGCCGCGGACCGGAGCCAGGTGCCAGCGGGCCGCGTACTCGTGCGGGGTCGGCGCGCGCAACCGGTCGTGCACCACCCAGTAGTCGCCGTCGACCAGCGCGACCGTACGGGTGTGCACCGCGTCGTAGCGCGGGCTGGTGACCTCCGCCCGCAGCACGTCGAGGCCTGGTCGGGTCCACCGGCCGAGCAGCCGGGCGGTCGAGACGGGCTTGCTCCTGGCTGGCTTGCCCGGCCGGTACGGCGTCTGGTCGAGCCCGTCCACGCACACCGTGTTGTGCGCGGCGGTGCCCTTGAACCAGTGCCGCCAGCCGGCCGGGTCGTCGGCGTCGTAGGTGTAGCGGCCGGGGTCGACGACCAGCGCCCGGCCGGCCGCGGCGGCCTCGACGGAGAGCTGGTCGTAGTGCCCGTGACCCCCGTCGCCGAGCGGGCCGGCGTCGAGGACCAGCCAGCGCTCCTGCTCGTACGGGCGGTCGGTGCCCCAGCCGCTGCGCTGCGTGTAATAGCCGCCGACCGGGAAGGTGCCGGCGGTGCGCTCGGGCGGCGTGCCGGCGGTGCCGCCGGTGGCGACCCAGCGCAGGTCCGGGCGGTCCAGCAGCTCGGCGCCGAGCGCGAGCACGGCCCGGAAGTCGCCCTGGTCGCCGTCGGACAGCGCCGGGGTCAGCCCGTCCGGGCGCTGCACGTGCAGCGCGAAGTCGCAGGCCCGCTCGGTGGCGTGCAGCAGCGTGGGCGGCACGTCCAGCCCGAACCAGCGGGCGTTGGCGATCCCGCCGAGCAGCGAGCGCAGCACGATCAGGTGGTAGTCGGTGCTGCACTCGCGCTGGACGCCGTCGGCCCAGATATCGGTGGCCGCGTTGGCGGCGAGCAGGTCGAGCGCCGAGCGGGCGCCGCCGGCGTCGTCGAAGGCCAGCGCGACCAGCAGCAGCGCGTAGATCTCCAGCGTGCGGTGGTTGCGCTCCGCGGTCAGGTGTGCGGCCAGGTGCGCGGCGTCGGCGGCGATCCGGGAGGCCAGCAGCTCCTCCAGGCCCGGCCGCAGCCCGGCGAAGTCGGGGTCGGCGGCGAACCGCTGCCAGGCGTACAGCCAATTCTGCAGCCGGCGGGCCGAGACGTCGGAGGTGTCGTGCCCGACCGGCACCTGGTAGCAGAACGACTCGACCAGGTCCTCCCAGGCGGTGAGGTAGTCGCCGTCGCCGGTGGCCACGCAGGCGTGCGCGAGGTCGAGGCCCTCGTAGAGCTTGACCCACTCGATCCGCCATTCCGGGTCCGCCAGGCCGCCGCTGACCCAGTCCGGCCGCCGGCCGAGGTCAAGGGTGACCCCGCAGTGGCTGAACCGGCCGGCCCGCGCCGCCCGGGCCACGGCCAGGTCGCGGCCGAGCTCGTCGACGACGCAGCGGACCGGACGGGGGGTGGTCGGCGGTCGCCCCACGGCCGCCGACCACCCCGTCTCAACCGGTGCTGTCACGGCTGGCCACCGCGAAACAGCCCGGCCATCCTGCGGGCGAGCACGTCGCCGTCGAACCGTTCGGCGACAGTGTCCCGCCCGGCCGCCGCGAGTCGGTCCCGCAGCGGCACATCCGTTGCCAGCCGGAGCAGCGCGGACGCGAGCGCGCCCGGGTCCTCCGGCGGCACGAGCAACCCGTTCTCTCCGTCCCGGACCAGCTCCGGGATCCCGGACACCGCGGTGGAGACGACCGGCAGCCCGGCTGCCATCGCCTCGACCATGACGTTCGGGATGCCGTCCCGGTCGCCGTCCGCGTCCACCCGGCAGGCCAGCGCGAACACGTCCGCCCCGCGGTAGAGCGCGAGCAGCTCGCACTGCGAGAGCGGGCCGGTGAACTGCACGGCATCCGGGCAGCGCTCGGCGACCAGCCGGCGGACGTTCGCCGCATCCGGGCCGTCCTCGCCGGCGATGACCAGCTCCAGCTCGACGCCGCGGGCGGTCAGCTCGGCGACGGCCTCGACGAGCACGTCGAAGCCCTTCTTCGGCACCATCCGGCCGACCGCGACGATCCGCAGCGGGCTGAGGTCCGGGTCGGCGGCGAGCGTCGCGGTGCCGGCCGCGGCGGCGGCCAGCTCCCAGGCCCGCTCCGCCGGCACCGTGTCCACCTGGACCGGGTCGACGCCGACCGCGGCCGGCACCGGGTCCGGGCGGGCCGGCGCGGCCTGCGCGGCCTGCGCGGCC
>DATBFW010000150.1:0-5970 GCA_036558285.1 Mycobacteriales bacterium | reverse complement strand
GAACGTGGCCGCGTCGAGCAGCGCGACCGAGTGCGGCCCGACGGTCGCGTAGAGCCCGGCCCCGGCGATCGGGCTGAGCAGCCTGGACAGCGCGCCGACCGTCTGCAGCGCGCCGTTGGCGGCCAGCAGCTCGTCGCCGTCGCTCGCGATCGTGCGCAGCAGCGCCGACTGGGCGGAGCGCAGCAGCGCCCAGGACGCGCCGTAGAGCGCGGCCACCACGTAGATCAGCCAGAGCTGGCCGGCGTCCCGGACCAGCAGCAGCAGCGCCACCGCGGCCGCGTTGGCCAGGTTGACCACGACCAGCAGCGGGCGGCGACGGACCCGGTCGACGAGCATCCCGGCGACCGGCGCGAGCAGCACCGGCGGCGCCAGCACCGCGAAGATCACCATGCCGGCGGCGGCGGTGCTGCCGGTCAGCGACTTCACCCAGATGCCGAGGGCGAGCCAGAGCGCGCTGCTGCCGGTCAGCGACAGCACGTCCATGCCCAGGAAGATCCGCAGGTTGCGGTTGCGCAGCACGGCGGTCATCGCACGTCCCCCTCGTCGTCGGCGGGCAGCCTGGTCGGAACGGCGAACAGCCCGAACGCGACCGGCAGGGTGCCGGACCGGCGCTGGCCGCCCTCACTGTTCTCGCGCTCGACGTACGGCTGCAGCAGCTCCTCGATCCGCTCGCCCAGCTTGGCCAGCTCGGCCGCGGACAGGTGCAGTGACACCCGCATCTCGGTCGCCGCCGCGCGCCACTCCTTCGGGTAGTCACTGCGGGTCCGGCCGTACGCGAGCAGCCGCTCGTTGTCGCGCGCCCGGATCAGCTCCAGCAGCGCGTCGGCGGCGAGCTTCGCCTCCGCCGACAGCTCGTCGCCTGGGATGTCGACGTCCCGCGGCACGACCTGCCAGGGGCGCTGCCGGCCGCGACCGCCCGGCGCCTCCTCGACGTAGCCGTACTTGGCCAGCGTCCGCAGGTGGAACGAGGCGTTCGCGGGCGACTCACCGATCCGCTCGCCGGCCTCGGTCGCGGTGAGCGGACCTTCCTCGTCCAGCAGGGTGAGCAAGGTGAGCCGGGTCGGGTGGCTCAGCGCCCGCAGCTCGGTCGGCGACGTGAGGTGCCGTCGGTCGGAAGACACGTTTCGAAGTGAAGCTTTCGAAACAAGTCTTGTCAAGCACCTTCGATCAGAAGTGCAGCGTCGCCCAGGGCGCGCGGTCGGCACCGAGCAGCCGGTCGGCGGTCGCGACCGCGCCCGGGGTGTGCTCGTCGACCAGGCCGGCGGCGGCCAGGGTGCCGAGCCGGTGGCCGCCCAGATACGCGCTGCCGAGCGCGGTCGCCGGCAGAGTCAGCCCGGCCGACTCCGTGGTCGGCCGGCAGGTCGCGCCATCGGGGGAGGCGTCGAGGGCGAACCGGCCCGCCGCGTACCCGGCCGGGTCGACGACCTCGAGCACGACCCGGCCGGCGCACAGGTAGTCCCGCCCGGACAGGGCGGCCGGCACGTCCAGCACCCGCAGCCAGAGGTTGTCGTAGCGCTCGGTCTGCCGCACGTACCGGCCGTCCGGCACCAGCCACGGCAGCGCCTCGTCCACCCGGCGCGACTCGGCCTTGACGATCGTGATCAGGTCGACCGCCAGCGCGAACCGCCACAGCTGCGCGTACGCCTCGTCGGTGGCGGCGACCAGCTCGTCGACGGTGAGGGTGTTGTCCCGGCCGTCGCCCCACTCGGCCCGCCAGCGCAGGTAGCCGTCGACCTCGCCGCCCGCGTCCCGGTGCACGACCGCCCGGCCGTCCCAGCCGGGATCGCCGTCCGGCCGGAGCAGGCCGAGCTGCCGCCGCCAGCGCACGTCGTCCCGGTTCAGCCCGCCGGCCCGCTGCCGCCGGGCCCGGTCGTACGCCGGCGCGCCGAGCTCGAACAGCTGCGCGGCGCTCACCTGCTCCAGCTCGCCGGTCGGTGGCGGAGCGCCGACCCGCAGCTTGTCGAGCGTCCACTCGGCCGCCTCGGTGGCCGGGCCGAACCCGTACCGACCGTAGATCCGCCACTCGGATGCGATCAGGATGCTCACCGCGTCGCCCCGTTCGGCCGCGGCGGCCAGGCCCTCGGCCATCATTCCGGTGAGCAGGCCGCGGCGGCGGTGCGTCGGCGCGACGGTGACCAGGGTGATCCCGTCGGCCGGCACCGTCCCGCCGCCCGGCACCGTCAGCTCGAACGGCACGCTGCGCAAGCTGCCGACCGCGGTGCCGCCGTCGAACGCGCCCCACACGCGCTGCAGGTCGGGCTTGACCTGGTCCAGCCAGAACGTCGCCATCGCGGCGTCCCGGCTGGGCGGTGCGAGAAAGGAGGTGTTGATGCTGCGCAGGAGGTCGGTGGCGTCCTGGGGCTCGGGGTGACGGATCTCGACAGGCACGGCTCGACGCTAGCCGGGCCGGCATCCGATTTAGGGCTTGCGGGTTAGGGTTCGGCGTGGGCGAACAGCCAGGCGGCGCCGCCGGCCGCAACGAGACCGAGGCGCAGCGGCTCGACCGCAACTACGGCGAGCTGCTGCAGGAGCTGCGGGTCGCCCAGGTCGGCGTGCAGATCCTGTTCGCCTCGCTGCTGACCATCGTGTTCTCCCAGCGCTTCACCACGATCAGCTCGCTGCAGCGCGGGACGTACGTGGTGACCCTGCTCTCGGCCGCCTGCTCGGTCGCGCTGCTGGTCGGCCCGGTCGCGTTCCACCGGATCGTGTTCCGGCACAGCCAGAAGGACGACCTGGTCCGGGTGTCACACCGGATGGCCCTGGGCGGCCTGGCCTGCCTGGCCGTCTCGCTGGTCGCGGTCGTGCTGTTCGTCCTCGACGAGGTGCTCGGCAAGACCCCGGCGCTCTGGTACACCGCCGGGGTCGCCACCGTTTTCCTGCTTCTCTGGCTGGTGATCCCGCTGGTCAGCCGTACCCGCGAGACGATGGACGGGGACGACTGACCGGCGGCTACGGCACCAGCCTGGTGACCGACTCGGCCGCGTGCCTGATGTCAGACCGGCTGACCCGCACCGGGTATTCGTCGTCGGTCAGGTACGCCGGCAGCAGATCGAGGTAGTGCCGGTCGGTCGGGACCGCCGACGTGCCGCCGGGCAGCGAGCTGAGCCCGACCGGGCCGGACCGGGTCAGCACGCCGATGTACCGCCGGGCCGGGCCGGAGCCGAAGGTGAACCCGTCCGGCGAGTCGGCCCGCGGGTCGTGCGCGGCCGCGTCGACCGTGCCGTACCCGCCGTCGACCGGGACGCCGGACAGCCCCGGCAGCGGCGCCGGGAACCGGCCGAACGCCGGCGGCGCCGAGAACGGCCCGCCCAGCACCGAGCCGAGGGTCAGCCGGTGCAGCGTGCCCCAGGTGTAGTCGGAGATCCGGGTCGAGCCGGCGTACGCGGCCGCGAAGTCCGGACCGGACAGCCGGTCCAGCGCGGCCCGGACGGCCTTGAGCATCGCCAGCGCCTGCCGGTCCTTCGGGTCGGCGACGCCGGGTGCAGCGAAGAAGTCGACCCCGGACGCGGACGGCACCCCCGACAGCGCCCGCTTCAGCGCGGTCAACGCCCGCTGGCCGTCCACCACCGGCGCGTCCAGCTGCCCCGCCACCGCGTCGGTCGTCGACGCGAGGAAGCGGCTGCGCCACACCGCGTAGAGCGTGGCCGCGACGCTGTCGGCCTTCTCCCGCGCGGACGGCGCGGCCAGCTGCCCGTTCACGTCCGCCGCGTCGTACCCCTGCGGGATCCCGGTCGGTGTCGAGTGGTCCCAGGTGGCCAGCCGCACGACCGCCTCGACCACCTTCGGGTCGCGCGCCAGCGCCCGCAGCTGCGGCTCGCCGGACGAGCGGGCCAGCAGCAGCGCCGCGCCGATCCGCGGCGCGAAGAACTCCGCGTCCAGCAGCACGGTGTCGTCCTGGATCCGCTGGATGTCGCCGGCGTCGACCTTGCCGTGCCGCAGCGCCGCCTTCAGCGCCTCGGTGATGCGGCCGGCGCGCAGCCCGTCGTAGCCGGGGTTGAGGTAGTAGATCCCGCCGTCCGGGCGGAGCTGGTCGAGCGGGTCGTTGTCCAGCGTGGTGCCGGCCGGGTCGTTGTTCGCGCTGACGAAGAACCCGTTGCGCGGGTTGACCGTGTGCGGCATCTCGGCCACCGGCAGTATCTCGTACGGCAGCGCCTGGCCGGGGTAGTGGTGCACGGCCGGCAGCCACTCGTTGCCGCCCGTCCCGTTCCGCACCAGGTAGGGCGGCACGCCGTCGACGTGACCGGCCTGCAGGTCCTCGCGCAGCGGCAGCTCGCCGCTGGTGAAGTACGCGATGGTGCCGCGGCGGTCGGCGTACGACCAGTTCTGCGAGCCGACGTCGAACGACTGCAGGCCCCGCTCGAAGTCGGGCAGGCCCTTCGCCCGCATCCAGGTGAGGAACGCGTCCAGCTCCTGCGTCGGCGAGTATCCGGCGTACTGGATCGACAGCGCGGTGCCGGCCGCCTGGTCCAGCTGCACGATCGGGCCGTGGTTGCGGCGCGGCACGATCAGCGTCGCCGCCGGGATCCCGTTGCCCGGCGGGACCACCGAGACCTGGCCGCCGTTGTTGGCCCGGAACGTCTCCGGGATCGCCTGCACCGGCTCCAGCCGTCCCTCGTAGACGGTGGCGAGCCCGCTGGGCGACGCCGCGTCGGGCCGGACCTGCTCGAGGTAGGTGTCGGTGACGTCCATCGGGTTGGTCGTCGAGCCCCAGGCGATGTCCCGGTTCGCGCCCTGGGCGATGCCCGGGGTGCCCGCGAAGCCCTCGCCGGCGGCGTCGAGTCCGGGCGCCTGCAGGTGGATCGGGTAGAAGATGGACGGGTTGCTCAGGCCGAGGTGCGGGTCGTTGGCCAGGATCGGCCGGCCGTCACGGGTCAGCCGACCGGAGACGACGAACTCGTTGGACCCGGTCGCGTGCTCGCCCCGGTCCTGGATCGCCCGCAGCAGCGGCACCTTCGCGGCGACCGCGCGGTAGCGGGCGGACAGCGTGGCCGCGGCGGCGACAGCCGTCCGGGACATCGTCGTCGCCGGTCCGTCGCGAGGCGGCGTGCCGGTCGCGTCCGGGACGGTCGAGGCGGAGCTGAACGGCGCGTGCGCGACGAGGTCCTGGATGTAGAGCTTCTGCCCGTCGATCCCGGCCGCCGCGCCGCCGGCCACGTACGCCTGCAGCTCGGCGGTGGTGTCCGCGTCGAGGTCGAAGGACAGCTGGAACGCGACGAGCTTGCCGATGACGATCGTGTCGACCGGGGTCCAGGGCGCGACCTGGGTCAGCTGCAGCGCGCCGTACTCCGGCGGGAGCGGGCCGCCGGCGGCGAGCTTCGCGTTCACACCCTCGGTGTACGCGGTGACGGCCGTGCGCAGCTGCGGCGAGGCGGCGGCCCAGGACCGCTCGGCCGCCCGGCGCAGGCCGAGCGTGCGGAGCTGGACGTCGCTGGGCAGCGCGCCCGGGCCGAGCAGCTCGGCCAGCGTGCCCGAGGCGGTCCGGCGCAGCTGGTCCATCTGGAACAGCCGGTCGGTGCCGTGCACCCAGCCCTGGGCGAAGAACAGGTCGTGCGCGTCCCGCGCGGACAGGTGCGCGATGCCGTCGGTGGTGCGGGTCAGCGTGACCGGCGCGTGCAGCCCCGGCGCTCTGATCGTGTCGGCGCCGCTGTCCTGGGCCGGGGCGGCGCCGGCGGCGACCACGAACGTCAGCGGGAGCAGGGCTACGGCAGCGCCGACGGCGAGCGCGCGGAGAGGGCGCACGGAGCCTCCTCGTCGAGGCGGTGAGGGAGCGACGCGCCAGCCTCGCACGGCCGGGACCGGCGCGGGAAGTACCGCGCCGAGTCGCGTTCGTACGGGTTTCTACGGGCCGGTCGTGCCGTCGACCGGCACGACGGCCGAGGCGTTGGCGGCGGTGGCCGGGTCGGTCCCGACCGGCCCGTTGTCGGTGTCCCCGACCCCGCCGGTGTCGCCGACGCTGCCTGCGGTCTCGTC
>DATBFW010000149.1:0-12104 GCA_036558285.1 Mycobacteriales bacterium | reverse complement strand
GATCGCGGCCGGCACCCGCCAGCCGACCGAGTTGTCGCCGAACACCGTGATCCCGCCCGCGACCAGCCACTTCCCGAGCGGCGGGTGGACGATGAACATGTAGCCGGGGTTGTTCTCGTAGCCGCCGTTGCGCAGGATCTCCCCGCCCTCGGTGGCGTAGTAGACCTCGTCGAACTGCTTGGCGTCCGGGAAGCCGATCCCCCACAGCCGCACCACGCCGGCCAGCGCGGTGATCAGGACCGTGATCACCCAGGACAGCGCCGCGTCCGGCGGCATCGGCCGGTGCTCGACCGGCCGGACCCGGCCCCGGTGCGCCCGGGGCTGCTCGTCCGGGCTCGGGGCATCCGGCGGAGCTGCCTCGAGCGTCGCGGCCATGCCGGGATGGTAAGCGTCAGCGCTGAGCGGCCGTACTCTCGGCGGGTGCCGCTGGGGACTCTCGTGCTGGCCGGCGCGCCGCTCGGCGACCCGGCCGACGCCAGCCCGCGCCTGCGGGACGCCCTGCGCAGCGCCGACGTGGTCGCGGCCGAGGACACCCGCCGGCTCCGCCGCCTCGCCGCCGACCTCGGCGTCACGGTGCCCGGCCGGATCGTCCGGCACGACGACGCCACCGAGGAGGCCGGTACGCCCGGCCTGGTCGACCAGTTGCTCGCCGGCCGGACCGTGCTGCTGGTCACCGACGGCGGGATGCCCAGCGTCTCCGACCCCGGCTACCGGCTGGTGTCCGCGGCCGTGGCTTCCGGGGTGCCGGTGACCGTGGTGCCCGGACCGTCCGCGGTCACCACGGCGCTGGCGCTGTCCGGGCTGCCGTCGGACCGGTTCTGCTTCGAGGGCTTCCTGCCCCGCCGGCCGGGGGAGCGGCGCCGGGCGTTGGAGGCGCTGCGGGACGAGCGGCGCACCCTGGTGCTGTTCGAGGCACCGCACCGGCTGGCGGCGACGCTGGCCGACGCCGCCGAGATCCTCGGTCCGGACCGGCCGGCGGCGGCCTGCCGGGAGATGACCAAGACCTACGAGGAGGTCCGCCGCGGCCCGCTGGCCGAGCTCGCCGCCTGGGCCGCGGCCGGGGTGCGCGGCGAGATCACGCTGGTGGTCGGTGGGGCGCCGCGCCGGGCGGTCGAGGCCGACCCGGCCGAGCTGGTCGCCGCGGTGGCGGCGCGGGAGCGGGCCGGCACCGACCGGAAGGCGGCGATAGCCGAGGTCGCCCGCGAGTCCGGGCTGCCCAAGCGGGTGGTCTACGCGGCCGTGGTGGCGGCGCGTTAAGCCCTCGCGCCGCTTCACTACGCTGGGTGGTATGCCCGATCGACACATCCTCACCTCGGTGGCCTGGCCGTACGCCAGCGGTCCCCGGCACGTCGGCCACGCGGCCGCGTACGTGCCCTCGGACGTCTTCAGCCGCTACCACCGGATGGCGGGCAACAAGGTCCTCATGGTCTCGGGCACCGACGAGCACGGCACGCCGATCCTGGTCGCCGCGGACAGCGAGGGCAGCTCGACGCGGGAGACGGCCGACCGCTACAACCGGCTCATCGTCGAGGACCTGCAGTCGCTCGGCCTCTCGTACGACCTGTTCACCCGCACCACCACGACGACGCACTACTCCGTGGTCCAGGAGATCTTCACCGGCCTGTTCGACAACGGCTACGTGTTCCCGCAGACCACGCTCGGCGCGATCTCGCCGTCGACGGGGCGGACGCTGCCGGACCGCTACATCGAGGGCACCTGCCCGATCTGCGGGTACGACCAGGCGCGCGGCGACCAGTGCGACAACTGCGGCAACCAGCTCGACGCCACCGACCTGATCAACCCGAGGTCGCGGATCAACGGGGAGACGCCGAAGTTCGTCGAGACCGAGCACTACTTCCTCGACCTGCCGGCGTTCGCCGAGGTTCTCGGCGACTACCTGCGGTCGCGGGACAACTGGCGGCCGAACGTGCTGAAGTTCTCGCTCAACCTGCTCGACGACCTCAGGCCGCGGGCGATCACCCGCGACCTCGACTGGGGCGTCCCGGTGCCGCTGGACGGCTGGCGGGACCGGCCGGACAAGAAGCTCTACGTCTGGTTCGACGCGGTCGTCGGCTACCTGTCGGCCTCGATCGAGTGGGCCAGGCGGACCGGCGACCCGGACGCGTGGCGGCCGTTCTGGCAGGGATCCGCGGACGGCGCCAGCGGCTACTACTTCATGGGCAAGGACAACATCGTCTTCCACTCCGAGATCTGGCCGGCGATGCTGTTCGGCTACTCGGGGATCGGCGCCCGCGGCGGCAAGCCCGGCTCGCTCGGCGCGATCGACCGGCCGTACGAGGTGGTCTCCAGCGAGTTCCTGACCATGGAGGGCAAGCAGTTCTCCTCCTCCCGCGGCGTGGTCATCGGCCTGCGCGACGTGCTGTCCCGGTACGACCCGGACGCGCTGCGCTACTACCTGTCCGTGGCCGGGCCGGAGACCCAGGACACCGACTTCACCTGGGCCGAGTTCCGCCGCCGCAACAACGACGAGCTGGCCGACAGCTGGGGCAACCTGGTCAACCGCTCGATCTCGCTGGCCGCCCGCAACTTCGGCGAGATCCCGGCGGCCGGCGCCCTCACCGACGCCGACGCGACGCTGCTGGCCACGGCCAGGGACGCGTTCGGCGCAGTCGGCGGGCTGATCGAGCGGTCCCGGCAGAAGGCGGCGATCGCCGAGGCGATGCGGGTGGTCGGCGACGCCAACCGCTACCTGTCCGACCAGGCGCCGTGGAAGCTGGCCAAGACCGGGGTCGCCGAGGACAGGGAGCGGATGGGCACGATCCTGCACGTCGCGCTGCAGGTGGTCGACGACGCCAAGACGCTGCTGACGCCGTTTCTGCCCACGTCGTCCGACGCGGTGCACCGGCTGCTCGGCGCCGAGGGTGCGCCGGGGGAGTGGGCGCCGATGCCGCGGGTGGTCGAGGTCGACGAGCCGACCGCGATCGGCTCGCCGTCCTACCCGGTGATCACCGGCGACTACACCGGCGGCGCGCGGTGGGAGTCGACACCGCTGCCGGTCGGCCGCACGCTCGCGCCGCCCACGCCGCTGTTCAGGAAGCTCGATCCGTCCATTGTGGACGACGAGCTGGCTCGCCTGACCACGTGACCCGCGCCGGTACGCCACCACCGCTGCCGGAGCCGTTGCCGGCGGAGGTGGTCGACAGCCACTGCCATCTCGACGCAATGGGTGTCGACGTCGGACAGTCGCTTGTGGACGCGGCCGCGGTCGGGGTGACCCGGGTGGTGACCGTGGGCGACACGCTCGAGTCGTCCCGGTGGTGCGCGGACACCGCGGCGAAGCACCCGCAGGTGATCGCCACGGTGGCCGTGCACCCCAACGAGGTCGGCGGAATCGATGAGTCCACATGGGACGGTCTGGCCGAGTTGGCCACCCGGCCGGAGGTGCGAGCGGTCGGAGAGACCGGGCTGGACTACTACTGGGGCCGGGTGCCGGCGGACGCGCAGCAGGAGGCGTTCCGCCGGCACATCGCGCTGGCCAAGCAGCACCGTAAGGCGTTGGTGATCCACGACCGGGACGCGCACGCCGACGTGCTGCGCGTGCTCGAGGAGGAAGGTGCGCCCGAGCACACCGTGTTCCACTGCTTCTCCGGCGACGTCGAGATGGCGAGACACTGCGTGCGGGCCGGGTACGTGCTGTCTTTCGCGGGCACGGTGACGTTCAGGAACGCGCCGGCATTGCGGGAAGCCGCAGCGGTCGTGCCGCTGGACCAGCTGCTGGTGGAGACCGACGCGCCGTTCCTCACGCCGATGCCGTACCGGGGGCGGCCGAACGCACCGTACCTGGTGCCATTGACGGTGCGCGCACTCGCGACCGTGCTGAGTGTCCACATCGAACAGTTGTGCGAGGAAGTCACCCGAACGGCGCAGCGAGTCTTCGATAGCTGGTAATCGACACGCCACAGCGTGTCACGCGACTTGGCCCAAACGCCTACGCCCGTTACTGTCCCGTCTTCATATGGACGGCAACAAACCCGAGCGCGGCCGTCACCGGCGTCGCGGGCGAACCGACCATCCGTCCACTGTGGGCATTCCACAGTGGAGCGAGGGGTCGTCCGACCGTCCGCAGTGGACGCCGACGGTCGAGCCAAGATCCTGGTTCGAGAAGCAGGCGTCGAGCCGGCCGGCCCCGGACCCGGCCGAGGGCATTCCCGGCGCAGATCGCTGGCGGCAGGCCGCGGCCGACAACGAAGCCGGCTGGCGGCCGGTCTCCGACCTGACCGACACCTCCTGGGGGCTCGACGGCGCCTGGCGTGATCCGTCCGCCCAGTGGAACGTCGCCGGCGTCGCGCCGGAGCAGGCGCACACCGGCTGGAACACCGGCGGCCGCGACGATCAGCCCGGCCGGCAGCGCTGGGACACCGCCCGGTGGGACGCGCCCGCGGCCGAGGACCGGCCCGGCTGGCACGACGCGGCCGACGACCGCCCCCGCATCGCGGCGGTCGGCCCGGACGACAGGTTCGGCTCCGGCTACGGCCGGGACCAGGGCGAGTGGAACCAGGGCGACACTGGCGACCGGGCCGGCTGGGATCCCGCCACCGGGGACGACCGCTCGGGCTGGGCCGCCGCTGCCGGCGGGACCGACCCGGGCTGGGGCCAGGGCGCCGCCGCGGGCGATCGGGCCGGCTGGGACCGCGACACCGGCGACCTGGCCGGCTGGGACCGCGACACCGGCGACCTGGCCGGCTGGGACCGCGACAGGGCGTGGGGCGGCGACCCGGGTCGGGGCGGTCGCACCGGGTGGAGCGACGCCCCCACCGACGCCGCCTGGTCCACGGCCGGCTCGCCGGTCGCCCTGCTGGAGCGGCCGCAGACCCTCCCGGAACAGGACGCGCCGGACCGCGACGCGCCGGCTCCCGAGCGCAAGCACACCGTCCGGCACCCGCTGCGCATCGGCCTGTTCGCGCTGGTGCTGTTCGGCCTGGTCGCCGGCAGCGTGGCCTGGCTGTCGATGGACAAGTCGGTCACGCTGACCGTGGACGGCGAGGCCCGCGCGGTGACGACGTACGCGTCGACCGTGGGCGGCGTGCTCGACGACCAGAACCTCACCGTCGGCCAGCACGACACGCTGGCCCCGGCCCGGGACACCCGGATCACCGACGGTGCCGAGATCGTGTTGCGCCGCGGCCGGCTGCTCACGCTGACCGTGGACGGTCAGACCCGCCAGGTGTGGACCACCGCGACCACCGTGCGGGACGCGCTGGACCAGATCGGCTACCGGCAGGCCAACCTGTGGATGTCGTCGGACCGGTCGACCCGGCTGCCGCTGGACGGCTACCAGCTGAGCCTGCGCATGCCGAAGAGCGTCACGGTCGTCGCGAACGGCACCAAGCGCACGATCAGCACGACCGCGGCGACCGTCGGTGCGGCCCTCGACCAAGCCGGCATCGACCTCGGCGCCAACGACAAGCTCTCCCCGCTGTCCACGTCGCCGGTGCGGGCCGGGATGACGATCACGCTGACCCGGCTGACGACGAAGACCACGACCACCGAGGCGGTCGTCCAGTACAAGACGATCGAGAAGACCGACCCGAACGCCGACCCTGGCTCCCGGAAGGTGCAGACCAAGGGCGTGACCGGGCTGCAGCAGGTCACCACCGTCATGACGTACGTCGACGGCAAGCTGACCAGCTCGAAGGTCACCGAGCGGGTCGTGGTGAAGAAGCCGGTGGACGAGGTCGTCGTGGTCGGGCCCGAGCAGGAGTCGGCTCCGCCGGTGACGCAGCCGGCCGGGTGCGCGGACTTCCCGACGACCGGCGGGCTGAACTGGTGCGGGCTGGCGCAGTGTGAGTCGGGGCTGAACCCCAACGCGTACAACCCGGCCGGGCCGTACTACGGGCTCTACCAGTTCGACGTGCAGACCTGGCAGGCCAACGGCGGCACCGGGACCCCGTCCGGCAAGTCGATCGCCGAGCAGACCCGGGTGGCCTACAACCTCTACCAGGCCCGAGGACGAGCACCCTGGCCCGTCTGCGGCAAGAACCTCTGACGCCGGCCGGGTACGAGCCCGCTGACGCGGGGCGGGTGCCCCGCGTCCGCGGACTTCGCACGGGGCACGGCAGGAGCCCGCTGACGCGGGGCACTACCGTCACTGCGTGAGCGGGGACGGGTTGCTGGGACCGGCGGAGATCCGCGGGCTGGCGGCCCGGCTCGGGAGCACGCCGACCAAGTCGCTCGGGCAGAACTTCCTGCACGACCCGAACACGATCCGCCGGATCGTCCGGACCGCGGACCTCGGACCGACCGACGTCGCCCTCGAGGTCGGGCCCGGGCTCGGCTCGCTCACCCTCGGCCTGCTCGCCGCGGCCGGGCACGTGACCGCGGTCGAGGTCGACCCGGTGCTGGCCGCGGCGCTGCCGGCGACGGTCGCCGACCGGCTGCCGGACCGGGCCGGCGCGCTCACGGTCGTCGCGGCGGACGCCCTCCGGCTGCCGGCCGTGCCCGACCCGCAACCGACCGCGCTGGTCGCGAACCTGCCGTACAACGTGGCGGTGCCGGTCGTGCTGCACCTGCTGGAGGTGCTGCCGACGCTGCGCACCGGGCTGGTCATGGTGCAGGCCGAGGTCGCGGACCGGCTGGCCGCCCGGCCGGGCTCGAGGACGTACGGCGTGCCGTCGGTGAAGGCGGCCTGGTATGCGGACGTCCGCCGGGCCGGCTCGATCCCCCGCGCGGTGTTCTGGCCGGTGCCGAACGTGGACTCCGGCCTGGTCGCGCTGACCCGCCGCGACCCGCCGCCCGGCGCCGACCGGGCCGCCACGTTCGCCGTCGTCGACGCCGCGTTCGCGCAGCGCCGCAAGACGCTGCGGGCCGCGCTCGCCGGCTGGGCCGGCTCGACGGCCGAGGCGGAGCGCCGGCTGCGCGCGGCCGGAGTCGACCCGGGGCTGCGTGGCGAGGCGCTCGACGTCACGGCGTACGCCCGGATCGCGGCAGTCCATCCCGACCCCGCTGCCGCGTCGACACAGCGAGAGGAGGCGTGATGGCCACGTACATGCTGCTGCTCTACGCCGAGGACGGGGACGAGCAGACCAGGGCCGAGCGGTGGGCGGAGCTGCCGGAATGGCACGCGCTGACCCGGGAGCTGCGCGAGCGCGCGGTCTGGATCGCGAACGCTGCGCTGCACCCGGTCGAGTCGGCGACCACGGTCCGGGTCCGGGACGGCGAGACCGCCGTCACCGACGGGCCGTTCGCGGTGACCAGGGAGATCCTGGGCGGCTACTACCTGATCGACTGCGCCGACCTGGACGAGGCGCTGGCGATCGCGGCCAGGATCCCGATGGCCCGCTACGGCTCGGTCGAGGTCCGCCCGGTCGTCGAGCTGTGACCGATCCGGTCGAGCGCGCGTTCCGGAACGACTGGGCGACGGTCCTCGCCGCGTTGATCGGCTGGGTCGGGGACGTACAGCTGGCCGAGGAGGCGACCCAGGACGCCTTCCTCGCGGCCGTGACCAGCTGGCCTCGCGACGGCGTGCCGGACAACCCGGCCGCCTGGCTCACCACGGCGGCGAAGCGGCGGGCGACCGACCGGGTGCGCCGGGACCGCTCGCAGGCCGACCGGGCCGCGCGGCTGGCCGAGCTGGCCCGGCTGGACGAGCAGGAGCATCCGGCGCCGGCCCCGGACAGCACGATCCCGGACGACCGGCTCCGGCTGATCTTCACCTGCTGCCACCCGGCGCTCGACCCGGCGGCACGGGTGGCGCTGACCCTGCGCACGCTGGGCGGGCTGAGCACGGCCGAGATCGCCCGGGCGTTCCTGGTCGCCGAGCCGACCATGGCCAAGCGGCTGACCAGGGCCAAGCGGAAGATCGCGGTTGCCCGCATCCCGTACCGGGTGCCGCCGGACGCGGAGCTGCCGGCCCGGCTGCGGGGCGTGCTGCAGGTGGTCTACCTCATCTTCACCGAGGGGTACGCGGCCACCGCCGGCGGCGAGCTGGTCCGCGCCCAGCTGTGCGACGAGGCGATCCGGCTCGGCCGGCTGCTCGCGCGGCTGATGCCGGACGAGACCGAAGTGCACGCGCTGCTGGCGCTCATGCTGTTGCAGGACGCTCGCCGCGCCGCCCGCACCGATGCCGGCCGGTACGTCCCGCTGGACGAGCAGGACCGGTCCCGCTGGGACCGCGGCGCGGCGGCGGAAGGATTGGCCGCGCTCCGGCGGTCGACCCGCACCGGCCCGTACCAGCTGCAGGCCGCGATCGCCGCGCTGGAGCTGCAGGACCGGGTGGAGTGGGACCGGGTCGCCGACCTGTACGCGGCGCTGGCCCGCATCGCGCCGTCGCCGGTGGTCGAGGTGCAGCGGGCCGCCGCCGTCGGGCTCGCGCACGGACCGGCCCGCGGGCTCGCGCTGCTGGAACCGCTGCTGGCCGATCCGGCGCTGGCCGGCTACCAGCCGCTGCACGCCACCCACGCCGAGCTGCTGCGCCGGGCCGGGCTGCCGGCCGCTGCCGCATACGAACTCGCGATCGAGCTGACGGCGAACGAGGTGGAGCGGACCGAACTCCGCCGCCGGGCTGTCCTTCCGGCCGGCCCGGCCGCGTCGTCCTGACGAGACCCCGAACCGGAAGGACATCGACATGGGTGTGATCGTCAGCAGCCTCACCACGGCCGACGGCGTCAGGGACGACCCGATGAGCTGGATCGGCGACCTGTTCGACGCCGACGCGGTCGAGGGTTCGATCGCGCAGCTCAAGGCCGTGGACGCGTTCCTGATGGGGCGCCGCTCGTACGACTACTTCGCGCCGGCCTGGTCGCGCGGCGGCGACCCGTACACGGACGCCCTCGCGGCGCTTCCGAAGTACGTCTTCTCCTCGACGCTGGAGAGCACCGACTGGGCCAACACGACGATCGTGCGCACCGACGCCGTCGAGGCCGTGCGCGCGCTCGGCGGCACCGCCATGCTCTACGGCTTCGGCCGGCTGGCGCAGTCGCTGCTCGCGGCCGGGCTCGTCGAGCGGATCCAGTTCGGCGTGCACCCGGTGGTGGCCCGGCCGGACCGGACGCCGCTGCGGCTGACCGAGATCGACCGGCGCGGCAACGGCGCGGTCGTGCTGGAGTACGAGCCGGCCTGACCGGAGCGGGCGGGACCGCGCACTACCCTGCTGGCGTGGCCCCGACCCGACTGCTCGGCGTTCCCGAGCCGGTCACCGTGCGGGTCCCGGCCAAGGTCAACCTGCACCTGTCCGTCGGCCCGACCCGCGAGGACGGCTACCACGAGCTGGTCACCGTCTTCCACGCGATCTCCCTGTACGACGAGCTCACCGCCACGCCGGCCCGCGACCTGTCGATCGGGATCAGCGGCGAGGGCGCGGACGAGCTGTCCCCCGCCGAGGACAACCTCGCCTGGCGGGCGGCGGTGCTGCTGGCCGACCGGGCCGGTGTGCAGCCCGCCGTCCGGCTCGACCTGGCCAAGGGAATCCCGGTGGCCGGCGGGCTGGCCGGCGGCAGCGCCGACGCGGCCGCGGCGCTGGTCGCCTGCGACGCGCTGTGGGGGTCCGGGCTGGACCGGGTCGAGCTGCTCGAGCTGGCCGCCGAGCTGGGCAGCGACGTCGCGTTCGCCCTCACCGGCGGCACCGCGCTCGGCACCGGCCGGGGTGAGCGGCTCACCCCGGTGCTCGCGGCCGGGCGCTGGCACTGGGTGCTCGCGGTCGCCGGCGAGGGCCTGTCCACCCCGGACGTGTACGGCGAGCTGGACCGGCTGCGGGCAAGCACCGAGCAGCCGGTGGCCGGCGCGCCGGACCGGCTGATCAACGCGCTGCGGGTGCACGACCCGGGCGCGCTCGGGTCGCTGCTGGCCAACGACCTGCAGGCGCCGGCGCTGGCGCTGCGACCGGAGCTGCGCCGCACGCTGCGGGTCGGCCTCGACCTCGGCGCGCTCGGCGCGGTCGTCTCCGGCTCCGGGCCGACCTGCGCGTTCCTGTCCCGGTCCCGGGAGGCGGCGGTCCGGCTGGCGGCCGCGCTGGCCGGGGCCGGCGTCTGCCGGACGGTCCGGATCGCGTACGGACCGGTGCCCGGCGCCCGGGTGGTCGCCGACGAGGAAGGCACATGACCGCCCCGCTGGTCTCGCTGGAGAACGTGTCGAAGGCGTACGCGACGACCGTCGTGCTCGACGGCGTCTCGCTCGGGGTCGGCGCGGGCGAGCGGACCGGCGTGGTCGGGCGCAACGGCGGCGGCAAGACCACCTTGCTGCGCATCGTCACCGGCGAGGAGCGGCCCGACTCGGGCCGGGTGGCCCGTACCGGCGACCTCCGGATCGGCTACGTCGACCAGCGCACCGATCCGCCCGGCAGCACCGTCCGCGACGTCGTGCTGGCCCGGTACGGCGAGGTGCACGAGTGGGCCGGCGACGCCGCGGTGCGCGAGGTGCTCGGCGGGCTCGGGCTGCCCCGGATCGGCCTCGATGCTCCGGTCGAGCGGCTGTCCGGCGGCGAGCGCCGCCGGGTCGCGCTGGCCGCGGCCCTGGTCGCCCGCTCCGACCTGCTGGTGCTGGACGAGCCGACCAACCACCTCGACGTCGAAGGTGTTGCCTGGCTGGCCGAGCACCTCAAGGGCCGCCGGGAGGCGCTGGTCGTGGTCACCCACGACCGCTGGTTCCTCGATGAGGTGGTTGAAACGACCTGGGCAGTCGGCGACGGCACGGTCCGCCGGTACGACGGTGGCTACTCCGCGTACGTGCTGGCGCGGGCCGAGCGCGCCCGGCAGGCCGCCGCGTCCGAGGCCCGCCGGCAGAACCTGCTGCGCAAGGAGCTGGCCTGGCTGCGGCGCGGACCGCCGGCCCGGACCAGCAAGCCGCGGTTCCGGATCGAGGCCGCGCAGGCGCTGATCGCCGACGAGCCGCCGCCGCGGGACTCCACCCGGCTGCAGGCGTTCGCCACCCGCCGGCTCGGCAAGAGCGTGTACGACGTCGAGGACGTGACGCTCGCCCTCGGCGACCGCACCCTGCTCGACCACGTGACCTGGCGGCTCGGCCCTGGCGACCGGGTCGCCGTGGTCGGTGTCAACGGGTCCGGCAAGACCACCCTGCTGCGCCTGCTGCTCGGCCATCTGAAGCCGGACCGCGGCACCGTCCGGGTGGGACAGACGGTCCGGGCCGGCTACCTGTCCCAGGACGTGGCCGAGCTGCCGGAGGACCTGCGGCTGCTGGCGGCGGTCGAGCAGGTCGCCCGGACGGCGAACCTCGGCGGGGTCGACCTGTCCGCGTCCCAGCTGGCCGAGCGGTTCGGCTTCGGCGCCAGCCGGCAGTGGGCGCCGGTCACCGACCTGTCCGGCGGCGAGCGGCGCCGGCTGCAGCTGCTCCGGCTGCTCATGGCCGAGCCGAACGTGCTGCTGCTGGACGAGCCGACCAACGACCTGGACACCGACACGCTGACCGCGCTTGAAGACCTGCTCGACACCTGGCCGGGCACGCTGGTCGTGGTCAGCCACGACCGCTACCTGGTCGAACGGGTCTGCGACTCGGTGGTCGCGCTGCTCGGCGACGGCTCGCTGGCCGCGCTGCCGGGCGGGGTGGACGACTACCTGGCCCGCCGCCGGGTCGCCCGGGAGGCCGCCGTGGGCCCGTCGGCGGCGCGCCGGGCGCTGGGTGACACCAGGGCCGAGGCGCGGGCCACCCGCCGCGAGCTGATCCGGCTGGAGCGGCGGATCGCGACCCTGGAGCGGCAGGAGACGCAGCTGCACCAGGAGCTGGCCCGGCATGCCACCGACCACGAGCGGGTGCTCGAGCTGGACACCCGGTTGCGGGAGATCGGCGTGGAGAAGGACGAGGCCGAGTCGGCCTGGCTGGAGCTGGCGGAGACCGCCGAAGCTCCCTGAAGTACGGTCCGTGCTGTCCGAACCGAGGGAGGCGCCCCGCGATGTCGATGTTCGGTCTGCGGACCCTGCCGGTGAACCACCGCCTGCACCCGGTCTACCGGGTCCTGGGCGCGGTCGTCGGCCTGCTGCTGGTCGTGTTCGGCGTCGTCGGCTTCGTCGTCTCCGGCGACGTGCTCGGCGCCCCGGCGAGCACGCCGTTCTGCGTGATCTGCCTGGTGGCGGGCGCGATCATGATCCTGGCGGCGGTGCAGGGCCGCAACGCCGCGGCCGAGATCAACGCCTACC
>DATBFW010000148.1:0-49891 GCA_036558285.1 Mycobacteriales bacterium | reverse complement strand
GAGGCGTTGTACAAGGACGAAATCACTCGGGAGATCGGTGCTCTCTCAGTAGGTACGATGCGGCGTGTTGATAGCGGCCTGGCCGCCGCGTTGAGCCTTGCGCTTCAGTGAAGCCACCTGGTGGCCCGTGGCGGCCCACCCGCACAACGCAGCCCGGGGTGAACGGTCGCCCCCCGGCGCTACTTGAACCGGCCGCACCCACATCGGCGCGAGCGGGCATCGGGTCGGATTGATCGTCCTCTGTAGACAGACGCGGTGCCACCTCGGTTGCCAGCGGCGTGTCGTCCGCTGGCGTTCGTCGCTGTACGCCGGCGTTCGGCTCGCCGCGTGACCTGCGCAGAGGTACGCCGATGGATGCGGGCGGATGGGTGGGATCCAGCCTGGCACTGTGGGGGTCAGGGGTTCGAGTCCCCTCAGCTCCACCACTGTGACCTGTGCGAACGCATGGCTGCACAAGCGATCCGAGGCCGGTCACCAGGCGCGGATGGTCTCTCCGGTGCGCCACCCCTCCACGCTGCGGACGAAGGCGGCTCCGATGGTGGACATGGGGACGGGGATGCGACCCGGGTTGATCTGTCCGAACTGCTCGTCACTGTCCTCGGCCAGGCCGGGGCTCACGGCGTTGATCCGCACGCCGCGATCGAGGCCGAGGGCGGCCGCACGGACGAAGCCTTCGACCCCGCCGTTTGCTACCGAGAAGCCGACCCTGACCGGGATCGGATCGTCGAAGAGGTAACGTCCGGCGACCACGACCTCATGCCGATCCGACAGCGCCTTCATGGCGGCCTTGCCGATCGTGCCGGCACCGCCCACCACGATGATGCGCACCGGACTCTCCTTTCCACGCCTGTGCCCCCAGGGCGCGGGTGACAGCGGTCAGGCAGCCGCCCGGGCGAGCGCCGTGGCGGCGATGAGCTCGTCGAGCGCGGACTGGCCCGGCGGCAGCACGCGAGGGGCTGCGGCCATGGCCCGGACCCGGTCGAAGGCGTCGCCGATCGCGTCGCCGGTCAGCAGCGGTCCGTGTGCGGTGGCGACCGTGTCCGGGTGCAGGTCGGCAACGGAGTCGACGTGCCGTCCGTACAGCGCCGGGTCCAGCCATTGGTGCCACGGTGAGACGAGGCTGTTGAGCAGCGAGAACGACTCGGCATAGAGGTCTCGGGGGACGTCGTCCCGGTGGTGCACGGAGCCGGTGGTCAGAGCCGCGAACGAGTCGACGCTCCACAAGACGCCGGTGCGTTCATCGAACAGACCACGGGTGGTGGGGCCGTCGAAGATCGGTGGCAGCACCAGACGCATCCGACGGTCTCCGGCGAAGAAGCTGTCACCGGGCTCGAGCCAGCGAAGCCGCTTGATCGGCAGTGACCGCTCCAGCGACAGCCGCTCCGTGGCGAAGAAGTTGGTCACCAGCGTCGCCGACGGGCACATCGCCAAGGCGTCGGCGAGCCCTCCGACGTGGTCGCCGTCGTCGTGCGACAGAAAGATCCAGCGCACGTCCTCCGGGTCGACCAGAGAGAAGACCTTGTCCAGCCACCGCCGGCGATGGATCGGGGCGCCGGTATCGACGATGATCGGCTCACTGCCGCGCACCAGCAGCGAGTTGACCGGAAGGTATTGGCCGGGTCCAGCGGCGGCCAGGTTGGGGATCAGCCACGTCTCCGGGGCGACGAGCACCGGGTCGCTGGCCGGGATCTGCGAGCTAGTCATCACGTCTCCTTGTCATGATGGAAGCCAGGGATGAGGGGCTCGAAGACGAAGGTGGTCCCGGTATGCGTGAGGACGACTGATGACACGGGTCAGCCCGGCTCGACCGAGAGAACATGGTTGAAGACCTGGTGGGGATCCCATCGGACCTTCACTTCCTGGAGCCTCTTGTAGTTTCCGCCGTAGTACAGCTCGGACCATGGGACGCCTGATTGATTCCATTCCTCTTCCAGCAGGTCAGGGTCAGGCCAATTGATGTAGCAGCCGCCCGTACGATCGTTGGGTACCGGCACCCCGCCGGTGGCTGCGAACACGTCCCGATAGAAGGTTCGGGCCCACGCCAGGTGCTTTTCGTCCTCTTCCGGGTTGTCCCAGAAGTTACCAACCGAGAACAGCGCTACCGAGTCTCGCTCGGCGACGGCGGTGTCGTGCGGACTCAGCACGTTGATCTTTCCACCCCAAGTCAAGAATCCAGCCATGGCGCCACGCCATCCGTAGTCGTCACTGGTCAGGTATTCGAAGATCGTCCTGATTTGCTGTCGGTCCAATGCGGATCGCAGGAACGCGCCTTTCGTCTTCGAACGCAGTTGCGCCGGCGGTGTGCCCAACACGTCGGCTACTTCCGGAGCGTGGAGCGTGGTGTACAGCCAGGGTGCGTCCCCTTGTGTCGTCCTCACGCCGTTCGGCACATTCGCCGTCACCTCGGCAAGGTAGGTGTCCAGCGCCTCGCTGCTGTGCGGCTGCCCGGGGTCGGCCTGTCCGGTCAATGTCACCACGCCGAACTCCTTGCGGAACAATGCCAACATGCCATTCACGGATGCCGCCGGGAGCCCGGCCGAGCAGTTCCGTTCACACCAGCGCATGAAGTTCTCGACCAGGATGGTGAAGTGTTCTTCGTCGAGGTCCGCCCAACGCCACGCGACCGAGGCCGCCGTGTAGCCGGAAGGCCGCTTCGGCAGAAGTCCTGTCGGATCCTCGCCCTGCGCATCTCGGCTGCGGAACCAGAATCTCGTCGCCACGCCGAAATTGCCACCGCCGCCGCCGGCGTGCGCCCACCACAGGCCACGATTCGGGTCGTCCGCTTCCCGCGTCGCAGTTACTGCCAACGCCCTGCCGTTCTCGCCGACGGCGACCGTTTCCACCGCGTACAGGTGATCGGAGAGTAGGCCGTACAACCGCGACAACGGGCCGAACCCGCCGCCGGTCACGAGCCCTCCCATGCCGACACCGGTGCAGCTACCCCCGGGCAAGGTCACGCCCCAGCCCAGGTCCAGCGCTTGGTACACACGACCGATCGTCGCCCCAGCTTCTACGGCAAATGCACGCCGATCGCTGTCGTAGTACGTCGAATCCATCCGAGCGAGGTCGATCACGCACCCGACGGCGGGATCGTCGACGAGCCCCTCGACGCAGTGGCCGCCACTGCGCACCGCGAGTCTCTTTCCCGATGCGAGGACCGCGTCGACCGCATCCACCACCTGACCCGTGTCAGCCACGACGAACACGCTGTCCGGTGCGCCGACAAAACGTCGGTTGTACCCGCGTAGCTGCAGGTCCTGGTAAAGCGGATCGCCTGGGTTCACTTCCGCGAGGTGGGCTCTCGACGTCAATTCGGCATTCATGAGGCGACCTCCAAACATTGACTCTCCACGGACAGCCGCGCAGGCCGATGCCCAGGCAGTCCGCTGTCGACTCTATTTGACACTCCGCACATTTCGACCGCGCAAAATCACCATGCCGGCCGGTCGTCCCCGATCACCGTCCAGCACATGTCACGACCGTGGCCGGAGGGTCTCGGCGCGGGCGTTACCGGCGATGGGCGCGGTCGGCGGTGGGCACCGTGGCCAGCGTCGCGGCCGGTTCCTCACCGAGCAGTTCGACGCTGATCCGGCCCGGCCACCACCGGTACCGGACAACGCCCTGCGATGTCTGGTGTGTCGAGAGGACGGCCCCAGCTTTCCGGCGTGGAGTCGCGTTGCCCATGCTGATCCCTCCCCGTGTGGATTGCGCCGGGTGAGCGAAGTCCAACGCGGACCAACCCTAGGCGCCACATGGATCGGCGGACACAGCCAAACCCGACCGGTCTCTGCTAGACCAAGTTCGGTTGGGGTATGACCGTCAGGTGGAGCTCTTTCTCGATCCCGACGATGCCCGGTCGCAGAAGGTGCAGCTGTACGAACAGCTGCGCAGCGCCATCGTCGAGGGTCGGCTGACGCCCGGCGACCGGCTCACGCCGTCCCGGATCGTGGCCGCCGACCTGCGCATCTCGCGCGCGACCGTCACCGAGGCCTACGGCCGGCTCGGCGCCGAGGGCTACATCGAAGGACGGTCCGGTGGCGGAAGCCGGGTGAGTGCGGCGCCGCGACAGGTCCGCCCCCGGTCCCGGGTCGCGGCCCTGCAACCGACCCGGCGCGCCGCCGGGATCGAACCGTACGCTCTCGACCCCACTGCCGAGGTCGCCTTCGACTTCCGCCCGGGTCACCTCGACCCCGGCCTGTTCCCGGTCGCCGCCTGGCGCCGTTGCGTCGTACGCACCCTCAACCGCCCACCCGGGAGCTACGACGACCCGCGCGGAACGCCGGAGCTCCGCGCCGCCCTCGCCAGCTGGGTCGCCCGCTCCCGCGGCGTCGCAGCGATGCCGGAGGACACCGTCGTCACCTCCGGCGCCGGGCAGGCCATCGACCTGGTCGCTCGAGTTGTGGCCGATCCCGGCGCGACCGTTGCCGTGGAGGAACCGGGCTACCCTCCTGTGCTCTCGCTGCTCCGAAGCCAGGGGCTGCGCGTCGTGGGAGTCCCGGTGGACGACCACGGGATCGTGGTCGAGGCCATCCCGCCCCGCGCCCGGTTGGTCTACGTCACCCCGTCACACCAATACCCGCTCGGCATGGTCATGGGCCGCCGCCGACGCCTCGAGCTGCTGCAGTGGGCCGCCCGTTCCGGCGCCGCGATCGTCGAGGACGACTACGACAGCGAGTTCCGCCACACCGCCCGACCGCTCGAGCCGCTGCAACTCCTCGACCGGGACGGCCGGGTCATCTACGTCGGCACCTTCAGCAAGAGCCTGTCGGCGGGCCTCCGTGTCGGCTTCCTCGTCGCGCCCCGCACCCTTCTGCCGGCTCTCTGTGCCGTACGCCAAGCCGTCGACTGGTGCCCGCCGCCGGCGACCCAACGGGCTCTGACTCACTTCATCGTCGACGGCTATCTGGACCAGCACCTACGCCGGACCCGGCGCAGCTACGCGAAACGGCACCGACTCATGCGGGAAGCACTCGACCACTACCTGCCCACCGGCTACCGGCGGCTACCCGCCGAAGCAGGGCTGCACGTCACCGCGACCGGACCCGCCGACCCAGCCGACCCCGACCTCGCGGCGACGCTCCGGCAACACGGTCTGCTCATGTCGTCGCTGCGACGCACCTACGCGTTCAGTCCACCCGCCGCCGGCCTCCTGCTCGGATACGCCGGCCTGCCGACCACGGCTGTCGTCCCCGCGGTTCGTGCCCTGGGCTCCGCGCTGGCCGGCAGCGATCACCCGGGTGGAGCGCCGTAGCCGCCGGAGCGCCGTACATCGGAGCGGGCGGATGGTCGTTGACCGTCCTCAGTGGACGGCGCAGCTCTGCCCCGGGTGGCCTCTGCTCGCGAAAAATGCCCGAGCCCCGGGCCGTGCGGCCGACCGGCGGGCCGCAGGATGATTCGACCGACGCACTCACGCGTGGACGCGGATCTCGTCGCCATCCAGATCGTTCCGCCGCTCCCGCGCTGGGACGGGCAGGAGGTCGGGCTCGTGGACTATGACGACATCATCGTGGGTGGGGGTTCGGCCGGGGCGGTGCTGGCGGCGCGGCTGTCGGAGGACCCTGCGCGCCGCGTCCTGCTGCTGGAGGCGGGACCGGACTACGCGACCATCGAGTCGACCCCGGCCGATCTACGGGACGGCTGGCGCATGTCGTTGCGGGCCCACGACTGGGGCCTGACCGCGGAGGCGCTGCCCGGCCGGGTCATTCCCTATCCGCGCGGCCGGGTGGTCGGCGGCTCGTCCGCCGTGAACGCCACGATCGCCCTTCGCGGTGTGCCGGCGGACTACGACGAGTGGGCGGCGCTGGGTAACGACGAGTGGAGCTGGGCGAAGGTGCTGCCGTACTTCCGCCGGCTGGAGGACGACCCGGCCGGGACGGCGGAGCTGCACGGGCGCGGCGGCCCGCTGACAATCCGCCGGTGGCAGCCCGATGAGCTGATCCCTGTGCAGCGCGCCTTCGTCGAGGTTTGCCGCCGACTCGGCTTCCCGGAGGTCACCGACCACAACGACCCGGCGGCGAGCGGCGTCGGCCCGTTCCCGCAGAACAGGCGCGACCGCCTGCGGTTGTCGACGGCAATCGCCTACCTGCTGCCCGCCCGGCACCGGCCCAACCTCGCGATCCGGCCATCCTGTCTCGCCGATCGGGTGATCTTCGCCGGCGATCGGGCGGTCGGTGTGGACATCGGAGCTGACGGCAGGCCAGAAGTGGTTCGCGGGCGGCGTATCACTCTGGCCGCCGGCACCATCGGCTCGCCGGCGATCCTGCTCCGCTCGGGAATCGGTCCGAAAGCCGCGTTGGCCGGCTTGGGCATCGACGCGGTCACCGATCTTCCCGGCGTTGGCGCCGGTCTGGCCGATCACCCGGTCACCCGGCTGCTCCTCGTCCCGAAGCCAGGCAGCTGCGACCCGGACAGCCCGCTCGCGCAAGTGGTGCTCCGCTACACAGCTCCGGACTCCAGCGAGTTCAACGACATGCAACAGGTCGTGTTCAGCCACGTCGACGTGGCCGGCATCGGCGGCGAGCAAGCGGTGGCAGCGGTGGGCACCCCGCTCGCGATCGGGCTGCCCGTCGCCCTGGAACGCCCGCACACGGTCGGCCACCTGGAGCTTGCCAGCACCGACCCGCGAGTCCAGCCCCGCATCCGGCTCAACTTCGCGGCACACCCGCAGGACATGCGCCGGCTCATCGACGGTGTCCGGCTCGCCTGGCGAATCGCGCACGAACCGGAGATCGCCCGCCACATGCACCGAGTCGCGCTGCTCCCGGAGGAGACGCTGGGTTCCGACAGCGCACTTGCCGCATATGTGCGCGCGACCGTCTCGACCCAGTTCCATCCCTGCGGCACGGCCCGGATGGGCCCACCGGGCGATGCGATGGCAGTGGTCGATCAGCACTGCCGGCTGCGCACCGTCCCGAACCTGCGCGTCGTCGACGCGTCGGTCATGCCCACCATTCCCCGCGCGAACATCAACCTCACCAGCATCATGATCGCCGAGCACGTCTCCGACTGGATGCGCGACGAGCCCTGATGCCGCCACTGCCAGGATCAAGGGTCCTGTCGGCCGCGGACGGTCGCACGACCGTCGAGGTCTGACCGCGTCCCGTGAGGGGCGGCGGGGGCGGTAGCTTGCGGGGATGGCTGCCTACGTCATCGTCGAGACCGATATCACCGATGCGGCGCAGTACGAGCAGTACAAGGCGGCGTCACCGGGCGCCGTCCAGGCCGGCGGCGGCCGGTTCCTGGCTCGCGGCGGTGAGATGGCCGTCCTCGAAGGCGACTGGCAACCGTCCCGTCTCGTCGTGCTCGAGTTCGACGATCTGGCCGCCGCCCGCGACTGGTATGAGTCAGAGGTCTACCAGCAGGCCAAGAAGCTCCGCGACGGCGCCGCCCGCCTGCGGATGGTCGCGATCCAGGGCGTCGACTAGATCGACGCCCCTTCGCTTCGAGCGCCCGACCCCGCGGCAGGAGAATTTCTGCCGGCAGCGTGTCGAATCCGGGGCGAGGCGTTCGTGGACGAGATGAGAGGCGGCCGGAGGAGGCCGCGGGTACGAGGAGGAATGGGATGACGCAGTACCTGATCTCGTTCGACGACGGCGCGATGGACTTCCCTGCGGAGGACCTGCCCGACGTGGCCAAGGCCGCGTCCGAGGTGGTACGGGAGGCCAGGGCCGCCGGCGTCTGGGTCTTCGGCGGCGGGCTGGAGAGCCAGCGGGCGAGCATCGTGGCCACCGACGGGATGGTGACCGACGGACCGTTCCCGGAGACCAAGGAGGTCATCGGCGGGTTCGCCGTCGTCGACGTGCCCTCCCGCGAGGAGGCGCTGACGTGGGCGGCCAAGATCGCCGTCGCCTGCCGCTGTGCGCAGGAGGTCCGGGAGCTCCTGCCCGACCCGACCGTCTGATCGAAGGAGACCCGCCAGGGGACACAGGCCCCGCTGTGCCGGGTGGCCCCTGCTCGCGGAGCGCGCGAGTCAGGGGCCATTGCGGCGGGTGGTTGGATGCGGGGGTGACCAGTGACGGCGAGGTTGTCCGGATCGTCAGTGCCAGCCGGGAGATTGCGGCCGAGCCTGGGGAGATCTTCGAGCTCATCGCGGATCCGGCTCGGCAGCCGCGGTGGGACGGGAACGACAACCTGGCGGAGGCGGCGGAAGGGCAGCGGATCCGCGGCGCGGGCGACGTGTTCGTCATGACGACCACCAGCGGCAGCGTGCGAGAGAACCACGTCGTCGAGTTCGAGGAGGGGCGGCGGGTCGCCTGGACGCCGGCCGACCCCGGGCGCACACCGGCCGGACACCTGTGGCGGTGGGAGCTGGACCCGGTCGACGCGTCGCATACGCGCGTGACCCACACGTACGACTGGAGCCGGCTGACCGACGAGAAGCGGGTGCCGCGAGCCCGGGCAACGACGGCGGACAAGCTCCAGGCCTCGCTGGACCGGCTCGCCGCGCTGGTCGAGGGTTCCGGGCGCCGCTGACCGTCCCGGTCAGGGGATGCCGGTGACCTTGCCTGGGTTGAAGAGGTTCAGCGGGTCAAGGGTGTTCTTCACGGCCTGCTGCATGGCCAGCACCTCGGGGGAGAGTTCCTGGCGCATACCGCCGCGCTTGAGCAGGCCGACACCGTGCTCGCCGGTGACCGTGCCACCCATCTCGATCGCGGCCAGCAGCATCTCCTCGAACGCCTCCTGCGCCTTCTCCCGGGCCGCGTCGTCGCCGACGGGCGTGCGGATCAGCGGGTGCAGGTTGCCGTCACCGGCGTGCGCGATGGTGGAGATGCTGGTGCCGTGCCGCTCGGCGATGTCCTCGATGGCGGCGAGCATCGCCGGCACCTTCGAGCGCGGCACGCAGACGTCCTCGGTGAGCAGCGGCCCGAGCCGTTCCAGCGCCGGGTAGGCCAGCCGCCGGGCCGCGAACAGGGCCTCCGCCTCGACCTCGTCGGTGGACTGCTCGGCCCACAGCGCGCCGGCGCCGCGGAACACCTCGGCCAGCGCGGCCGCCTCGTCGTCGCCGGCCCGGCCCGGCGTGTCCACCTGGGCCAGCAGCAGCACCTCGGCGTCGGCGTCCAGGCCGAGGTGTTTCCAGTCCTCGACCGCGCGCAGGGTGAACCGGTCGAGCATCTCCAGCGCCGCCGGGACCAGGCCGCCCCGGGTGGTCGCGGCCACCGCCTCGCCGGCGGCGATCACCGTGTCGAACGCGCCGACGACCGTCCGCGGCACGCCGGCCCTGGCCGGACGCAGCCGCAGCGTGATCTCGGTGATCACGCCGAACGTGCCCTCCGAGCCGACGAACAGGCCCGCCAGGTCGTACCCGCTCACCCCCTTGGTCGTCCGCCGCCCGAGCCGGACCACCGTCCCGTACGCACCGGCGGGCCCGCCGACCACGGCCTCGATCCCCAGCACGTAGTCCCGGGTCACCCCGTACTTCAGGCAGCACAGGCCGCCGGCATTCGTGGCCACGTTGCCGCCGATGGTCGACCACGGCGCGCTGGCCGGATCGGGCGGATACCAGAGCCCGTGCTCGGCGACCGCCGCCTTGAGGTCGTTGTTGACGACGCCGGGCTGCACCACCGCGACCATGTTCTCGGCGTCGACCTCCACGACCTTGTCCATTGTGGACAGATCGAGGATGAGGCAGCCGTCCACCGCGTTGGCGCCGCCGGACAGGCCGGTGCCGGCGCCGCGGGTCACCACCGGGATACCACGTTCGGCACAGCTGGCGACGATCCGCCGGACGTCGTCGGTCGAGCGGGCGCGCACCGCTGCGACCGCGTCGCCCGCCGGTGCCCACTCGGCCTCGTCGTGCCCGAGCGCGCGCAGCACGTCCGCGTCGGTCACGACGTTCAGGCCGGGCAGCGTCTCGGCAAGAGTGGTCATCGCAGGAACTCCCGGGTCCAGGCGTTTCTCGTCGACGCCCGACCCTAACCGGACCGGATCAGGCCGGCGGGGGCGCTCGGCTACGCGCGGGCGGAGGAGTGGTCGAGGATCTCGTCCGGGTCCAGGCCGCGGTCGATGCCGTGCGGGACGACGCTCTGGCCCGGTTCGAGAGCGAGCTTGGTGCCGTCGAGGTAGACGTCGATCTTGTCCGGCTCGAAGGAGACGAAGTTGCTGACGCGGGCGACCTCGGGCCAGGCATGCAGGTAGGACCACGCCGCGCGGGTGCGGTCGCCGATGTCGTAGTAGCTGGCCAGGCTCTTGTACGGGCAGAAGGTCTGGCCGTCGACCGGGGTCAGCGCGCTCTCGTCGACGTCCTCGCGGGGGACGTACCAGCGCGGCGCGAAGCCCGACTCGTACAGGGCGAGGGGGCGGGTGGTGTCCGCGATGGTCCGGTCGCCGTCGCGGACTACGAGGTGGCGTGAGGTCTGTCGGATGTCGATGCGGTGGTAGGGGTCCGCGGCGTGGCCGACGATGCGCTCGTCCTCTTCGTAGAAGCCCTCCATGGCGCGCCAGGCGAACGCGACCCGGTCGCGCAGTACGTCGGCGTGCTGGGGCAGCGCGGTGTGGCGCCAGGCGGCGTGCCCGGCCTGCTGGTCACCGGCCTCGACGGCGTACCAGGCGGTGTCGCCGAGGTCGCGGTGCGTCGTGGTGCGGTTCTCGTCGACGAGCACGCCGGGCCGTACGTCGCCGACAGGGAAGTACGCGACGGGGTAGCGGGCCGGCTCGTGCAGCAGCAGCACGTGCTCGCTGTCGGCGATCCACTGGTCGGCGAACTGCACGCGCATGCGGCGGCGCAGCGGCTCGGCGTAGAGCAGCCGGGGCGGCAGCGGCTCCGGAGTGAGGAAGCGGCCGACCGGTCCGGCGCCGAGCGGGCCTTGTTGCCAGGACAGTCCCATGCTGGTGGTCCTCTCAGGAGTTGGTGCCGGCGGCGAAGCGGCGGGCGAGGAAGTCGCGGATCAGCGCGGCGACCTCGTCGGCGGCGGTCTCCAGCAGGAAGTGGCCGCCGTCGAGCAGGTGGATCTCGGCGTCGTGGGCGTCATCGGCGAACGCCTGCGCGCCGGCCGGGCCGAAGATCTCGTCGCCGCGGCCCCACACCGCGAGCACCGGCACTCGCCGGCGATCTCCCTGGCCGACAGGTGGGTCGGGAGGTAGCGCAGCACGCGGATCTCGCTGCCGGACAGCGGCTCCAGCGGCGGCCGCGGCCCGTGAGGGGGCGGCGCGGGCCGGTTTCCGGCGAGCAGGTCGGGGACCTCGGCCAGCAGGGCGCGGTGGGCGGGTGCGCTGCCTCGTGTGGCGCTCGAGCAGCTCCGGCGCCGGATGCAGCAGGAACCACAGCAGCGCCATCCGGTTCGGCCCGGTCGAGCGCACGCTCCAGGGCCCGGGCGGCGGCGGCCGGGTCGCCGAGCGCGTCCCGCGCGATCGCCTCCAGCAGGAAGGCCTCGACCAGCCACGACCGCCAGCCCGTCCGGGCCGATCCGTCCAGCACCGGCCCGAGTACGACCGTCGCCGCGTGCGGATCGTTCTCAGCGACCCGCAGCATCGCGGTCGCGACGCGCATCTCGCCGCGGACGCGGTCCCCGTCATCGGCATCGGCGACGACCTGCTCGGCCTGCCCGATCTCGCCGAGGCGTACCAGGGCGTGCACGATCCATGCCCGCAGTGGCCGGGCGAGCGGGTGCGGTGCCGGCAGCCGCCCGGCCAGCCGCTCGGCGGCCCGGAACGCCGACAGCGCATCGGCGGGCCGGCCGCGGGCCAGCTCGAGCTGGCCACGGGCGTACTGGACACCCATCGCCGACACGGGCGCCGAGTGCGGGCTGATCGTCCGCTCCGCACGGTGCATCCAGGACTCCGCCTCGGCGGGCCGTCCCTGCCAGGCGAGCGCGGATCCGACGTCAGGTAGGCGAGGCCGGCCGTCGTCTCGTCGGTCCAGCCGTGCTGGCGGGCCAGCTCCGCCGGCATCCAGTGCCGTCGCTCCGGCCGGAAACCCGGCCAGCAGCGCGTGAACGGTGGCGGCCTGCCCGTCCAGATACAGGGTCGGCCAATGGCCGGCCAGCAGGCGGGCCGCGTGACCCCAGTCCTGCGCCGCCTGCGCATGCCGGACCGCCTCGACCGGCAGGTCGTGGCCGGCGAACCAGCTGGCGGCCAGCTCGTCCAACGCGCTGACCTCGGCCGGCTCGGCCCGGCGCAGTTCCAGCCGCAGCAGGTCGGCGAACAGGTGGTGGTAGCGGAACCAGGAGCGCGCCGCGTCGAGCGACACCACGAACGCGTTCGCGTCCTCCAGGTCCTGCAGCACCCGTTCGCCGCCGCAGCCTCCGGTCAGCAGGTCGGCCAGCTCGCCGTTGACCCGCTCCAGCACGCTCGTGCGCAGCAGCAGCCGCCGCACCTGGTCGGGCTGTCGTTCCAGCACCTCGGCCAGCAGGTATTCGGCGACCGTCCGCTCGCTGCCGGAGAACTCGGCCGCGAACCGGTCCGGGTCCGGGTGACCGGCCAGCGACAGGGCCGCCAGCCGCAGCCCGGCGGCCCATCCCTCGGTCCGCTCGTGCAGCAGCCCGAGCGTCGGTGCGTCCAGCTCCACGTCGGCGGCCCGGAACAGGGCCTGGGCATCGGCCACGCTGAACCGCAGGTCGTCCGCTCGGATCTCGGTCAGCTCGCCCTCGAGTCGCAGACGATGCAACCCCAGCCGCAGGTCCTGCCGGGTGGCGAGGACGAACCGCAGGTGCGCCGGAGCCCGCATCACCAGCAGCTCCAGCTGCTGCCGCGCCTGGCCGGAGCCGAGCTCGTGAACGTCGTCGACGACCAGCCACAGCGGTTCGTCCAACGGCCCCAGGTCATCCAGCAGCCGCTCGACGATCGCCCACCCGTCCAGGTCCGGCGCCGCAGTCAGCTCCCTCACCAGCGCGGAACCGGCCGAGGTCCGGCGCAACGCATCCAGCACCGCCAGCCACAGCCGCTGCGGGTCCGGCTCGTCCCGCCCGATCGGCACCCACGCCGCCCGCTCCGCCAGCCCGGCCTGGCCGATCCAGGACCGCAGCAGGACCGTCTTGCCGCTGCCCGCTGGCGCCGACACGACCGTCACCCGCGCCGACCCGTCCAGCTGCTCCCACAGCCCGGTACGAGAAACGATCCCTCTCTCACCGGGACGAGCGGCGGACTCCGACCTGTCGGCAGGTCGCATCGGCCGATGATCGCACGCGCGGTGGCCTTCGTGGCAGGCTCGGTGGGTGGAGATCCTTCGTACGCCGGATGACCGGTTCGACGGCTTGCCGGACTTCGACTTCGTCCCGGAATACGCCACGGTGCCCGACGACGACGGCGGGTCGCTGCGGATGGCGTACGTGGCGGCCGGCCCGGCGGACGGGCCGGTGGTGCTGTGCCTGCACGGCGAGCCGAGCTGGTCGTTCCTGTACCGGACGATGATCCCGGTGCTGGCGGCCGGCGGCCTGCGGGTGATCGCGCCGGATCTGGTCGGGTTCGGCCGGTCGGACAAGCCGACCCGGATCGAGGACCACAGCTACGCCCGGCACGTGGAGTGGGTACGCAGCCTGGCCTTCGACCGGCTGGACCTGCACGGGGTCACGCTGGTGGGGCAGGACTGGGGCGGCCTGATCGGGCTCCGGCTGGCCGCGGAGCACCCCGACCGGTTCGCCCGGCTGGTCACCGCGAACACCGGCCTGCCGACCGGTGACCACCCGATGCCGGACGTCTGGTGGCAGTTCCGCCGGGTCGTCGAGCACGCGCCGGAACTGGACGTCGCCCGGCTCGTCCAGGCCGGCTGCCGCAGCACGCTGACGCCGGCCGTACGCGCCGGCTACGACGCGCCGTTCCCGGACGCCCGCTACCAGGCCGGCCCGAGGGCCATGCCGCTGCTGGTGCCGACCGCGCCGGACGACCCGGCGACCGCGGCCAACCGGGCGGCGTGGGCCGCGCTGACCGCGACCGCCACCCCGGTGCTGGTCGCGTTCAGCGACGGAGACCCGATCACCGGCGGAATGGCCCCGATCCTGCGCACCGCATTCGCCGGCGCCCAGGGCCGCGCCCATCCGCTGATCACCGGTGCCGGTCACTTCCTCCAGGAGGACGCCGGCGACCAGCTCGCTCACGAGGTGCTGACCTTCGTCCGCTCGACCTAGCCCACCGCCGTCCGGTCACACGCTGTCGAGGATCGCGCGGAGGCTGGTGGTGTAGGTGTCGAGGGCCTCGCGGCCCGGTCCGGTCAGGGCGATCGACGTGCCGGCGGACGGGCGGCCGTTGCCCTTCTCCGTGACCAGGTAGCCGGCGTCCTCGAGCTTGCGGAGGTGGGTGATCAGGTTGCCGGGCGTGAGGTCGAGCATCCGCTGCAGGCGCGGGAAGGACAGCGAGTCCCCGTCCCGCAGCGCCGCCAGCGTGACCATGATCCGCAGGCGGGCCGGCGCGTGGATCAACGGGTCGAGCGGGTCCTCGGTCATGGGCGGCGCAGCCGGACGTACTGGGCGACGCCGAGCGCCACGAGTCCGGCGAACCCCGCCACGGCGAGCACACCCCAGCAGCCGGCCGGCCCGAAGAACGCGGCGGCGGTCCCGACCACGACCACCGTGAGTCCGATGGTCATGGTTCCCCACTGCTCGCGGCCGGCGGCGAGGGCGGCTACTGCGGTGCCGACGACCAGCCACGGCCCGGCCGCGTCGAACACACCGTAGACGATCGCGCTGTCGAAGCCGTCGGCCTTGAGCGCGCCGTCGAACACGTAGACCGCGATCCACGGCACGCCCACCGCGAGGCCGGCGATGGCGTCCTCGCGGCGCGACTTCCCGCGCACGCCACGGGTCGCGTGGCGGTACGTCGCCATGCTCACCGCGACCGAGACCGCGACGATGCCGTACACCCAGCCGATCACGGCGCGGCTCGGCCCGACGTACGGATCCTGGTCGCGTACGGACAGCCACAGGGCGCCGTACGCAGCGAGCACGACCACGGCCGCCACCAGGCAGACCAGCGGCGTGCGCTGCTCGAAGCCGCGGCGGGCGGTGCGGCGCGCGCTGACGAGCAGGTCGGCGGCATCGCCGGGGTCGAAGTGGTCGTCGCCGTCGACGGGAGGAGTCGGGGAGATGTCGTTCACGGTGACCCCCAGGCATGACTTTGCAGCGCAAAGCTACGCCGGTTTGCACCGCAAAGTCAACCTCGACCACGGGACCCACCACCGGGCCCGTGTCAGGTCACGACGGTGCCAGGTGCCCGGTGATGGTCAGGTGCAGGCCGGCGGGATTCTTGCCACCTGGCGACGGCGATCCCACGTCCGTGAGCGGCAGGGTCGGCGTCGCGGCAACCCGGTCCACCCCCGGTTCGACAGGCTCCCGATGGAGCCAGCACACTCGACGCGGCGGATCGCGGTGCGGTGGGCAGTCTGGAGGCGGCGCTGTGGACTCGGTTCCCTCAGTCGTTCAGGTGGTGCTGGACGCGGCCAATCGCGGCGACGTCGACGCGTTCCTCGACGCGTTCGGGGCCGGTGGAGTGGTCGACGACTGGGGGCGCGAGTTCGTCGGGCGGGATGCGATCCGGCGGTGGAGCGACGCCGAGTTCATCGGGAAGCAGGTGACCCTGGACGTCACCGGTGTCGAGAACGACGCCGGGCGGACCGTCGTCACCGCGCAGGTCGGAGGCAACGGGTTCAACGGCCCCAGCCACTTCGGCTTCGACGTCGACGGGGCGAAACTCGCCCGGATGACGATCCGGGCCTGATCGTGTCCGCCCGGAAGCCGGTGAAGAAATCTCGGCTCCGATGTCGAAACGAGCGCCGCCGGTTCGACGGAGTAGTGACACCGACGGGGTGTCCACCGCATCGGAGGAGCGTCATGCGCGAGCCTGGGCCGACGGACGGTCGGCCGTTGGGCCATTCGCGGTATCCGCTGGGGTCCGTCCGCGCGGGCCGCTCTGCACCCGGAACCGCCTTGCCGGGCAGCGTTTCTGAGGCTTTCTCAGTGCGGACGCAAACGTCGTTGACGCTCGCGACGGCCGATCAATAGCGTCGCGGCACATCAGGAAACGCAGGGAGAGATCATGACGGGGTCGGCGGCACGCCTGCTCACCGGGCGCCGGACGAAGTTTCTGGTGCTCGTCTTCTGGCTCGTGATGGTGGCCATCGCGGGCCCGTTGGCCGGCAAGCTGACCGGCGCGGAGAAGAACGACTCCGCGTCGTGGCTGCCAGGCAGCGCAGAGTCCACGAAGGTGCTGCAGATCCAGCAGTCCTTCCAGTCACCGAACGCGCTGCCGGCGGTCATCACCTATGACCGGCCGAGCGGCCTGACCGAAGCCGACAAGGCCAAGGCGGCCGCGGACGCGCGGGCGCTTGCCGGGTTCGAAGGCGTGCAGGGCACCCCGCAGGGGCCGGCGCCGTCGGCCGACGGCAAGGCGCTGCAGACGGTCGTGGTCTTCGACCTCGGCTCGGACGGCTGGCAGAAGGCGCCCGGGATCGCCGACCGGATACGTGACCTTCCCGGCGGCAGCGACGGTCTGGCCGTGCACGTCACGGGTCCGTTCGGGATCGCCGCCGACTCGGCGTCCGCGTTCGAGGGCATCGACGGCACGCTGCTGTTCGCCACGATCGGCGTTGTCGTCATCATCCTGCTGATCACGTACCGGAGCCCGATGCTGTGGTTGCTGCCGGTGCTCTCCGCCGGCGTCGCGCTCGTCGTCGCGCAGGCGCTGATCTACCTGCTGGCCGCGCACGCCGGCCTGGTCGTCAACGGCCAGAGCGCCGGCATCCTGACGGTCCTGGTCTTCGGTGCGGGCACGGACTACGCGTTGCTGCTGGTCGCGCGCTACCGGGAGGAGTTGCGCCGGCACGAGAACCGGCACGAGGCGATGGCGGTCGCGCTGCACCGCGCCGGTCCCGCGATCATCGCGAGTGCCTCCACCGTCATCGTCGGCATGCTGTGCCTGATGGTGGCCGAGACCAACTCCACCCGCAGCCTCGGCCCGGTCGCCGCCATCGGCATCGCCGTCTCGCTGCTGGTCATGGTGACGCTGCTGCCGGCGCTGCTGACCATCTGCGGTCGGTGGATCTTCTGGCCGGTCAAGCCGCGCTACGGCTCGCCCGAGCCGACCACCCGGGGGTTCTGGGCCAGGGTCGGCACCCGCATCGCCCGGCGGCCGCGCACCGTGTGGGTGACCACCGCGCTGGCGCTCGCGGTGTTGTCGATCGGCATCGTCAAGCTCGACGCCAACGGCCTCACCAACGCCGAGTCGTTCACCGGCACACCGGACTCGGTGGTGGGTGAGCAGGTCATCACCACGCACTTCCCGGACGCCGGCGGGGCGGGTGACCCGGTGGCGATCGTCGCCGACGCCGGCGCGGCCGACCGGGTCCGGACGGTGGTCGGGAACACCGCCGGCATCTCCGCGGTCTCCACGCCGGTCGTCCGGGACGGGCACGCCTACCTCGAGGGCACGCTCACCGACCCCGCCGATAGCCCGGCCGCGTACGCCACGGTTGACCGGCTGCGCGACGCCGTGCATGCGGTCCCCGATGCGAACGCCATGGTCGGCGGCAACACGGCGATCAACTTGGATCTCCAGCGTGCCGCCAAGCACGACCGGAACACGATCGTGCCTATCGTGCTGGCCGTCGTGCTCGTGATCCTCATGGTGTTGCTGCGTGCGATCGTGGCCCCGCTCGTGCTGATCGCCACCGTGGTGCTGTCCTTCTTCGCGGCGCTCGGCGCAAGCGCGCTGATCTTCGACTGGGGCTTCGGTTTCGCCGGCGCGGATTCGTCGTTGCCGCTGTTCGTCTTCGTGTTCCTGGTCGCGCTGGGCATCGACTACAACATCTTCCTGATGACCCGCGTGCACGAGGAGTCGAAGCGGTACGGGACGCGGCGCGGTGCGCTGATCGGGCTCGCCGCGACCGGTGGCGTCATCACCTCCGCCGGGGCGGTCCTGGCCGGCACCTTCGCCGTCCTGGGCACGCTGCCGCTGGTGTTCCTCGCCGAGCTGGGCTTCGCGGTGGCGTTCGGCGTGCTGCTCGACACGATCGTGGTCCGCTCGGTGCTGGTGACGGCGCTGAACCTGGACATCGGCCGGCACATCTGGTGGCCGAGCAAGCTGGCGCAGAAGGCCGACGTCACCCCGGCCGAGCTGCTCGACGAGCGGCCGGCCGACCGGACCGAGGCGATGCCGACCTAGACCCAGCCGACGGCGGCCGGGACCAGGTCCCGGCCACCGTCGGCCGGGTCAGGGAGCCAGCCGGAACGGCGGGTACTGGTCAGTCACGAGCAGCAGCGCGTACGCGATGACCCGGTTGTGCCAGCGGATCACGCCCTCGATGAAGGTGAACAGTCCGCCCGGATACCGGCCGGTGAAAAGGATCGCGAACCAGACGATGATGACCACGACGAAGGCGGCGATGTCGAGGAAGAACAGCACGATGTAGTGCGGGATTGCGAGCAGCCATTTCACCAGTGGTAGCCAGCGGTTGAGGTCGCGGGCGGCATCCGGGTACGGATACTCGAGGCGGACCGACTGGTGCTCGTCGGTGGACGGATAGCGGTCCTCCATCAGCGCGAGGAAGACCGCCACCCGGTTGCTGAAGCGCTGCAGCTCCAGATTCCAGTCGAACCACCACCGCGGGTACTTCTGCCGGAAGAGAATCATCAGCAGCGGCCCGAAGAACAGCAGGCCACCGGCGCCGGCGGCGGCCATGTCGCCGCGGTCGGGCGTCGACCAGTGCCAGGTGGCGCCGCTGACCGCGCTCAGCACGATGACGATCGGGATGGCCACGAAGATGCGGAACGCGGTGGTGACCCGGTTCAGTGGCCGGTCGGGGTAGTCGACCGAGAACTGAACGGGATAGCCGGGATACGAGGCATAGGTTTCGTTGGTCACGGCTGGCCCCTCCCTTGGGAATCGATCTACGCGCGACACCGTACGGTTCGGCGGCGTCACTGTGTGCCAGGCTGGCGGCCGTGCCTCTCCTCGACGGAAAGGTCCTCCTGGTCAGCGGCGGCACCCAGGGGGTCGGTGCCGGGGTGGTGCGCGCCGCCGTCCGGGCCGGCGCCGCGGTGGCAATGCTGGGCCGGAACCGGGAGCGGGGCGAGGCGCTGGCGGCCGAGTTGGCCGCCGCCGGCGCGACGGCCAGGTACGTGCCGACCGACGTCGCCGACCCGGCCGCCGCGCTGGCGGCGGTGGACGCGGTGCTGGCGGCGTACGGGCGCGTGGACTGCCTGGTGAACGCGGCGGGACTGACCGCACGCGGCACGCTGCTGGACACCACGCCTGAACTGTTCGACGCGCACGTCGCCGTGAACCTGCGCGGTCCGTTCTTCCTCATGCAGGCCGTGGTCCGCTCACTGGTCGCGCGCGGCGCGCCGGGCAGCATCGTGAACGTGATCTCGTCCTCCGAGCTCGGCGGCCAGCCCTATCTCGCCCCGTACGTGGCGGCGAAGGCGGGCCTGGCCGGGCTGACCCGCAACGCCGCCTACGCGCACCGGTTCGACCGGATCCGGATCAACGGGGTGGACATCGGCTGGACCGACACCGAGGGCGAGGACGCGACCCAGCGGGAGTTCCACGGCGCCGACGACGCCTGGCGGGAGCAGGCCGCGCGGGCGCTGCCGATGGGCCGGCTGGGTCAGGTGGACGAGATCGCCGAGTTCATCGTGTTCCTGCTCTCCGACCGCAGCGGCGTGGTCACCGGGTCGGTGCTGGACTGGGACCAGATCGTCTTCGGCGCGCACGACTGACCGGTCCCGGGGACCGGAGGGCTCAGTCCGGCGGGGCCGGCACGTTGAACGGCGTGACGACCTGGATCGTCGACGGCCACGGCGGCGGCCGGCGCGGCAGCGCGCCCTGGGCCTGCATGATCACCCGGCAGGCCGCCCGGAGGTCCCGGCCGAGGTCGTGGTGCAGCACCGCGGACAGCCGGCCGGCGTGCAGCAGGCGGAGGTTGTCCTCGTCCAGGTCGTGGGCGATGAACACGGCGCACCGCCGGCCGACCGCGTCGAAGGCGTCGACGGTGGCGAGGTTGCCGCCGCCGATCGAGTAGACCGCGGCCAGGTCGCGGTCCCGGGCCAGCGCCTCGAGCACCAGGTCGCGTTGCGCGCTGTCCAGGCCGTCGCTGCCGGTGATCTCGACCAGCGCCCGGGCCGGCTGTGCGGTGCGCATGGCCGCGCGGAAGCCCATCTCCCGCTCCTCCTCGCCGCGGAACGCGCTGCTGCTCACGGTCACCAGCACGTTGCCCGGCCGGTCGCCGAGCCACTGACCGAGCAGGTAGGCCGCGGTGCCGCCGGCGGCCCGGTTGTCCATCCCCACGTAGGCGAGCCGGCCGCTGCCGGGCAGGTCGGTCACCAGCGTCACCACCGGGATGCCGGCGCGACCGAGCCGCTGCACGGCCGCGGTGACCTCCGGCACGTCCGGCGCCTTCAGCACCACCCCGTGCGAACCGCGGCGTGCGATCCGGTCCAGCCCGGCGACCAGCTCGGTCACCGGTCCGGACTCGCGGAAGGCGAACCGGGACCGGACGACCGCCGGCGCCAGCGACGGCAGCTCCGCCTCCAGCGCGGCCCGGACCGCCGAGGAGAACCGCGCCGGCGCCTGCACGACGACGTCGACCATGAACGTGCGGCCGCCGAGGCGCAGCTGCGTCCGCTGCCGGTCGAGGTCGGCGATGGCCTGCTCGACGAGCCGGACGGTGTCGGGCCGGACCCCGGCACGGTCGTGCAGGACGCGGTCGACCGTCGCCTTGCTCAGGCCGGCCTGGGCCGCGATCTCCCGGACCTTGAACTCGTGCGCCACGCGCCCACTCTGAGGCGTTCTTGAGGTCTTTTCAAGGATCGCTGAGGCGATCGGCGGCCCTAGGCTGGGGCAACGCCGCTGGGAAGGACGTGACCCGATGACCACGTCGAAGCTCGCCGCCGGACGCGCCGGCTGGTTCCGGCCCGAGGACTGCCGCCTCGACGAGTTCCGGGAGGTGGTCGAGCAGGCCACCGACCCGGCCGACTATCCGTATGCGGACTCGGTCGAGCAGGGCGTGCTCGTGTACGGGTCCCGGCTGCGCGACCACGCCGCCGCACCGGAGCACCGGCGGGAGGTGCAGGCCGAGCTGGCCCGGGCGCTGCTGGACGGGCCGGGGATCGTCGTGTTCACCGGTGCGTTCCCGGACCGGTCGGTGGTCGACCGGGCGAGCGCCGTCTTCACCGAGCTGATCGCCGACCAGAAGGCGAGCGGGGCGGCGGCCGGCGACCACTTCGCCGCGCCGGGCGCCAACGACCGGGTCTGGGGCGCGCTGGACAAGCTCGCGCTGCGCGCACCCGAGGTGTTCGCCGACTACTACGCCAACGACGTGCTCGCGCTGGTCAGCGAGGCGTGGCTCGGCCCCGGCTACCAGGTCACCTCGCAGGTCAACGTCGTCAACCCCGGCGGGCAGGCGCAGGTCGCGCACCGCGACTACCACCTCGGGTTCATGTCGCTCGACCAGTCGCTGGCATACCCGGCGCAGGTGCACCGGCTGTCCCCGTTGATGACCCTGCAGGGCGCGGTCGCGCACTGCGACATGCCGGTCGAGACCGGGCCGACGATGTACCTGCCGCACTCGCAGAAGTACCCGCCGGGATACGTCGCGTTCCACCAGCCGGAGTTCACCGGCTACTTCGACCGGCACCACGTCCAGCTGCCGCTGGCCACCGGCGACGCGGCGTTCTTCAACCCGGCGCTGTTCCACGGGGCCGGCACCAACCGCTCCGCGGACGTCCGCCGGATGGCCAACCTGCTGCAGGTGTCGTCCGCGTTCGGCCGCGCGATGGAGAGCGTCGACCGGGTGGCGATGAGCCTGGCGCTCTACCCGGTGCTCGCCCGGCGCAGGGCCGCCGGCGCGGACGAGCGGGAGCTGCGCAATGTCGTCGCCGCGTCGGCCGAGGGTTACGCGTTCCCCACCAACCTCGACCGGGACCAGCCGGTCGGCGGGCTGGCGCCGCCGACGCAGGCGGAGCTGGTCTGGCAGGCGCTGCGGGACGGCTGGGACGCCGACGCGTTCGCCGCCGGGCTGCGCGCGCACACCGACCGGCGCGGGACCTGACCCGTCGTCAGCGCTCGGACGGTGGCTGCCGCTGCGCGGGGGGATCGACGACCGCGCGCGGCGGCGGGCGCCAGGCGGCACTGTCGGTGCGGGCAGCAAGCCGCAGGATGGTGCCCGCGACCGCCGCGACCAGGGCGGTGGCCAGTGCGATGCCGGCGGCGACGGCGACGTGCAGGACCAACACGCCGCCGAGGATGGCCCCGACCAGCAGCGCCGCGATGGTCGCCCCGCGCATGCGGATGCTGTGCCCGGCACCACCGGCGATCCGGGACTCCGAGATCAGTGCGGTCATCGCCATGGTCAGCGCGATCATGGGTACGTCGGGCACGGCGAGCCGGCGCACGGTCGAGACCTGGATCCCCATCGCGAACGCCAGCAGCGTGATCAGCCCGTAGCGCGCGTCCGCCGGCGACACCGTCGCCGCGAGGGCGATTGCGGCCGCCATCGGCACCACGGCGACGGCGGCGGCCGCACCGAGGTGCCGTCCGCGGTGGTGGCTCAGCCGAGCCCCGAGCCGACCAGCGGCCAGCACCCCGACCACGAAGCTGCCCAGCGCGGTCAGCGAGGCGCTGATCGACAGGGACGGCTCGCCCGCCAGCGCGAACCCGAGGAAGATCACGTTCCCGGTCATCGTGGCGACGAAGACGCGGCCCAGGGCGAGGAAGCTGACCGCGTCCACCACCCCGCAGGACACGGTCAGCGCGATCAGCGCGACCGTGAGCATCCGGTGCATCTCCCCGGAACGCCACGGAAGCCAGTGCACACGCCGAGTATCCGGACCGTCGGCCGGCAGCGGGCGTCATTCGGACGATCGCCGGCAACCTCGCCGACCGCGGCCGGTCATGCGCCCAACCCTCCCGGGTGGGTGGTGCGGGTCTAGGCTTCGAGACTTCACGGCCGACTCTCGGAAGGAGCGTCCGATGACGTCTCGCCTCAATCCGTACATCAGCTTCGACGGCGATGCCCGTCAGGCGATGGAGTTCTACGAGCAGGTATTCGGGGGCACTCTGCACATGAACACGTTCGGGGAGTACGGAATGGCTGACTCTCCGGATGCCGACAAGATCATGCACGCGATGCTGGAGACCAGTTCCGGATTCACGTTGATGGGCGCGGACACGCCCACCGGAATGACGTACGAGTCGGGCAAGCGGATGAGCGTCAGCCTCAGCGGCGACGACGGCGACGAGCTGCGCGGCTACTGGGAGAAGCTGTCGGCCCGCGGGACGGTGAGCATGCCACTGGAGAAGCAGATGTGGGGCGACGAGTTCGGCATGTGCACGGACCAGTTCGGCGTCGACTGGTTGGTGAACATCGGCCAGCCGCAGGCCTGATCACCGCGCGCCACGGCGGGCTGGTGCCCGCCGCGGCGCCCAGGTCCGCGCTCACCCGGTCGCGCGGTGACCGTCGAGTTCGGTCAACGGCGCTTGTTCCGCTGTATCTGGACGATTCCCGCGACGACGAGCAGAACGGGAAGAACGAGCCCCCACAGCAGCCAGCCATTCATGCAGCCCAGCTTCCGCCGCCGACGCGCCCGAGAAATCACCCCGCACGGATGACCGGACCCGCTGCGGCTCGCGGGGCGGGTCGGAGAGAGGACCGACTGGAGCTATTGACAGTCGATAGTTATCGGGCGAGAGTCGATGGATGCTGACCTGCGCCGGGTGGTGCTGCCGCTCCGGGTGTTTCTCCCCGGACCGCTCGTGCTGCTGCTGATGTCGATCGCCGTCACCGTGCTCGGACTCCTGCTGGTGGTGGTGCGGGCGCTGCTGCGGCAGGCCACCACGCTGCGGACCGACATGGAGGCGGTGATCTGATGCCGATCGTGGTCCGCATCGATGTCGAGCTGGCCAAGCGCAAGATGAGCGTCGGCGAGTTCGCCGAGCGCGTGGGGCTGACCCCGGCGAACGTCGCCGTGCTGAAGAACGGGCGGGCCAAGGCGGTGCGGTTCAGCACGCTGGAGTCGATGTGCCGCGTGCTCGACTGCCAGCCCGGCGACCTCCTCGAGTGGGTGGACGACAAAGAGGTCGCCGTCAGTCCGTCCGGATAGCCGGCTGGAGCGTTCGCCCGAGGATCGCGGCGAGCCGGGCGATCTCGTCGGCGAGGGCGTCCCGCGGCGGCGGCCCGGCCTCGGCGAACCAGCTGAGGACGAGCTCGTCGCCGGTCGCCGACCAGGTCCCGGACACGACCCCGCCGGCGACCACGAGGTTCGCCTGCCGGCTGACCAGCGGCCGCCGGTCCGGCGGCACCACGTGGGCGTCGGCCGTACCCGGACCGAGCACCCACTGGTCGTATCCGGGCAGCAGCCGGACGGTGCTGGTCGCCGGCGTCGCGGCCAGGTCGTCGAGATCCTCGCGCAGGATGAGGGCGGCCGCGCCGTCGACGTTTACCTCGGCCAGCCGGTCGCCGAAGCCGGCGATCCAGGACCGGATCCGCTTGCGGCCCGCGCCGAGGCCCTCGCCCAGCCAGTAGCGCACGTGGTCGGGTGTCGCCGGCCCGTACGTCCGGAAGTACGCCTCGACGGCGCTGGCACCAGCCTCGTCGAGGTCGGGGATGCCGGCCCAGCGGGGATTGCCGTCCAGCGCCTGGAAGGTCGCGTGCCCGTCCCGCGAAGGCCCGAAGCTCATGTCGCCCTGCCACGCGAGCGGCTTCAGCAACGTGCCGGAGCCGTCGCCGAAGGCGAAGCCGAGATGCCGGAACCGCGGCCGTGCGGTGACCGCCGCACCCAGCTCGTCCCGGGTGATCGGGCCGCCGGCGAGCGCGTCCCGGACCACCTCGCGCAGCGCGGGCCAGTCGGCCGGCGTCAGGTCGTAGTAGCTCTGCCAGCTGGGCAGCTCCCACATCCGGCTGGCCGCCCGCAGCGCGAGGTAGGCGCCGCCCTCCTCCGGCGTCAGCAGGTGGGTCGCACCGCGGAACGCGAACGTCTTGATGATCCGGCCGTCGGCCAGGGCGCGCGCGACCTCGCCGGACCGGGACCGCTGCCGCCTGCTCCGGATCGCGAGCTCGGCCGTGGCCTCGGACTGCGCCGGCACCGCGCCCAGCCGGCGGACGACGCCGGCCACGGACTCGGTGCCGACCGGGTCGAGCAGGTGCCGCCGCATGCGCCAGGCCAGCGCCCCGGACCAGCTGATCGACATCGCCGCAGGCTAGCCGGACCCTCCGACGATCCGGTTCCGAGCCGTACGGTCGTCGGCGATTCTGCGCGCCCGCGGCGGCCGGGGGCTCTAGCGTCACGCCATGCGTAGTCGAATGCCGGGAGCCAAGGGCCTCGGCCTGCTCGCCGTGGTGGCGCTCATCGGGGCACTGGTCATGTGGCGGTCCCGGCGGTGGACCGAGCACGACGTGAGCGATCCGGGAGTCACCCTGTAGCGGACAGCTCCGCGAGGTCGGCGGGAGTCAGGCTGGGGAGCGGCAGCAGGTCGGCGACCTCGGCCGGCGTCCGCGCGCCGACGATCGCGTGCGTGCCGGGCCGCCGGGTGGCCCAGGCCAGCGCGACGCGGTGCGCCGGGACGCCGTGCCGGGCGGCGACCGCGGCGAGCCGGCCGAGCGGCCCGGTCAGGTCCTGGCTCGCCCAGGGCAGCCGGTGGCGCAGGTCGCCCGGGACCAGCGCGGCCAGGTCGAACCCGCCGACGAGGAAGCCGGACGCCAGCGGTGCCCAGGCCAGGAACGCGCTGCCGTGCGCGGCGCACCAGTCCAGCACGCCGTCCGCCTCCGGCGTCCGGTGCAGCAGCGAGTATTGCTGCTGCACCACCGGGACCGGCGCCACCGCGTACGCCCGTTCCATCAGCTCGACCGGATGGTTGGACAGCCCGCCGGCCCGGACCAGCCCTTCGGTCACCAGCTCGGCGACGGCCGCCCAGGTCTGTTCGACCGGCGTCGCCGGGTCGGGGTCGTGCACCTGCAGCACGTCGACGTGGTCGGTGCCCAACCGGCGCAGGCTGTCCCGCAACCCGGCTCGGATCGCGGCCGGCGACGCGTCCTCCGCGGCCCGACCGTCCGGTCCGCGCACGGTGCCGCACTTCGTGAGGATCCGCACCTCGTCCCGCCGGCCGGCGATCGCCCGCCCGACCAGCTCCTCGGCCAACCCCCAGCCGTAGAACGGTGCGGTGTCGATCCAGTCGACCCCGGCGTCCAGCGCCGCCCGGACCGCGGCGACCGCGTCCGCCGGGTCCTGCGGGCCCCACCACAGTGGACCGTCCACACGCGACCCCAGCGGCGCGGTGCCCAGCCCGATGCGGCTCTGCAGGTCGATCACGACCGACCGGACCTGGTGCGGTTGGCGGCCATGGCGGATCCCTTGATCGCGGCGGTGGACGCGATGAGCGTCCCGCGGCCTGCCGGATCGATCAATCGGCGGCCCGCCTCCGGGGACGGGGGACACCAAAGGCGGGCCGCTGGAACGCACGATACTGGCGGGTAACTGTGGGCCTGATGGGCGCTCGCCCTGGACCGGCTGAGCATCGGCCATGCAGATGCTGGGCGCCTCGTCGTGGTCCGCCCGTCGCGGGCGTCGGCCTGCGGTCCGACCCGTTCGGCGTGTCCGCGCCAGCGACCGGCTCCACAGGTTGCGCCGGGGCGCCACACTGGTCCGAATCCGGGGTCGGGAAGGGACGTTGATGGGTGGACCAGGCGTGCTGTGGAGCAGCCCGCAGCCGTCGGCGATCGCGGCTGCGCTGCGCGCGCTCGCGGGCACCTACACGGTGGCGATGGGCCGGCCGGCGGCGGCGCGGCGCACCTGGCTGGACAGCGCCGACCGGCGGCTCTACCGCGCGGGCATGGCGTTGACCGCGACGACCGGCCCGGCCGGTGGACCGGAGACTCTGCACCTGCGCGGTCCGGACGGGATGGTCGTGACCGCCGGGCCGGACACCGCCGGCTGGCCGCGATTGCTGGCCGGCCTGCCGGCCGAGCTGCGGCCGCGGCTGGAGCCGGTGCTCGGTGTGCGGGCGTTGCTGCCGATGGTCCGGGTCTCCGGCAGCTCGGTCACCGGCCGGCTGCTCGACCACGAGGGCAAGACCGTGCTGCGGCTGGTGCACGAGCGTCCGGCGACGATCGCCGGGAGCCGCGCGCGGCTGCCCGGCGGCCTGCGGCTGATCCCGCTGCGCGGCTACGAGACGTCGGCCGTACGGGCCGGCCGGATCGTGCAGGACGCCGGGCTGGTCCGCGACGACCGCTGCGACTACGCGGCCGCGCTGGCCGCGGCCGGCATCGACCCGGATGCCACCGAGCCGCCGGTGCTGCGGCCCGAGCTTCCCGGCGACGTCGCGGTGGCGAGGGTGCTGCTGTCCTTCCTCGACGAGATGGACACCGTCCGCGGCGGGACCATCGACGACGTCGACATCGAGTTCCTGCACGACTTCCGGGTCGCCGTCCGGCGCAGCCGCTCGGTGGTCAGGCTGCTCGGTGACCTCCTGCCGGCCGATCTCGTCGCCTGGGTGACGCCGGAGCTGAAGTGGCTCGGCGACCTCACCGCCCGCTCCCGCGACCTCGACGTCCACCTGGAGGAGTTCCCGTCCCTGGCCGCCGGCCTGACCAGCGGGCAACCGGAGGACCTGGCGCCGATGGCGGTCCACCTGCGGCGGCTGCGGGCGAGCGAGCGGCGCCGGCTGGTCCGCGGCCTCCGGTCACCTCGGTACGCGCGGTGGCGGGACCGCTGGCGGACCGCACTGGCCGAGCTGGCCGGCCGGGACGGCGACCGACCCACCGTGCAGGAGATCAGCACCGAGCGGCTGGCCGGTGCGTATCGGCGGGTGCTGCGGCGCGGTGCTCGGATCACGCGCGCCTCACCCGCGGAGGCGCTGCACGACCTGCGCAAGCGGTGCAAGGAACTGCGCTACCTGTTGGAGATCTTCGCCCCGGTGCTCGATCCGGACGGCGCCCGCGCGGCGGTCAAGGAGCTGAAGACCCTGCAGGATGTGCTGGGCCGGTTCCAGGACAGTGAGGCGCAACGGGAGGCGATCTACGCGCTCGCCGCCGAGATGATGGCCGGCGGAGACGTCGAGGTCCGGACCATCCTGGCGATGGGTGAGATCGCCGCCCGGCAGCAGGAGGCGATGCACGCCGCCCGCGCCGAGTTCGCCGCCGCGTTCGCGTCGTTCGGGCGGTTGCCGGTCGCGCGCCGGCTGGCCCGGCTGACCCCGGCGCCGGCCGGCGCAGCCACCCCGGGAGCGGCGCGATGAGGGTGGTCGCGACGTACAACATCAAGGGCGGGGTCGGGAAGACGTCGGCCGCGGTCAACCTCGGCTACCTGGCCGCCCGGGACGGCCTGCGGACGCTGATCTGGGACCTCGACCCGCAGGGCTCGGCCACGTACCTGTTCCGGGTCAAGCCGAAGGTCAAGGGCGGCGGCAAGGCGCTCGTCGCCGGCCGGCGCACCCTGGACGAGGCGATCAAGGCGACCGACTTCGACCGGCTCGACCTCATGCCGGCCGACTTCAGCTACCGCAACCTCGACCTCGAGCTCGACTCCACCAAGCGGCCGACGGACCGGCTGCGCCGGCTGGTCGCGCCCCTCGCCGACGAGTACGAGCTGGTCATCCTCGACTGCCCGCCGAGCGTGTCGCTGGTGTCCGAGAACGTGGTCCGGGCCAGCCACGTGCTGCTCGTCCCGCTGATCCCGGCCGTGCTGTCGCTGCGCACCTTCGACCAGCTCACCGAGTTCGTCGCCGGCCTGCCGGGCCGTACGCCGACGGTGATGGCGTTCCTGTCGATGGTCGACCGGCGCAAGAAGGCGCATCGGGAGCTGGTCGAGCGGCTGCCGCAGGAACGGGAGTTCGTGGTGCCGGAGGCGATCCCGTACCTGTCGGTGGTCGAGCAGATGGCCCGGCACCGCGCGCCGGTGCCGGCGTTCGCGCCGCACAGCCCGGCGGCGGCCGCGTACGCGGATCTCTGGACCCGGCTGCGGTCCGGCCTGGCCGACGGGCGTTGACGTTCGGCCGCGCCGGGAGAGCTCGAAGAATTCGAAATTCAATCCCCGTCCCGGTCAACTCCTGCTAAGGTCTGCGACCCCAGATATTTGAGATTGCCGCGACGTCAACGGGGGCCTTGTCGCCGCTCGCCGATCATTGTCCGTATTGCCGACGAGTTGGTTATTTCCGGTCTACACCAACGCATTGTTAACGCGCCGTCCTCGGCCGCCCGGAACGAAAAAGGCCACGATGGACAATCGACGCAAGGACGCTCTGTCCGGCTTCTCGGGATGGTGGCGCGGGTGGCCGCTGCTCGCCACCGGTCGCCGCGAGGCCGCTGACCGACCGTGCACCGAGTCGGACCTGGACGAGTCGGGCCACTTCGCGATCTGGGCCGCGGAGCTGGCCGCACCGGGCGACGGGCTGGCGGGTACGGCGGATCGGCGCTGACCCGGTCCGCCCCGGTTCCGGGGGGAAGCGGTGGGCGTCCCGGCCGCGGGGCGCCCACCGTCGTCGTACCCGCCGGTCAGCGGGCGGCGCCGGTGGCGCGGCGGTAGCGCTCGGCGAGCACGCGCAGCGCGTCCACCAGCTCCGGCGAGTCCACCACCTCGAAGTCCGCGTCGAGCAGTCCAAGGTAGAGCGCGAGCATCTGGGGATGGTCGGAGCCTGGCTCGAACGTGCACCGCTCGTCGTCCAGCGACCGGACCTCGACGGGGATCGGGAGCCGGGCTCGTACGTGCTCCGCCGGTGCGTGCACGACGACGCGGGCCCGGTAGCGCCAGGTCGCCTCGCCGATACCGCGGGCCACCTGCGCGGCGATCTCGTCCCCGGCCGGCAGCGGTCGCGGGCTGAACCGCGGCCCGGTCGGCGGCCGCGGCTCGATCCGGTCGGCCCGGAAGGTGCGCCAGTCCGCCCGGTCCACGTCCCAGGCCAGCAGGTACCACCGGCGCCGGTCGTTGACCAGGCGGTACGGCTCCACCACCCGCCGGCTGCCGGCCCCCGAGTGCGACCGGTAGTCGAACCGGAGCCGCTCATGGTCGCGACAGGCGCCGGCGATCAGCGTCAGCACGTCCATGTCGACCTGCGGGCCGGGGGCCGGCATCGGCAGGGCGTGCGAGCCGAAGGCACTGACCCGGTGCCACAGCCGCGACGGCAGCACCTGCTGCAGCTTCGCGAGCGCACGTACCGAGGTCTCCTCGATGCCGGTGACCGATCCGCCCGCCGCGGTCCGCAGGCCGATCGCCACGGCCACCGCCTCCTCGTCGTCGAGCAGCAGCGGCGGCAGGCTGCGGCCGGCGCCGAGCCGGTATCCGCCGGCCACGCCCGGCCGTGCCCCGACCGGGTAACCCAGGCCGCGCAGGCGGTCCATGTCGTGGCGGATGGTCCGGGTGGTCACGCCCAGCCGGCTCGCGAGCTCGGCGCCGGTCCAGTCGCGACGGCTCTGCAGCAGCGCGAGCAGGCGCAGCAATCGGGCCGAGGTCTCCAGCATTCGTCGATTCTGGCGCACATTCAGGAACGAAGCGTTCCGCTATCGCTCCTAGCGTTCGTCCTGCTAGCACCAAGCACCCGCAGAGGAGAAGCGCGATGAGCGACGAGATCCGTCCGTTCCGCATCGAGATCCCGCCGGCCGAGCTCGACTACCTGCACCATCGGCTGGCCACCGCCCGCTGGCCCGGGCAGCTGCCCGGCGTGGGCTGGTCCCGTGGCGTCCCGCTCGATCATCTCACCGAGCTCGCCGACCACTGGCGCACCGGCTACGACTGGCGGGCGCAGGAGGCGACGCTCAACCGGCATCCCCAGTTCGTCACCGAGATCGACGGCCAGCGGATCCACTTCCTGCACGTCCGGTCCGACCGGCGGGACGCGACACCACTGCTGATCACGCACGGCTTCCCGAGCTCGGTCGCCGAGTTCCTGCACCTGGTCGAGCCGCTGGTCGACCCGTCCGACGGGCCGGCGTTCCACGTCATCGCGCCGTCCCTGCCCGGCTACGCGTTCTCCACCCCGCTGAGCGCGACCGGCTGGACGATGGGGCGCACTGCCCGCGCCTGGATCGAGCTGATGCGCCGACTCGGCTACCAGCGGTACGGCGTGCACGGGGGTGACATCGGCGGCGGCGTGTCCGGTCTGGTGGCCGGCCTCGACGCGGATCAGGTCATCGGCGTTCACGTGGTGACCGACCCGCTCACTGCGGCCAACGTGGCCACCTTCATGCCCGGCCTGGTCGACCGGCTCGACGAGGACGACCCGGTCGACAAGCTGATCCTGGCCCGGATGACCGAGTTCAGCACGGACGGCTCGGGCTACCTGGCGATCCAGAACAGCCGGCCGCAGACCATCGGCTACGGCCTGGTCGACTCGCCGCTGCTGCAGCTCGCCTGGATCGCGGAGAAGTTCGAGGCCTGGACCGACCTGCCGGTCGACCGCGACCAGCTGCTCACCACCGTGAGCCTGTTCTGGTTCACCGGCTCCGGCGCCAGCGCCGCACACACCCTCTACGAGCAGGCACACTCGTCCGACTGGGGATCGCCGCCGGCCGTGCCGCAGGGTTTCGCGGTCTTCGGCGCCGACGAGACCGTGCGCAGGCTGGTCCCGGCGCCGGCCGGCGCGCACTGGACCGAGTTCGACCGGGGCGGCCACTTCCCGGCGATGGAAGCTCCGGGCGAGCTCGCGGCGGACCTGCGGGCGTTCTTCGGTCCGCTGCGCTGAGATCCCGGCGCACGTCAACCAGCGGGCCGTCCGGAGCGTCTCTTCCTCGACGACGCCGTGCGGTGTCGACCCGTGATCGGGGGCCGCCATGTACACCGGAACCCAACTACCCGGACAGCTGCCGCCGACCCGACGCCGCCCGACCGGGCGCTTGGTCGCGCTCGCCGCGGCGGTCGCGGTCGTCCTGACCACCGGCGGCGTGCTGCTGGCGGTCGGCCGGGATCGGCCGGCGCCGGCCGTGGCGGCGGACCCGAGCATGACCGCGCCGGCCACCGGCGCGACCCCGCTCGCGCCCGCGCCGGACGGCACCGCCGGCAGCCGGGATCCCGCGCCGCCGCCGGCCACGACCCCGTTATGGCTCTGGCCGTTCGCGGACCAGGCCGACGTCGCCCGCTGGCAGCAGGACTACCGCCAGGGCGGCCACCAACCGTGGCATCTCGACACGGCGACGACCGCGCTCGGGTTCGCCGGCTATCTCGGCTACGGCGACGTCGACAAGGTCGTTCGGTCCACAGTGGACGGCCAGGAGGCGTACGTGGCGATCGGTACGGCCTGGCCCGACGGCAGCCTGCATACCGCGGCGGACGTGCACCTGGTCAGGTTGGGCACGGGTGCCGACGCGCCGTGGGAGGTCGCCGGCACCCGGGACACCGCGCTCACCCTCGACCGGCCCGGGTACGGGTCGACCGGCGCCTCGCCGATGACCGTCGGCGGCCGGATCACCGGCGTCGACGAGCAGGTGGTCGTCACGCTGCACGCGCTAGGGGGCGACGTGCAGGCGGCGCCGGCGGCCGTGCCGGCCGGTGGCGTCCGGTCGCCGTGGTCGGTGCCGGTGCGGTTCAGCGCCGCGCCGGGCAGCACGGTCACGATCGCCGCGGCGACCGGCGGTCACGTCGCCGCGGTGGAGCGGTTCGCCGTCACCGCCGTCCGCATCGGGGCCGGCTGAGTCGCTAGTGTTCGGGTACGACGACGGCCGCAGGACCTGATGGAGCGCGGGCTGTTCCGCCCCCTCGTCGACCGCAGCTACCCGCTGACCGAGATCGTCGAGGCCTACCGGTACGTCGAGACCGGCCAGAAGGTCGGCAGCGTGGTGATCACCGTCGCTCAGGACGGCTGACGGCCGGCCACCGCCGCCGCGATGCGGGTGGCGACGACGACGGTGGTCAGGTGGGTGGGCACCGACGGCACGGTCGGCATGACGGACGCGTCGGCGACCCAGAGGCCCTCGACGCCGTGCACCGCCCCACCCGCGTCGACGACGGCGCCGGCGGCCGGGTCCGGGCCCATCGCGCAGGTGCCGACCGGGTGGTGGTACGGCCCGACGCGGGCGCGGATCGACCGCGCGATCGCGGCGCGGTCGTGGTCCTCAACAGCCGGTCCCGGCTCCAGCTCGGGCGCGGTGACGAGTTCGGACAGCGGCGGCGTACGGCTCAACGCGCGCGCCGTCAGCGTGGCGTCGACCATCCGGAGCACGTCGTCCTCGTTGCCCAGCAGGGGAGTCTCGATCCGGGGCGGGTCGAGCGGATCGGCGGACCGCAGCCGGACCGACCCGCGGGAGATGGGCGCGACCAGCGCGGTGACGATGCCGAAGACGGCTCCGGTCGGGCTGGTCTCCGCGTCGAACGGCCCGGCGGCGAACAGCTGCAGGTCCGGCGGCGCGCCGGCCGGGCAGCGGCTCGACCGCGCGACGAGCAGCACCTGGAAGCGCGGCCCGTCGAAGCCCGGGACGGTCGGCAGGTCGACGGCGACGAGCGGGTGGTCGGCGAGGTTGCGCCCGACGCCGGGCAGATCGACCACCGGGTCGATGCCGAGCTCGCGCAGCGGGCCGGCCGGGCCGACGCCGCTGCGCAGCAGGATCGCCGGGCTGCAGTACGTGCCGGCGGCCAGCACGACCGACGGCGCCTCGACGACCTCGCCGCCGGCCAGCCGGACGCCGCGTACCCGGGCGCCGTCGAGCACGATCGCGTCGACCAGGTCGCCGGCGCCGACCGTGAGGTTGTCGCGCGCCCGGGCCGGCGCCAGGTGCGTCAGCGCCGCGCTCATCCGGACGCCGTCGCGCACGTTGCGCGGCGTCGGACCGACGCCCTCGGCATGCGGGTGGTTGAGGTCGTCCACCCAGGAGTGACCGGCGGCGACCGCGGCGTCGGCGAACGCGAGCTGCAACGGGGTCAGCTCGGCCCGGGACGGCCGCCGGACCGGGATCGGCCCGCTGGCGCCGTGCCACTCGCCGCCGACCGGATCCGCCTCGACGGCCCGGAACGTCGGCAGCAGGTCCTCGAACGACCAGCCCGGGTTCCCGGCCGCCGCCCAGCCGTCGTAGTCGGCCGGCCGGCCGCGGAGCAGGAAGGCGGCGTTGGTGGCCGAGCAGCCGCCGACCAGCCGGCCCCGGGGCAGCGGGACCTCGCGTCCGAGCCCGCCCGGCTCGGAGACGAAGCCCCAGTCGTGGTCGAGGGTCGGCTGCGACGCGTCGACGACGTCGGCGGGGAGGTCCTGCCGGCGCGGGAAGTCCGGTCCTGCCTCCAGCAGCAGCACCGAGCGGCCGGGATCCTCGCTCAGCCGGGCGGCGGCGACGCACCCGGCGGAGCCGGCCCCGACGACGATCAGGTCGTACGCCATGCCGAACCCCCCGACAGGGACGGCAGAACGCTACTCCTGCGTGCCGGCCGGTCGGGTGCGGTTGCGGATCTGCACGGTGCAGGCCGTCGAGGTCGCCCGGATGCGAGCCGTCGACGCGCTCGCCTACGGCCTCGCGGTCACCGAGCCGGAGCCAGCCGCGCGCGCAGCTGCATGAACTGCAGCCGCCGCGGCGACCCGGTGACCTGCTCGTACGTGCCGAGGACGGCGGCGACGAACGCGTCCGCCGCGGCGTCGTCCGGCAGCCGGGCGGTCCAGCTGTCGAAGCCGACCCGGCACCAGCGGGCGAACTCCTCGGCGCTGTCGAAGTCCCAGGTGAGGTCGCTCACCTCGCGGTCGGTCAGCCGGAGCCCGGCGCCGGCGGCCAGCTCGGCGTACCGGTCCGGGTCCACGTGCACGAACGGCGCCCGGAAGCCGGCGAAGTGCTCGCGCCAGGCCGGCTGGTCGCAGGTGCGCATCGCGAGCGCCTCCAGGCTCGGCCGCGGCCCGGCGCACACGGCCTGGGTCAGCGCCCAGGACCGGTCCCGCAGGGCGGCCCGGATGCGGGTGAGCGCCGCGCGCTGGTCCGGCACCCAGTGCAGCGCGTTGAACGAGACCACCGCGTCGAACTCGTCCCGGAAGTCCATGCTCAGCACGTCGCCGACGGCGAAACGCAGCCGCGGCGAGGCGAACGTGCCGGCCGCGCTGATCATCCGCGGGGACGGGTCGATGCCCAGGATCGAGCCGTCCGGCAGCTGGTCGGCGATGGCGGCGGTGATCCGGCCGTCGCCGCAGCCGACGTCGAGGACGCGCTCGTCGCCGGCCATCGCGACGCCGGCCAGCGACCGGGTCGCCACCCACATCTGCAGCGCACTGACCTTGCGGTAGGACTGCCCGTCCCAGTCGGCCACGGCCCCATCGTCGGCCACGGCCGCATCGCCGGCCACCCGGGCCGGGTACGGATAGGGCCGGCCGGCGAACCCGGGTGCGGCTACGGGCCGACCGCCCGCAGCAGCGCCGCCGTCGCCGCCGACGCCAGCACGACGACGAGGAACGGCGCGCGCCGCCACACCAGCACCGCGGCGACCGCCAGCGCCGGCAGCCGCGCGTCGAGCACCAGCCGGTGCCCGTCGCCGACCGTCTGGGTCACGATCAGCGCCGCCAGCAGCGGCACCGCGGCCAGGTCGAGCGCGCGCCGGACCCCGGGCCCGAGCTCGCGGCCGCCGGCGAGGACCGGTCCGACCGCCTTCAGCCCGTACGAGACCGCGGCCAGCGCGATCAGCACGACCCAGGTGGTCATGACCGCCCGCCCCGAACGTTCCGCGCGCCTCGCACGCCGCTGGCGACCAGCAGGCCGGGTACGACGCCGGCCAGCGCGGCGATCACCGGGACGCCGGCCGGCGCGAACGGCAGCAGCACGACGGCGACCACCGCGCCGGCGACGGCCGCGACCGGCGCGCCGGCCCGGCGCAGCTGCGGCGCCAGCAGGGCCAGGAACGCGGCCGGGAACATCGCGTCCAGCCCGAGCGTGCGCGGGTCGCCGAGGCCGCCACCGAGCAGCGCGCCGACCAGGGTGCCGGCGTTCCAGCACAGCCAGACGCTGACGCCGGTGGCGAGGAACGCCCGCCGCGCCGCGGCCGGGTCGTCCTGCGCCCTGGCCATCGCGGTGGTCTCGTCGATGACGAGCTGTGCGGCCAGCGCCCGGTCGCGCAGCCGTGCCGGCAGGATCGGCGCCAGCGACAGGCCGTACGCGGCGTTGCGAACCGCGAGCATGACCGCCGGGCCGGTCGCCGCGAGCGCACCGCCACCGACCGCGAGCACCCCGATGAACGCGAACTGGGACGCGCCGGTGAACACCAGCATCGACATCACGCAGGCCTGCACCCAGCTCAGGCCGGCCGCGACGGCGAGCACCCCGAAGGAGACCCCGTACACGCCGACCGCGATCCCGATCCCGGCGGCGCCGGACAGCGTCCGGTCCCGCACCGCAGTCGCCATGCCGCGACGGTAATGCGGGTCCGGCGGCAGATGTTTGCCTTTCGTGCGCGCTTCGGCCGGTTCCGCGGCATGATCTGGCGGTGGATGCCCTGGACCGCGCAATCCTTCGACATCTGCAGGCGGACGGCCGGTTGACCAACGTCGAGCTGGCCGAACGGGTGCGGCTCTCGCCGTCGCAGTGCCTGCGGCGGGTGCGGTCGCTGGAGCGGGCCGGCGTGATCCGCGGCTACCACGCCGAGATCGACCCGGCCGCGGTCGGCCGCGGCTTCGAGGTCACCGTGCACGTCGAGCTGACGCTCAAGGACCGCGCCACCGTCGAGGCGTTCGAGGCGGGCATCGCCGCGCTCGACGAGGTGGTGGAGTGCCGCCGCATGTTCGGCGTGCCCGACTACGTCGTGCGGGTCGCGCTCGCCGACCAGGCCGCGTACGAGGCCTTCTACATGAACCAGCTGGCCGAGCTGCCCGGCCTGGCCCGGGTCAACTCCCAGTTCACGATGAAGATGGTCAAGCGCGGCGGCACCCTGCCGGTCTGAGTCAACGGGTGGCGAGGGTCTCCAGATAGCCCGCACGGATCCGCAGCGTCGCGTTCGTCGAGGAGTCGTGCCGGCGGGCCAGCTCGACCAGGTCGGCGTACAGGGCGGCGCGGGCGTCGTCGCCGAGCCCGGCGAACGCGGTGAACGTCGGCCCGTAGTTGACCCGGAAGAAGTCGACGAAGTCCTCCGGCCCGGCGAAGCGGAACACGAACTCGCGCGGCATCGAGGTCAGCACCGACACCGACCTGCCGAGCAGCTCCCGCAGCCGGGCCTCGGATCCCCACTCCACCGGCGAGCGCAGCCCGCTCGGCGGCGCCACGTGCCGCCCGACGGTCCGGAACAGCTCGCCGATGAACCCGTCCGGCGTCCAGGACGCCAGCGCGATCCGGCCGTTCGGCCGGCACACCCGTACCAGCTCGGCCGCGGCCCGCTCCTGGTTCGGCGCGAACATCACGCCGACTACGGACAGCACCGCGTCGAAGGAGCCGTCCGGGTACGGCAGCGCCTCGGCGTCGCCCCGCTCCAGCTGGATCGGCAGGCCCTCGGCGATCGAGCGGGCCCTGGCCCGGTCGAGCAGCTCGGGCACGTAGTCGAGTCCGGTGACCCGGCAGCCGCAGCGGGCGGCGGCCAGCGCGGCGTTGCCGCTGCCGCAGGCCACGTCGAGCACCCGCGCTCCGGCGGGCAGGTCGGCCGCCTGCACGAGCAGCTCGGCCATCGGGTGGATCCTGGCGCCGATCGCCGAGTAGTCGCCGCTCGCCCAGGTCTTCTGCTGGCGGCCCTTGATCGCCGCCAGGTCCAGCACCGTCGTCATCGTCCCGTCCTCTCCTCGGTCCGGGACCAGGCTGACGGCCGCGACCGGTCGGCCGGCAGTACAGAATCTGGAGCCGACCGCTACAAGATCTGTACCGCCACCGGCCCGCCGGTCGTAGCCTGCCCTCAGGCGGCGACGCGGGGAGGGGCCATGAGCGGGTACGGACAGTTCTGCCCGGTGGCGAAGGCGATGGAGCTGCTGGACGAACGCTGGACGATCCTCGTCATCCGCGAGCTGATGCTGGGCAGCCGGAACTTCTCCGCGCTGCAGCGCGGCCTGCCGCGGATGTCGCCGACGCTGCTGTCCGCCCGGCTGCGCACGCTCGCCCGGGCCGGCGTGGTCGAGCGGCACCAGGACGGCAACCGGGTCAGCTACACGCTGACCCCGGCCGGGCAGGAGCTGCGCCCGATCGTCGAGGCGCTCGGCCAGTGGGGCGTCCGCTGGATCCCCCAGCTCGGCGACGAGGACCTCGACCCGCACCTGCTGCTCTGGGACATGCACCGCAACGTGGACGGCTCCGCCGTGCCGCCCGGCCGGACGGTCCTGCAGGTGGTCTTCCGGGACGTGCCCGCCGCGGCGCGCATCTGGTGGCTGGTGATCGGCCCGGACGGGGTCGACGTCTGCGACGCCGACCCCGGCCACCAGGTCACCGCGACGGTCGAGACCGACCTGCGGACGCTGACCAGGGTCTGGCTCGGCGACGTCGCCTGGGCGACGGCCACCAGGACCGGCGACCTCGTCGTACACGGGTCGCCGTCGGTGCGGCGGGCGGTGCCGCGCTGGTTCAACCTGTCCTCGTTCGCCTCCGTGCCGAGGCCGGTCGCCGCCGTAGGGTGATCCGACCGCGGAGATCGGAGGACGGATCGTGGACCGGCAGCCTGCCCTTGACCGGCTCAGCCCGCTGATCGGCGAATGGAGCATGCACACCTCGCTCGGCCCGGCGGCCGGCCGCGCGTCGTTCGAATGGGCGCTCGGCGGCCAGTACCTGCTGGAGCGGACCGGGATCCCCGACGTGCCCGAGGCGCCCGACGGGCTCGCCATCATCGAGGTCGACCCGCAGGGGTCGTACCTGCAGCACTACTACGACTCACGCGGGGTGACCCGGCTCTACTCGATGACGTTCGAGGACGGCACCTGGACCCTGCTGCGCGACAAGCCCGACTTCAGCCCGCTGGACTTCGCGCAGCGGTACGTCGGCGAGCTCGACCCGGACGGCGACACCATCGACGGCCGCTGGGAGACCTCCGAGGACGGCACCACCTGGCGGCTCGACTTCACCCTCACCTACCACCGCCGCTAGTCCCGGGGGCAGGACGGCGCGGGTCCGGCTTGACCCGCTCGTCGCGGCGGCGCAGCCTGGACGAGGTCAGTAGGAGCACCGTGATCAGCGAACCACTTGTCCGGCGCGCGTACCGCGCCCGGTCCTGGCTGCTCTGCCACGCTGGCCGCCACTTCTGGGCGCGTCGGCGCAACCCCGAGGTGAGCGGGGCCAACGCCCTGTTCGACGAGTGCCGGCGCTGCGGGACCGTGCGGATGGGCTGGACCGATCCCGGTCCGGGTCCGCTCGGCTGATCCCGGACCCGGGAGCGGAGGAACGCCATGATTGTCGTCGAGGTCCTCGCAGGAGTGCTGGGGCTCGGGGTGGTCTGGGTTGCCTCCGGGTTGCGGGTGATCCGGCAGTGGGAACGGGGCGTCGTGTTCCGGTTCGGGCAGGTGCTGCCCGGCGTACGGGGGCCGGGCCTGACCCGGATCACGCCGATCCGAGACCGGATCCGCAAGGTCAACATGCAGATCGTCACGACGCCGGTGCCGTCGCAGGACGGGATCACTCGCGACAACGTGACCGTACGGGTCGACGCGGTCGTGTACTTCCGCGTCGAGGAGCCGATCACGGCGATCGTCGCCGTGCAGAACTACCTCTACGCCATCGAGCAGGTGGCCCAGACGTCGCTGCGGTCGATCATCGGCAAGAGCGACCTCGACGACCTGCTGTCCAACCGGGAGAGCCTGAACAAGGGCCTGGAGCTGATGATCGACAGCCCGGCGCTCGGCTGGGGGATTCACATCGAGCGGGTCGAGATCAAGGACGTCGCTCTGCCGGAGGCGATGAAGCGATCGATGTCCCGGCAGGCCGAGGCGGAGCGGGAGCGGCGGGCCAGGATCATCACCGCGGACGGGGAGCTGCAGGCGTCAGAAAAGCTGTCGCAGGCAGCCAGGGTCATGAGCGAGACCCCGGCGGCGCTGCAGCTGCGGCTGCTCGAGACCGTGGTCCAGGTGTCCGCTGAGAAGAACTCGACCCTCGTCCTGCCGTTCCCGGTCGAGCTGCTCCGCTTCCTCGAACGCTCCACCCCCGCGGAACCGGCCACCGGGCAGGCGTCTCCCGAGCAACCGCCCGCCGTCGAACCGCCCGCCGTCGAACCGCCCGCCGTCGAACCGCCCGCCGTCGAACGGCCCGCCGTCGAACGGCCTGCCGTCGAACGGCCTGCCGTCGAACCGGCCGCCGTCGAACCGCCCGCCGTCGAACCGGCCGCCGTCGAACCGCCCGCCGACGGACCGCCCGCCGACGACTCCCTCCCGGCGCTTCTCCCCGACCCGCCGACCCCCTGACCCTCACCGCCGCCCATCCGGCCGAGCCGGCAGACCGCGCGCGGCCCAGCCAGCGGCACCGGCGCGGCTGGGCGCGGGTGCCGGGTGATTGGGCGCACGGAGTGCGGTCGCCACGGAGTGCGCGGTAGAGGATGGAGGGGTGACGGCGGAGGAGGTGCGGGCGGCGGAACGTGCGGCGGAGCGTGCGGTGCGGGTGCCCGGCACCCGCTGGATCGCCGGCGGGATGGGCGCGGTGCTGGTCGCCGCGGTCTGCATGCGCCCGGCCCTCACCGCGGTCGGCCCGGTGCTCGGCCTCATCGGCGCCGACACCGGCCTGTCCCACACGATGCTCGGTCTGCTGTCCGCCCTGCCGCTGCTGGCCTTCGCCGCGGTCTCCCCGGTCGTGCACGGGCCGGTACGCCGGATCGGCATCGAGCGCACCGTCGCCTGGGCCCTGGTCGGCCTCGCCGCCGGCAGCGCCTTCCGGGCAGTGCCCGGCCTGTCCCCGCTCTGGGTCGGCACCGCGGTCGCCGGCGCCGGCATCGCGGTCTGCAACGTGCTCATCCCGGTGGTCATCCGGCGCGACCAGCCGCGCCGGGTGCCGCTGATGACCGCCGTCTACTCCGCGACCATGGGCACGGCCGCCGCGCTGGCGTCCGGCGTGTCCCAGCCGCTGTCCGACCTGCCCGGCGGCTGGCGGCTGTCACTGGGGATCTGGGCCGTCCCGGCAGCGGTCGCCGCCGTGGTCTGGATGCGGCGCCGGTCCCGGGCGGCCGCCGAGCCGGAACCCGACCTCGAGGACCCGACGCCGGTGTGGCGGTCGGTCGGCGCCTGGCGGCTGACCGCGGTCATGGGCCTGCAGTCGACGACCTTCTACATCATGGTCGCCTGGCTGCCGTCGATCGCGACCAGCTACGGCGCCTCGGACGCGGTCGGCGGCTGGTACCTGTTCGCCTACCAGGCGGTGGGCATCCTGGCCGGTCTCGGGCTGCCGACCGTGCTGCGCCGGGCCGGCACGCCGCGGGCCGGCATCCTGGTCAGCGTGCCGCTGGTGATCGCCTGTCTCGGCATCGTCACGCTGCCGGCCGCGCTGCCGGCCTGGGTGCTGCTGGCCGGGATCAGCTCCGGCGCCGCCCTTGTCTACGCGCTGACCCGGATCAGCCTCGCCGCCCGCACGTCAGCGCACGCGACCCGGCTGTCCGGCATGGCGCAGTCGGTCGGCTACCTGTTCGCGGCGAGCGGGCCGGTGGTCGTCGGCTGGCTGCGGGACAGCACCGGCTCGTGGACCCCGGCGCTGGCGTTCGTCGCCGTGCTCGCCACCGTCCAGGCCACCGCCGCCGCGCTCCGGCTGCGCGCACCCTGACCGCCGCCGCCGTCCACCGATCGGAGGAGACCGGGCCGGCCCGATCCGGCGGCCAGGGACGGCGCACCGGTCGATGGTGCCGACACTGCCCGGGCCGAAGACTCGATCCCGTCGGACGTGACGACGGAGGAGACAGACGATGCTTGACCTGACCCACCCGCGCACGACGGAGGCGTTCCGGACGATCCGCCGGCTCCTGCTGGCATACCTGGGCGTGAGCGCGGTCGCGCTGGTGGCGATCGTGGCGATGCGCAACGACGCCGCCGAGGTGAACTCGGCGGTCTGGACCCGCGCGACCATCGTCGTGGTCACCGCGGTGTTGATGCTGCTGTTCGCGGCCAGGGCCGCGGAGGGCTCGCGCGGCGCGTACCGGCGGCTGCGGATCATCTCGATCGTCACTGTCGTGGCGATCGCGGTGATCATCGCCGCACCGGGGACGTTCCCGGCCTGGCTGAAGATCGAGCAGGGTCTCTGCGGGCTGATCATGGCCGGGGTCGCCGTCGTGGCGAACCGGCCGGGGCTGCGGGCGCTGTTCGCGGCGCCCCGTCAGGGGGAGTGAGAGGATCGAGCAGGTGAGCGCAGCCGTCCTCGTCGACCCGTGGCAGGCCCGGATGAACCGGCTGCGACGGCTGCTGCCCGTCCCGCTGCTTGTCGTCTCGACCGCGGGTGCCCTGCTTACGCCGAGCACCGGCGGCGGCTGGACGGCACTCGACACCGCGCTGGTGGTGGCCGCGGCGGTCTGGTCCGCCGCGGTCACCGCGCGGCTGCGGTGGGACAACTCGCCGGAGTGGTGGCGGGTGGCCGCGTTCGCCGTGCACACCGCGCTGGCCGCGCTGCTGGTCGGCACCGACACGTGGTTCGGCGTGTTCGCCTACTCCGGTTTCCTGTTCGCGCACGGGCTCGGCCGGCGCTGGGGCATCGCGGCGTTCGCGGCCACCGCGCTGGTGGTGTCGGCGTCGATGGTCGGCGGCTACCCCTCCGGGCTCGGCGACGGCCTGCTGACCTACCTGCTGGTCGCGGGCGTCATGCTGGCGCTGGTGCTCACCTCGGCGAACATCACCTACCGGGCGCTGGAGCAGAACGTCGACCGCGGCCGGATGATCGGCGAGCTGGCCGAGGCGAACAGCCGGCTCGAGGAGTCGATGGCCGAGAACGCCGGGCTGCACGCGCGGCTGGTCGAGCAGGCGAGGGCGGCCGGGGTGGTCGAGGAGCGGCGGCGGCTGGCCGGTGAGATCCACGACACGCTGGCCCAGGGGTTGACCGCGATCGTCGCCCAGCTGGAGGCGGCCGAGCAGGCCCGGCACCGGCCGGAGGAGTGGTCCCGGCACCTGACCCAGGCCCGGTCGCTGGCCCGGTCCAGCCTGACCGAGGCCCGCCGCTCGGTCCGGGCGCTGCGGCCCGAGCAGCTGGAGAACGCGACGCTGGTCGAGGCGCTGGGCGAGCTGACCTGCGGCTGGTCCCAGCAGTCCGGGATCCCGGCCGAGCTGGAGACCGCCGGCACCGCGACCCGCGCGCCGGCGGACACCGAGGCGGCGTTGTTCCGGGTGGCCCAGGAGGCGCTCACCAACGTGGGCCGGCACGCGAAGGCGGCCAAGGTCCGGCTCACCCTGACCTACCTGGACGACACGCTGCTACTGGACGTCGCCGACGACGGGGTCGGCTTCGACCCGGACGCGGACACCGCCGGCTACGGCCTGGTCGGCATGCGGCACCGGCTGGCCGGCGTGGGCGGCACGCTGACCGTCGAGTCCTCGCCCGGTTACGGCACCACCCTCAACGCGGCCGTCCCGCTGCCCGGGGTGGACCGGTGACCACCCCGATCCGGCTGCTCGTCGTCGACGACCACCCGATCATGCGGGACGGCCTGCGCGGCCTGTTCAGCGGCGACGACGAGTTCGAGGTGGTCGGCGAGGCCGGCGACGGTGCCGAGGCGGTCGCGGTCGCGCAGCGCGTCGAGGTCGACGTGATCCTCATGGACCTGCGGATGCCGACGATGGGCGGGGTGGAGGCGATCACCCGGCTGCGCCAGCTGCGCCACCCGGCCCGGGTGCTGATCCTCACCACGTACGACACCGATCGCGACGTGCTGCCCGCGATCGAGGCCGGCGCGACCGGCTACCTGCTCAAGGACGCGCCGCGGGACGAGCTGATCCGCGCGGTCCGGGCCGCGTACGCCGGCCACTCGGTGCTGGCGCCGTCGGTGGCGAGCACGCTGATGGGCCGGGTCGGGGCGCCGCCGGCGGACGCGCTGACCCCGCGCGAGCTGGACGTGCTGCGGCTGGTCGCCGAGGGCGGCACCAACCAGTCGGTGGCGCGCCGGCTGCTGGTCAGCGAGACCACGATCAAGACGCACCTGCTGCACATCTACACGAAGCTCGGCGTCCGCGACCGGGCCGCCGCGGTCAGCACGGCCTACAAGCGCGGCCTGATCAGCTGACCGCCGCCGGCCCCGCGGCGGACGCGAAGCCCAGCCAGGTGTGCCGGCTGCCGGCCGAGCACCAGCACCGCCGCGGGCTCGTCGCGACCGGCCGCGGCGGCGGCGCGCAGCTCGGCCGCCGGTACGCCGGCCAGCTCGTGGGCGCCGAGCGCGATGAGCCGCTCCGCCCGGTCGGGAAGGGACGGCATGCCGACGCCAACGCGGCGACCGGCGGCCACGGTTCCCCCGGCGCCGGATCGCTCGCACCCTCGGGTCGGGCACTGGCGCCGGGCGCACCCCGAGGAGTACAACAACTGGTCAGCGCGACAGCGCGGGGGATTCACCGATCACGGGGGGTGATCGCGTGCGCAGAAACCTTCTGGCTGGCTGTTTCTCCGTCGCGGGTCTGGTTCTGGCGTCCTGGGTCGTGCCGGTCGCCGCTGATGCGGCCTCAGCATCCAGGGCGGTGACGTGCGGGCAGACGCTCAGGTACAGCGTCCGACTCGCGCACGATCTGGTCGGCTGCCGGGGCGACGGCTTGGTCATCGGTGCGGACAACATCGTGGTCGACCTCGCCGGGCATTCGATCAGCGGCGTGAACGCCGCCGGCAGCGAGGGCATCGCCGCCGACGGTCACCGGGGGATCCGCATACAGAACGGGACGATCGCGAACTTCTTCGTCAACGGAGTGGGTCTCCGGAGCGCGCCGCGCAGCGTGGTGAGGAACATGACGATCCGTACGATCGGTGCCGGCGGTGTCGAGAACGAGACGTCGGCCGGAGTGCTGGTCAAGGACTCGCCGTACAGCGTGGTGACCGCCAGCACGGTGAACAACGATGTCGTGGCGTTCCAGTCCGACGGTGTCGACGTGTTGTCCTCGGCGGGAACCACGGTCAGCGGGAACCGTCTGGTCGACAATGCCTGGAACGGCATGGTCGTCATCGACTCGCCAGGCACCCGCGTCATCGGCAATGCGCTCGACGGGAACCAGAACCAGGGGATCGAGGTGAACGCCGGGTCCGATCGCAGCCTGCTCGCCGGAAACCACGCCGGGAAGAACGTGAGCAACGGACTCGTCGTCGGCGCAGTCTCCGGTGTCCGGATCGAGGGCAACACGCTGACCGGGAACCGCGAGAGCGGCCTGTTCATGTTCGACCTGCACAACAGCCAGGTGAGCGCCAACCGGGCCAGCGCCAACGGAGTGGGCATCGACCTGGAAGGCGGCCAGAACGGTTCGGCCGGCAACCGCATCGCCAACAACGACACCAGCCGCAACACGGCCGGACTCGTGGTCGGCGACGGTGCGAACGACAACCTCGTTGTCGGCAACGTGTCCACGGCGAACCAGGGCGGTCCGGACGACGGCGGCGGCATCGTGCTGTTCGGCGTGACCGGCAACACGGTGCGTGGCAACGTGGCGAACCGGAACCGCGACGTGGGCATCGGAGTGTTCGAGGACGGGCCCGGAGACTCGACCGGCAACGTCCTGACCCGCAACGTGGCCAACTCCAACCGAAACCACGGGATCTCCGCGGTCGAGGGCACCGTTGACGGCGGCGGCAACATCGCGCGCGGCAACACGCCCCCGCCCAACTGCCTCGGTGTGTCCTGCAGGTAGCCGCGGGCGCCGCCGGGTCCCCGACCCGCGGATCGAGCGGCCGGCCGGTGGCTACTTCACGGCGACGATGTCGATGGTCCTGATGTCGGGCGCGGCGGCGAGCAGGTCGTCGGCGACCGTGCCGAGCGCGGCCGGGATCTCGCCGGTGAGGTGGGCCTGCCGGCCGGCCTCGTCGTCGAACGTGTCGAAGATCCCGTACGTGGTGTCGCTGAGCTTGAACGCATACCAGGTCACGGTGCCGGTCTCGGCCACGGCCAGCTCGCGGCCCTGGATGAGGAAGGCGGCCAGGTCGTCGCCGCGTCCGGGCTTCGCCTCGAGGGTGGCCAGGATGCCGTACCGCACGCTCATCGGAGTTCCTCCGGTCTTGGGGGTGATCACAGCGAGCCGACGGTAGATCGGCGGGTCGCCGGGCGGCGGCTGCGGATACGCCATCTTCGGTACCGTTCCCGACATGAGGGTGGCCGTGCTCGCCGCCGACGGCGTGTTCGACTCCGGGCTGTCCATCGTGCTCGACGTGCTGGGCACCGCGAACGAGCTCGGCCGGACGCTGCCCAACGCCGCGGCCTTCGAGATCACCGCGGTCGGCACCGGCCGCGAGGTGCGCACCGGGTACGGGATGCGGCTGGCCACGACGCCGCTGACCGAGCTGCCGGACCGCCCGGAGCTGGTCGCCGTGCCGGCGCTGGGGGAGAAGGACCCGACCGCGCTGGTCGACGTCGTGCGCGGGCACCCGGCGCTGCCCTGGCTGGCCGAGCTGGCCGCCGGCGGGATCCCGCTGGCCGCCGCCTGCACGGCCACGTTCCTGTTCGGCGAAGCGGGCATCCTCGACGGCCGGTCGGCGACGACCAGCTGGTGGCTCGGATCCGCGTTCCGCCGCCGCTACCCGGCGGTCCGGCTGGACGAGAGCCAGATCCTCACCCGGGCCGGCCACCTCACCACGGCCGCGGCCGCGTTCGCGCACATCGACCTCGCGCTGTCGATCGTGGCCGACAGCAGCCCGGCGCTGGCCGAGCACGTGGCCCGCTACCTTGTCGCCAGCCCGCGCTCGCTGCAGTCGGCATTCGTCATGCCGGCGGTGCTCACCCGCAGCGACCCGGTGCTGACCGCGTACGAGACCTGGGTGCGGGCGCACCTCGCCGAGCCGATCCAGGTCGGCCGCGCGGCCCGGTCGATCGGCGTGAGCGAGCGCAGCCTGCAGCGGGCGACCGCCGCGCAGATCGGCATGTCGCCGATCCAGCTCGTGCACCACATCCGGATCGAGCACGCCGTGCATCTGCTGCGTACGACCGATCGGAGCGTGCAGTCGATCACCACCGCGGTCGGCTATCGGAACGTGTCGACGCTGCGCACGCTGATGCGCCGGCACGGGAACACGACGCCGGCCGAGGTACGCCGCGCCGCCGGCCGGGTGCTCTGACGGTCAGCGGGCGAACTTGCGGGCGCGGCGGGCCAGGCGGTCCGGTCCGGGCCGGTCGCCCAGCGCTGCCAGCTCGCCCGCCAGCACGGCGCCGAGCCGCCGGCAGAACTCGGCGGGCTCGTCCGCCGCGTCCGGCCGCTCCTCGACCACCCGGTCGACGATGCCGGCGGCGACCAGGTCGGCGACGCCGACGCCCTGGGCCCTGGCCATCGCCGCCGCGTGCCCGACGTCCCGGTGCCGGATCGCGCTCGCACCCTCCGGCGGCAGCGGCGCCAACCAGGCGTGCCGGGCGGCGACCACCCGGTCGGCCGGCAGCAGTGCGAGCGCGGCCCCGCCGGCGCCCTGCCCGAGCAGCACGCTGACCACCGGCGCGTCCAGCGTGACCAGGTCCTCCAGGCAACGGGCGATCTCCCCGGCCAGGCCGCGCTCCTCGGCCTCCACCGACAGCGCCGCCCCGGCGGTGTCGACCACGGTCAGCAGCGGCAGCCGCAGCTCGACGGCCAGCCGCATCCCGCGCCGGGCGACCCGCAACGCGCCCGGCCCGAGCGGGCGGTCCAGCGTCTGGCCGCGCCGGTCCTGGCCGAGCACGACGCACGGCACCGGGCCGAACCGGGCCAGCCCCAGCACCAGCGCCGGATCCAGCTCGCCCTCGCCGGTGCCGCTGAGCGTGACCACGTCCTGCGCCGCCTCGTCCAGCAGCCGGCGGATCCCTGGCCGGTCCGGCCGGCGGGACCGGGTGATCGAGTCCCACGTGTCCGCGCCGGCCGGCGCGGGCGACTGCTCGGGCCCGGTGACGCCGACCGGCGCCCGGGACGCCGCGAGCACGTCCAGCACCCGGGTGAGCAGCCCGGCCAGCTCGGCCGGCACGACCACGCCGTCGAGCAGGCCGTGCGCGAACAGGTTCTCCGCGGTCTGCACGCCTGCCGGGAACGCCCCGCCGTACAGGGCGGTGTAGACGCGGGGGCCGAGGAACGCGATCAGCGCGCCCGGTTCGGCCAGCGTCAGCTGCCCGAGCGAGCCCCAGGAGGCGAACACGCCGCCGGTGGTCGGGTGCCGTAGGTAGACCAGGTAGGGCAGGCCGGCCGCCTTGTGCGCGGTGACCGCCGCGGACACCCCGATCATCTGCACGAACGCGAGCGTGCCCTCCTGCATCCTGGTGCCGCCGGAGGCCGGGGCGGCCAGCAGCGGCAGCCGCAGCGCGGTCGCCCGCTCGATCGCGGCGACCAGCCGGCGCGCGGTCGCGACGCCGATGGAGCCGGCCAGGAAGCCGAACTCGGAGACCACCAGCGCGACCCGGTGCCCGCCGATGCGGGCCTCCCCGGTGAGCACCGCCTCGTCGGCGCCGCTCGACGCGGCCGCCGCCCGCAGCTCGGCCTCGTACGCCGCGTCGACGGCACCGTGCTCGGGCCGCGTGTCCCAGGAGACGAACGAGCCGGCGTCGACCGTCCGGACCAGGAACTCCCTGGCGCTCGGGCGGTCCACGCACCGAGCCTAGAGCTTCATCGCTGCGGCCTGGCGGACCCGTCCGGGTGACAAGAGGTTTCCCGGGCCCGCAACGCGGGAGGAATGCGGTAATCCCAGTCGGCCCCACCGTCTGCGCCGACCCCGGCTGTGCCGGGTCACCCGACAGGAGTTGGCATGCTCGCGGCGCTGCTGCTGGCCGGCCTCGTCGCCGCGCCGGTGAGCTCGGCGGCACTGTTCGTACCCGCGCGACAACGGCGACGGGTGGCCGGCGCGTGGCCGGTGACCCGGCGGTTGATGATGGCGCTGCTCGGCACCGTGCTGCTGGCCGCGGTCGTCGCGGCGGTCCTCGCCGCGCTGCACGTGACCCGGACCAACATTCTCGCCGCCGTGGCCGGCGTGGTCGCGATGAGCCTGCTGTGGCTGCCGGCGACCCGCCGCTGGAACGCCCGCGCCCACCTGTGCTGGGCCGGCAGCCTGTTCCTGTTCGTCACGTACCTTGCTTTCACCCTGCAGTGGACGCTGACGAGTGGCCTCGGTGCGTTCGGCACCACTGGCGGTCTGGTGCTGTGGGTGCTCGAGCTGCTCGCCGCCGTGCTGGCCTGCGCGTACCTGTGGGAGCTGTGCGACGCGCTCGGCACCGAGCAGTGGCGCCGGCGGATCACCCGGGAGACACCGCGGGAGGTGCCGCCCGGCGGCCTGCCGTTCGTGAGCCTGCACGTGCCGGCGCACAACGAGCCGCCGGACATGGTGATCGAGACGCTGACCTCGCTGCTGCGGCTGGACTATCCGAACTACGAGGTCGTCGTCATCGACGACAACACCGACGACGAGGAGCTCTGGCGGCCGGTCGCCGACTGGTGCAGCACGCACGGGGTCACGTTCTTCCACCTGGCCGACTGGCCGGGCTACAAGTCCGGTGCGCTCAACGTGGCGCTGCGCGAGTACACCGACTCGCGGGCGGAGCTGGTCGGCGTGGTCGACTCCGACTACCAGCTCGACCCCGACTTCCTGCGCCGCTGCGCCCCGCTGTTCGCCGACGAGCGGGTCGGGTTCATCCAGGCGCCGCAGGACTACCGGGACTGGGCGCAGGCGCCGTACTTCCGCCGGCTCTACTACTCGTACAAGTACTTCTTCGCCATCTCGCAGCCGTCCCGCAACGAGCACGACGGCGCCATCTTCGCCGGCACCATGGGACTGATCCGCCGCGCCGCGCTGGAGTCCGTCGGCGGCTGGGACGAGTGGTGCATCACCGAGGACGCCGAGCTGTCCCTCCGGCTGCTGCGCGGCGGCTGGTCCGGGCTGCACGTGGACGACTCGTTCGGCCGCGGCGTGATGCCGCTGACGTTCGAGGCGCTGAAGAGCCAGCGCTACCGGTGGTGTTTCGGCGGCATCCAGATCCTGCGGATGCACTGGCGGTCGATGCTGCCCGGCGCGCGCACCAGGGCGAACCGGCTGCGCCCGGCGCAGCGCTGGGCGTACTTCACC
>DATBFW010000147.1:0-8062 GCA_036558285.1 Mycobacteriales bacterium | reverse complement strand
CGGCCCGGGCGGAACCGGCCCGGGCGGAACCGGCCCGGGCGGAACCGGCCCGGGCGGAACCGGCCCGGGCGGAACCGGCCCGGGCGGAACCGGCCCGGGCGGAACCGGTGGGGGTCGGGAGCGGGGATGGCGGGAGTGGAGTGGGACCGGTGACGGCGGCCGGTTCGGTGGCGGGGCGGACTGGGAGGCGGCCCGCGAGTCGGTCCGCGACCTCGGCAGTTCCGTCCGCCGGATCGCCACGCAGGCCGGCGACGCCGCCCGCGACCCGCACGTCCGCGACTCCGCCCAGCGCGCCGCCCGCTCCCTGGGCGACGCGATCGTCACCACCGTCGAGGATTTCGCCGCCGAACTCCGCGAGCGCATGCGCAACCCGCGCTGGTCGGACACGTCCCGCCCACCGGAGCCCCCACCCGTCGCGCCCATCGAGGACGGCCGCGACGACAACCCGTGAACGATCCCGCCGACCCGAATGATCACCCAGCGTCCAAGCACGTGACGTTCTAAGCCGTCGACCCGACGACTTGTGCGCTGTCCGGACCGGGACGGCGATCTCCCCAGGTCACCTTCGACTGCCGGCCCACCTGCGTGAGCAGGCCGAGGAACAGGCCCGCCACGAGGGCACGAAAGTCTCCGATGTCGCCCGCCGGGCGCTCGAGGAGTATCTCGAGCGCCATCGCATGCGTCGTGAGTCGTGCCTACTCGGGCGCTGAGGGTTTGGGGGGTGGGGGCGGGTCGACGTCGGCGTCGATCTGGGTGAGGAGGTCCATCAGGTCCTGGGCGTTGGTCTGGGCGTAGTCGCGGTAGCAGTTGTTCATGAAGACGTGGGTCTCGCGGGCCTGTTCGGACAGTTGCGCGACCTTCGGGGCCCAGTCCTTCAGCTCGGCGTTCGAGTAGTGGTAGCCGAACCGGTCGTAGATGTCCTTGCTGGTCCACTTCTCGCTGTGCCCGTGGAAGCGGACCACCGCCAGGTCAGCCGTCGCCGCGACCACCGGCGGGATCGACGACGTGTATCCCTGCGGCATGTCGACGCACACGTACGGCACCGCGTACGACGTCAGGAAGTCGAGTGTCTCCTTGACGTTGTCCTCCGACATCCAGGTCTTGTTGCGGAACTCGACGCAGATCGGCACCGGGTCGGCACGCCGCTTGCACTCCAGCACGTACTCCTTGTTGCGCCGCCCGATCGGGAACCACTGCGGGAACTGGAACAGCAGGGCGCCCAGCTTGCCGGCCTGGTGCAGCGGATCCAGCGCAGCCAGGAACCGTTCCCACACCTGGTCGACGACCTTCTGGTCGAGGTCCTTCGCGTAGACGTTGGCCTTCGCGTCCTCCGGCCGCAGGTCCTTGTAGAGCGAGGCCGTGCGGGTCGGATGCTGGGTGAGCAACGAGTAGGCCTTGATGTTGAACGTGAAACCCGCCGGCGTGCGCTGCACCCACAGCTCGCTGTTCCGCTCGTTCGGCGGCGTGTAGTAGGTCGAGTCGACCTCGACGATCGGGAACCTCGACGCGTAGTAGGTCAGCCGCTCCTCGGCGGACTTCGCGTCGTCCGGGTACCACCCGCTGGCCAGCAGGGTCTTGTCCGTCCACGACGCGGTACCGATCCGGATGTGTCCCACACACCAGTGTTACCCGACCGGTACGACAGTTGGTCAGTGGAGCGTTCCTTCGCGCCAGGCCGCCGCGGCGCGTTGCAGCGCGTCGGCGCAGCGCTCGTTGCGGTCGGCGAGCTCGACCTCGCCGGCGGACATCTCCCGGCGGCCGGACGCGACCACCCGGAAGAACGACGCCGCACGCTCCAGCGCGACGTCGAACTCGCCCCGGTATGCCCCGGTCAGCACGGCGTCAGCCAGCGCCTGCACGGCTGCCGGATCGGCCTCGTCGGCGACGCCGGCCACCACCTCGTCGACCGGCGCGTACGCCCGGCCGGCCCGGTACATCCGGGCGACCGCCTCGCCCTGCCGCTCGGTCCAGGTCCGCAGCAGGTAGAGCACCCACAGCGCGCCGGGCAGCGAGTCGGGCGGCGCGTCCCGCCAGAGCTCCGACAGCGTGTCCAGGCCGACGGTCTCGGCCAGCGCGACGAGCCGCGAGGTCTCCGGACCGGCGTCGCCACGGCCGGCGTCGACGAGCGCCGCGGCGGTGGCGTAGGCCAGCTCCAGCCGGGCCAGCGGGCCGACGTCGATCGCGGCGTCGGCGAACGACTCGACGTGGTCGGAGAGCAGGGGGCGCTCGCGGCGGCGCTCCGGCTCGGGCACGGGGGACTCCTCCCGTCGGGACACAGCAAACCGCGGTCTCCCGTGGCCGCGGTCGGCTTCCATGATAGTTCGGAACTCCGACACGACGACGGTTCGCGGGAGTCCTCGGGCCGGTTGGCTCGTTGGGACAAGGGAACGGCGGGCGTACGGTCCGGCGCGATCGAGGAGAGCACGTGAGCGAGACCGAGCGCGACTCGGGCTGGTCCGAGCAGTACGCGGAGACCGGCGGCTGGCCGCCGCCCGCGGCGGGCCAGCGCAGCTACGGGCCCGGCACGCCGCCCGCCGACCCGCACCAGCCCGCCGACCCGCACCAGCCCGCCGACCCGCCCGACGGCGGCCACGCACAGACCGACGCCCAGGCGGCCGGCGGCAGCCAGCCTGGCTCGGGGGGTACGACCGATCGGGGCGACGGCGCCCAGCCGGGGCAGGCCGCGGGCGGATACCGCGCGCCGGGACCGTGGGGCCAGCAGTCCGACCCGGCCGCCGACCGGCCGGGCCCCTGGAGCCAGCCGAACCCGGCCGGCGGGCACCTCGGGCCCTGGGGGCAGCAGCCCGGGCAGGCCGGCGACGCCCAGCCGAGCCAGCCGACCGACCAAGCCGACCAGTGGGGACGGCCGGCGAACCAGACCGGCGAGTCGGGACGGCCGGCCGACCGGTGGGGACAGCCGAGCGACCAGCCTGGCCAGTGGGGACGGCCGACCGACCAGTGGGGCCGACCGGTCGACCAGGCCGGTCCGACCGACCAGTGGTCGAACCAGGCCCCGTTCGGCCAGTCGCCCGGCTCATGGGCGCCGGGCGACTCCGCGTACGGCCGCCTCGGCCGGCAGGACCCTCAGCCACCACCACCACCCCCGCAGCGCCAGCGCCGCCCCTGGGACGGTCGCCCGGCTCCGCCCCGCCGCCCCGGCCCCACCGGCACCCCCGTCGTCACGATCACGCTGATCGCGATCTGCGTCGTGCTCTACATCGTCCAGCAGGCCAACCCCGGGTTCACGGCGCGGTATGCGCTGATCCCGTTCGCGGTGGAGCAGGGCCAGTACGCCCGGCTGATCACCAGTGCGTTCCTGCACGCCAGCCTGCTGCACCTGGGCACGAACATGATCACGCTCTACATCGTCGGCGCGCCGCTGGAGCGGGTGCTGCGACCGGTCCGCTACCTGATCGTCTACTTCCTGTCCGCGCTCGGCGGATCGCTGTTCTCGGTCTGGCTGAGTCCGGAGTTCTCGATCGGCGTCGGCGCGTCGGGTGCGATCTTCGGCCTGTTCGGGGCGCTGGTCGTGCTGCGCCGGCAGATCGGAGCCGAGGCGGGCGCGCTGGCCGTGCTGATCGGCCTCAACCTGGTCATCTCGTTCACGCTGCCGAACATCAGCTGGCAGGCGCACATCGGTGGCCTCATCACCGGGACGCTGGTCGCGCTCGCGATGCAAGGCGTGGACCGGGTGTCCCGCCGCCGACCGGCCACCTGAGCCGACGCCCAGGAGGGCGTGGAAGGCTGGCGGGGTGCGAGGCGACGGCGACGGCTGGACGCGCTGCGCGGCCGGCCACCGGCACTGGGGCCGGTACGGCGCCGCCGGCCTGCTGCTGCTGGACCGCCGCGACGGCGTCGACCGGGTCGTCCTGCAACACCGCGCCTGGTGGAGCCACCACGGCGGCACCTGGGGCGTCCCCGGCGGCGCCCGGGACAGCGACGAGACCGCGGTCGAGGCCGCCCTGCGGGAGAGCGCCGAGGAGGCGAACCTCCAGCCGACGGCCGTCCGCCCGTACGGGGAGCTGATCGACGACCACGGCGGCTGGTCGTACACGACCGTGCTGGCCTGCCCGATCGCCCCGGTGGATCCCGAGCCGGTCGGCGGTGAGAGTGAGGACGTCCGCTGGGTCGACGTCGCCGACCTGGATGCGCTGCCGCTGCACCCGGGCTTCGCCGCCGTGTGGCCGCGACTGCGCGACGCCCCGCCACCGCTGCGCGTCGTGGTCGACGCGGCCAACGTGGTCGGCGCCCGCGGTCGCGGCGACGGCTGGTGGCGGGACCGGGCCGGCGCGACCGCCCGCCTGCTCGACGCGCTCGTCCCGGTCGAGCGCGACGGTCTGACCCCCGCCGACCTGCCGCCGGGTGTCGACGCCGGCTGCCTCGACCTGCTGCTGCCGCGGATCGTGGTCGTCGTCGAGGGGGCCGCGCGGGCCGTGCTGGACAGCGGCGGGCGGTGGCCGGTCGAGTTGGTCGCCGCGCCCGGGTCCGGCGACGACATGCTCGTCGAGGTGGCCGCGAACGGTGCCGGTGACCAGGTCCTGGTCGTGACCGCCGACCGCGGCCTGCGAACCCGGCTGGACGAGGTCGGAGCCGGCTGGGTCGGGCCGTCGTGGTTGTTGCGGCTGGTGGAGCGGGCATGAACTCTGTCGCGTTGGGTGCTGGATCCACTACGTTGTGCCGCTACGAGGAGGGCCGACGGTGAGGCTGCGCGCACCGGACCACGGGCGGGCCCTGCGGACGATGCAGGAGGCCGTGGACCGAGAGCTGGCCGCCGCCCGGACCGGCGGTGGTCGGGCCTCGTTCGGGGTGGATGCGACCAGGGTCGCCCGCGGGCCGGGCGGCTTCCTCTACCGGGTCGACCCGCCGCCGGAGGCGACGCTCGTCGAGGACGCGCCGGCCTGGCTGACGGTCGGCGAGCGGGCGGTCGACGGCCGGCTCGGCTCGGTCGCCGACGAGAGCTGCCTGGTCGAGGTGGCCGAGGACCTCGGGCCGCGGGTGCTCGACGGCCGGCTGGTCGTGGACAACCTCGGGCCGCTGCGCGGGCTGCGGCAGCGGCTGGCCGCGCTCGACGGGGAGCATCCGCATCCGCCCACGTTCCGCTTCGACCAGGCCGAGCTCGTGCTCGGCACGCCGGGCGGCCGGCTGAACGACGCGCTGGCGGAGGCGGCGAGCTCGGCCGAGGAATGGCGGTACGACGACCGGGTCGGCGACCTGCTGCGCAGCGCGCTCCGGCAGCGCTGGGCCCAGATCCACACCCCGCCCGGCACGGACGCCAACGGCCTGGTCGCGCGGCTGCTGGAGCGGCTGGTCGCGCTCGACGCCCGGGTCCTGTACGTGGCCCCGACCGGCGCCGTCGTGGACCGTACGGTCGGGGCGCTGTGCGACCGGCTGGCCCGCTCCGGCCGGCTGCGGTCCGGGCAGGTGCAGCGGATCGGGCCGCTGGCGCCCGGCGCCGTCCGGGACCGCTGGGGGCCGTTCGTGGAGCCGGCCACGATCGCCGCCGACCTGCGCGCCGGCGTGGACGCGCGGCTGACCGACCTCGACCGCGCGGAGGGCCGGATGCGGTACGACGAGCTGGACCGGATCGCCGGGTCGGCCGAGGCGGGCGCGGCGGACCTGGACAGCGAGCTGGAGCGTAGGGTCGGCGCCCGCCGCGGCCGGCGCGACCGCGGGGTCGACCCGGACACGTTGGTCGTCCGCCGGCACGAGCTGCGCAGTCGGAGCCGCGACGCCCGCCGCGACGCCGACCGGATCGCCTCCGAGCTGGCCGGCGACGAGCGACCGGTGCCGGCCGTGGAGGACGTGGTCGGGCCGGGCGGGGGTCCGGCGGACAAGCGCCGCCGGATGGCCGCGGCCCGGCGCGAGCTGATCGCCGCGCGCGGGGACGTGGACCCGGCGCTGCGGTCCCGGCTGCGGCTGGCCGCGGCGACCACCCGGGGCGCCTACCTGCGCGGGCTGCCGCGGGCGGACGTGGACGTGCTCGTGCTGGCGGGTCCGGCGCTGGCGCCGGAGGCCTACTACCTGGCCGGGCTGTCGACCCGCAGCGTCATCTCGGTCGGCGCCTCGGACCCCGACCCGGCCCCCCGGCCGGCACCCCGGCCCGAGCCGCACATCGAGCTACCGCCCCGCCGGCGCTCCGGCCCGGGCCGCAACCAGGGCCCCCATCCGGTCGACCCGCATGGCGGCCCGCCCTCCTGACAGGGACGGTCAGTGGGCCGTGTTCTTGGTGTGCGGCTTCTTGCCGAGCTGCTTCCAGGAGTCCTCGGCGACGTCGACGCCGAAGTGCTTCGCCGCGGCCTTGATGTTGGCGAACGCCTGGTCCCGCTCGGTGTCGGAGACGTCCTTCACCTGGTCGAAACGGGCCAGCGCGGTCTGCACGTGCCGCGCATCGGTCAGCGGCTCCTTGCGTTTGCCCGGGAACGCGTACGCACTGTCGGGCAGCTTGTTGCGGTCGTCGGCGTCGAGCGTGCCGTGTCCACCGCTCGGCGCCTTCCAGGTCGTCTTCACGTCCGGACTCCTACCCAGCTCCCCCGGACAAATGTGTCGGCGGGAGTGGTCAGTGCCCCGCGTCAGAAGTCCTTGCACCACCTCCCGGCGCCCAGACGACGACCGGCAGCGTGTCGTCGCTGCCGATACAACCCCGGTATCGGCCACTCCTCCGCCTTGCCGGACGCCGCCTGGATCACCGGGCGGCGGCACAAGACCTCCGACGCGGGGCACTAGGTTGTGCCGGTGACTGCAGATCGGGCGTACCTCCGCTTTCCGAGCATCCGCGGCGACCGGATCGCGTTCGTCGCCGAGAACGACGTCTGGCTGACCGACGCCGCCGGCGGCCGGGCCTGGCGGCTGACCGCGGACGGCGTGCCGGTGTCCGGCACGCAGCTGGCGCCGGCCGGCGACACGGTCGTGTTCGCCAGCACCCAGGACGGCGCGCCGGAGGTGCACGCGGTGCCGGTCGCGGGCGGCCCGTCCACCAGGCTGACCCACTGGGGCGATCCGCACACCCGGGTTGCCGGCTGGCTCCCCGACGGCCGGATGGTGGCCAGCACCTCCGCCGGCGAGGCGTTCCGCAGCCGGGTCTGGTCCTGGGCGCTGCCGCTCGACGGCTCGGCCGCCCCCGAGCGCCTGCCGTACGGGCCGTGCTATGCGGTCTCCCCCGGCCCCGGCGGAGCGGTCGTGCTCGGCACCGACCAGCGGCGGGCGGGCGCGACCTGGCAGCGCTACCGCGGCGGCACGGCCGGCAAGCTCTGGATCGACCGCGACGGCGGCGGCACGTTCGAGCGGCTGCTCGGCGACAACCCGGCGCAGCTGGAGGACCCCGACTGGGTCGGCGACCGGGTCGTGTTCATCTCCGACCACGAGGGCTGGGGCAACGTCTACTCGGTCCGCCCGGACGGCACCGACCTGCGCCGGCACAGCGACCACTCCGATGCGTACGCGCGGGCGCTGCGCACCGACGGCACCCGGCTGATCTGGCAGGTGCACGGCGACCTCTGGCTGCTCGACGGGCTGGACGGGCAGCCGCGGATGCTGGAGATCGACCTGGCCGGCCCGCGTACGGGCCGTCGGCCCCGCCCGCTCGGCTCCGGCGACAAGGTCGGCGACCTCGCGGCCGACCGCACCGGCCGGGCCAGCGCGGTCGAGGTGCTCGGCACCGTGCACTGGCTGACCACCCGGGACGGCCCGGCCCCGGCGCTCGCCGACACCCCGGGCGTACGGGCCAGGCTGCCACAGGTGCTCGGCCCGGCCGCCGCCGCGGAGAACGCGGTGCCCGAGGTGGCCTGGATCACCGACGCCGACGGCGACGACGCGATCGAGGTCGCCCCGGCCGACCGCAGCGCTCCGCCGCGGCGGTTCGGCGGCGGCCAGCTGGGCCGCGTGCTGGAGCTGGCCGCGTCCCCGGACGGCAGCCGGCTGGCGGTGGCCGCGCACGACGGCCGGGTGCTGGTCGCCGACGTGGCCGCCGGCGAGGTCCGCGAGGTCGCCCGGTCCGAGTTCAGCGACGCGACCGGCCTGGCCTGGTCGCCCGACTCGGCGTGGCTGGCCTGGTCGCACCCGGGCG
>DATBFW010000146.1:0-5995 GCA_036558285.1 Mycobacteriales bacterium | reverse complement strand
CGGTCGTCGAGCCGGACCACATCATGCTGCCCGTACGTCGGCGAGCCGATCCGGATGTCCACCACGAGGTCGAGAGCGGCGCCACGGGGGACGTAGACGTACTTGGCCTGGCCGGGCGGCAGCATCGAGAAGTGCACGCCGCGCACGACACCGCGCTTCGAGGCGCTGTGGTTGGTCTGGCGCACGTGCAGCGGGCGGCCGAGGGCCTCGGCCAGCGCCTCCGCCCGGAACGGGTTGACGAACAGGCCGCGATCGTCCGGGAAGACGTCCGTGCTGATCTCGTAGGCGTCCGGGATGCCGAGCTCGCGCACCTTCACGGTGGGCAACCTAGCAGCGCACCCGCGTGGCCTGATCCTTAACACGAACGGAGCATCGTTGCGCTAGCTCCGCGGGCGGCGCGACTAAATCCGGTTGCTGCTCCGTTACGAACATGAGCATAGAGTGATTAGTGCCAGCTGCCGGGCGGTACGACCAGGCTGGACCGTCCTCCCGGGGAGGCTCGACGTGCTCGGAGTGCTGCGCGCGATCTGCATGGTGGTGGGAGCCGTCGTGCTCTACTGCGCCGTCGTCGCCGCGCTCTGGTACGCCCTGATCGGCGCCGGCCGGCGCCGCGGGCGCAGGCACGCCGAGCGCCGCGCCGCCGCCCGGGCCATGCCGCTGGCGCCCGTCGCCGGACCCGACGCCCGGACCGCCGCGCCGGCTCACCCGTCCCAGGCCGAGCCGGAGCGGCCGGCCGGGTCCTGGGACGACCTGCCGCCTTCCCTGTCCCGGGACCGGCCGTGGGCGGTGGTCGTCGTGCTGCTCGGCGCCCCGGCGGTGCGCACGCGCGCCGCGCCGTTCGTCGACCTCGCCCACCGTTCGGTCGACTGGCCGGCGCTGCTGGCGGAGTCCCGGAGCTGGCCACCGGACCAGCGCGCCCTCGTGCGGGGCGCGTACGAGCTGTCGGCGCGGGTCCGGCGCGGCCGGCTCGAGCCCGAGGATGGGATAACCACGCTCTCGTAGGCTCTGTGGGTGGTCATCCCGATCTACGACAGCAACCCGACCCGGCGCCGGCCGTACGTGACCTGGGCGCTGATCGGGGTGACCGTGCTGGCGTTCCTGCTCTCGCCGGTGGCCCGCGGCCCGATCTTCGGCACCCCGTCGACCGCCGAGCTGTGCCGGCAGCAGGCGTACTTCCTGGAATGGGGTGCGGTGCCGATCGAGCTCACCCACAACCGCCCGCTGCCCTACACGTACGGGCCGGCGGCCGGGGAGGGGCAGTGCTTCCAGGTCGCGCCGGACTACGACAAGCGGCCGTGGCTGTCGTCGATCACGTCGATCTTCGTGCACGGCGGCTGGGCCCACCTGCTCGGCAACATGCTGTTCCTCTGGGTCTTCGGCAACAACGTCGAGGACCGGTTCGGCCGGCTGCAGTACCTGATCTTCTACCTGCTGGTCGGCGCGGTGTCCACGAACGTGTACGCGCTCTTCCGGCCGGCCGACACCGAGCCGCTGGTCGGGGCGTCCGGAGCGATCTCCGGCGTGCTCGGGGCGTACCTGCTGCTGTTCCCGCGGGCCAAGGTGATCGGCCTGGTCAGCTTCCTGTTCTTCTTCCCGCTCCGGCTGCCGGCCTGGATCGTGCTCGGCTTCTACTTCCTGCTGCAGGCCGTCTACGCGTACGGGGTGGGCATGTCCGGCGGCGGGTCCGTGGCCTACCTGGTGCACGTAGTGGGGTTCGTGCTCGGGGTGCTGACCGTGCTCGCGTTCGGGAAGTGGCTCCGACCACCGCCGGCGCCGCCGCCGCCGCAGTACCGCTGGGCGTACTAGACCGCGCCGGTGTGGGCGCCGTCGGTCGGGTCGATCTCGTGCAGCATCCGGCCGGCGTCGATGTAGACCGACACCAGCATGCGCGGGTCCTGCTCGGACGGCAGGCCGGCGAGCACGGCCGACACCTTCTCCAGGCCGGCGGCCGCGGCGTCGTGCGCCCGGCGCAGCTCGTCCCGGGCCCGGGTGCCGGGCACGGCCAGTTGCGCCCGGCCGAACGCGGCCACCGCCGTACCGGCCTGCTCCAGCGGGTCGGCCAGCGCCTCGAACACCGGCGCCGCGCTGGGGTCGCCGTGCAGGTCGGCCAGGGTCCGGGCGATGCCGCGGATCTGGTTGGCGACGTGCTCCAGCGCGGTGTGCGCCTCGGTCATCCTGGCCACCGCCTCGGCCTCGTCGCGGGCGAGCGGGTTGTAGACCAGGCTCTCGTCGCCGCGGCGGACCGCGTCGCCGGCCCGCGCCCTGGCCGCGTCAAGGTCGCGGGCCCGGTGCAGCCAGCCGCGGGCAGTGGCCGGGTCGAAGCCGCGGCGCAGGCCCTGACCCATGTCGGTGAGCAGCAGCCCGAGGTCCTCGGCCACCCGGGCGATCTCCACCGCCGCGGACCGCACGTGCGTCGGCGGCGCGAGCAGTGCGTTGACCAGCACGCCGACGACCGCGCCGAGCAGGGTGTCGACGATCCGCACGCTGCCGTAGCCGGTGCCGAGGGCGAGCACCAGCACCGCGGAGATCGCGACCTGGTTGGCCTGCCGGCCCAGCCGGAGGAGGTTCCCGACGACCAGCGCAGCCAGGATCAGCAGCGCCACCGTCCACAGGTGCACGCCGAGGATGCCGACCAGCACCAGCGCGCCGCCGACGCCGACGGTCACGCCGACCACCTGCTGGACGCCGAAGGTGACCGTCTGCTTGACCGTCACCTGCACGGTGAGGATCGCGCCGAGCGCGGCCAGCGCCGGCAGCGTGCTGTGCAGCAGGACGATCGACAGCTCCCAGGCCACGGTCGCGGCCAGGGCGGTCTTCGCGATCCGGAGCAGAGTGTCGCGTTCGAGCGTCAGCCAGCGGCGCAGGCCGAGCCTGCGCAGCCGCCGCCACCCCTCCCGCACGCCGACCCGCTACCCCTCATCCGCCCCGACGACCGTTCCTAGTCGAGGTCGTCTTCGTCGGTGCGGGCCAGCCAGGTGGCGAGGCGCTCGACGGCGGTCTCGAACTCGGGGTTGAGGTCGACGAAGGTCTGCAGCCGGTCGGCCAGCCAGGCGAGCGTGACCTCCTGCTCGCCCCGCCGGTCGGCCAGCTCCTCGATACCGCGATCGGTCGCGTACACCCTCGGTCCCGTCAGTCCGCGAACGCCGCCGCGATGACGGCGCGCTGCTGCTCCTCGTGCGCCTTTCCGGACCCGGTGGCCGGCGACGCGGAAGCGGGACGGGCCCGCACGGTCAGCTGCGGCCGGCCACCGAGCAGCGCCGGCAGCCGGAACGCCACGTACGTCCAGGCACCCATGTTCTCCGGCTCCTCCTGCACCCACCGCACCTCGGCCGACGGGTACGCCGAGAGCGCCTCGGTCAGGGCCTCGGCCGGGAACGGGTGCAGCTGCTCCAGCCGCAGGATCGCGGTGTCCCGTACCTCGTTCTGCTTCCGGTGCGCGGCGAGGTCGTAGAAGACCCGGCCGGAGCAGATCAGCACCTTGCTCACCTCGGACGCCGCCGGCGCCTCGGGGTCGGCGAGCACCGGCTGGAACCCACCACCGGTGAACTCCTCCACCGTCGAGGTCGCCGCCCGCAGCCGCAGCAGCGACTTCGGGGTGAACACCACCAGCGGCCGGATGCCGGCCAGCGCCTGCCGGCGCAGCAGGTGGAAGTAGTTCGCCGGGGTCGTGCAGTTCGCCACCGTCATGTTGTCCTCGGCGCACAGCTGCAGGAACCGCTCGATCCGCGCCGAGGAGTGGTCCGGGCCCTGGCCCTCGTACCCGTGCGGCAGCAGCAGCGTGACCCGGGACCGCTGGCCCCACTTCGCCTCGCCGGACGAGATGAACTCGTCGGTGATCGTCTGCGCGCCGTCGACGAAGTCGCCGAACTGCGCCTCCCAGCAGACCAGCGCGTCCGGGTTGGCGACGGAGTAGCCGTACTCGAAGCCGACCGCGGCGAACTCGCTCAGCAGCGAGTCGTACACCCAGAACTGTGCCTGGTCCTCGTCCAGGTATTTCAGCGGGGTGTGCTCGTCGCCGCTGTTGCGGTCGATGAGCACCGAGTGCCGCTGCGAGAACGTGCCGCGCCGGCTGTCCTGGCCGGCCAGCCGTACCGGCACCCCGTCGAGCACGGTCGCGCCGAACGCGAGCAGCTCGCCGAAGGCCCAGTCGATGTGCCCTTCGGTCGGCATCGCGCCTCGCCGGTCGAGCTGCGGCTTGAGCCGCGGGTGCACCTCGAAGCCGTCCGGCAGCGAGACGAACGCGTCGCCGATCCGCTTCATCGTCTCGACCGTGATCGCCGTGTCGACCGGCTTCATCGCCGGCGGGGTCATGTCCGGGGCCGGCCTCGCCTGCCCGGTCGCGTCCCTTGTCTCGGCGAAGACCCGCTCCAGCTGCTCCTGGAAGTCGCGCAGCGCCTCCTCGGCCTCCTCCAGGGTGATGTCCCCCCGGCCGATCAGCGCCTCGGTGTAGAGCTTCCGGACCGAACGCTTCTTGTCGATGATGTCGTACATCAGCGGCTGCGTGAACGACGGGTTGTCGGTCTCGTTGTGGCCCCGCCGCCGGTAGCAGACCATGTCGATGACGACGTCCTTCTTGAACTCCCGGCGGTATTCGACGGCCAGCGTGGCCACCCGCACGCACGCCTCGGGGTCGTCGCCGTTCACGTGGAAGATCGGGGCCTGGATCATCCGGGCCACGTCGGTCGAGTAGATGCTGGACCGGGCCGCGGCCGGCGAGGTGGTGAAGCCGACCTGGTTGTTCACCACCACGTGCACGGTGCCGCCGGTGCGGTAGCCGCGCAGCTGGGAGAGGTTGAGCGTCTCGGCTACCACGCCTTGGCCGGCGAACGCGGCGTCGCCGTGCATGAGCACGGGCAGCACGGTGAAGCCGGCCTCGCCCTTGTCGATCTGGTCCTGCTTGGCCCGCACGATGCCCTCGACCACCGGGTCGACCGCCTCCAGGTGGGACGGGTTGGCGGTGAGCGAGACCTTGACCGTCGCGCCGGTGCGGCTCTTGAACTCGCCGCCCGACCCGAGGTGGTATTTCACGTCCCCGGAGCCGTGGCTGGAGCGCGGGTCGATGTTGCCCTCGAACTCGGCGAAGATCTTCCCGTACGACTTGCCGACGATGTTGGCCAGCACGTTGAGCCGGCCGCGGTGCGGCATGCCGATGACGACCTCGTCCAGCTCCTGCGCGGCCGCCGCGCCGAGCACCGCGTCGAGCAGCGGGATCACCGACTCGGCGCCCTCCAGCGAGAACCGCCGCTGGCCGACGTACTTCGTCTGCAGGAACGTCTCGAAGGCCTCGGCCGCGTTGAGCCGGCCGAGCACGTGCTTCTGCTCCTCACGGTCGACCAGGTCGTGCTTGACCTCGATCCGCTGCTGCAGCCAGACCCGCTCCTCCGGGTCGGTGATGTGCATGTACTCGACGCCGACGCGGCGGCAGTAGGCGTCGCGCAGCACGCCGAGGATGTCCCGCAGCGTCATCGTCCGCTCGCCGGCGAACCCGCCGACCGGGAACGTGCGGTCGAGGTCCCACAGCGTGAGGCCGTGCTTGATGACGTCGAGGTCTGGGTGGCTGCGGATGCGGTAGTCAAGCGGGTCGGTGTCGGCCATCAGGTGGCCGTTGGTGCGGTAGGCGTTGATCAGCTCGATCACGCGGGCCGCCTTGTCGATCTGGCCCTCGTGGCTGAACGTCTGGTCCTGCACCCAGCGGACCGGCTCGTACGGGATGCGCAGCGAGCGGAAGATCCCGTCGTAGAAGCCGTCGCCGCCGAGCAGCAGCTCGTGCATCCGCTTGAGGAACTCGCCGGACTGCGCGCCCTGGATGATCCGATGGTCGTACGTCGAGGTGAGCGTGACCGTGCGGCTCACGGCGTTCTGCGCGAGGGCCTCCTCGCTCATCCCGGCGAACGCGGCCGGGTATTCCATCGCACCGACGCCGATGATCGTGCCCTGGCCCTGCATCAGGCGCGGGACCGAGTGCTCGGTGCCGATCGTGCCCGGGTTGGTCAGG
>DATBFW010000145.1:0-85286 GCA_036558285.1 Mycobacteriales bacterium | reverse complement strand
GATCGGCTGCGGGTGACCTACCGCCGGGACGGCAACACTGCGGAGGCCACCGTGACGCTCGGCGCCGCATCGACCGCGACCAACTGACGCGCAGTCCCGTACCGGTTGTTCTGGAGGTTCTGATGACCCTGGCGATCACGAACTCGCTGACCGAGGCCGAGCTCGCCCTCGTCCGCGAGACCGATCGGGACCGGCTCGCCGGCCTGGACGAGGACGGGTTGGCTGCGCTGCATGACCGGATCCGCCGGGCGCGGACGAAGCACGTGAACATCTACCGCCGTACCGGCGCCGCCAAGGTCGGGGCCAAGGGCGGCCGGGGCATGGCCAAGGAGCGCAACGCCCGCAACGCCGCGAAGGCGGAGGTCTTCGAGGACGCGCTGGCCCGGGTCAGCCGGGCCCTGGCTGCGGCGGCCAGGGCCAGCGCCACCGCACTGCGGGCCGAGCGGGTCGCCGCGGCCAGGGCCGAGCGGTCGGCCGGGCCGCGGCGCGGTCCGGACCAGGGGTCCGACGCGGCGCCGGCGAGCCGGCCGCGGGCGGTTCCCCGCGACGCGCCGGACCGGCGGAAGCGGGACGCCTCGACGCTGGCGACCGGTGCCCGCCGGCAGGCCCGGCGGGACAGCACACGGTCGGCGGCTAGCGGAGGCCGTTGAGCCGGTCGACCGCGCGGAACAGGTCGCCCTGGTCGAAGAAGTTGACCGCGACGAAGTTCGGCAGCATCCCGCGCTCCTTCTCGCACCGGGCCAGGTACGGCCCCAGCACGCCGAGCGCGTTGATCTTCCGGGCGTCGCTGACCAGCGACTGGAAGTTGGCCAGCCAGTAGTTCACCAGCAGCAGCGAGCCGTCTGCGGTGCCGCGCAGCCGGTCGCAGCGCAGGTCGGCCACGGTCGGGTTGGTGAACGGCGTGTCCTGCACGTAGCTGAACGCCGGCAGCAGCCACGGGTGCGCCGGGCCGCCACCGTGCCGCTCCATCATCACCACCACCCGCCGGCCCGAGTCGATCATCTGCCCGAGCGTCGGCCACGGCCGGCCGAGCGGCTGGGCATGCACCAGCGGGGTCAGCCCGGCCCGGTCGAACACCCCGGCGGTATCGGCCGGCGTGACCTCGTCCTCGACGATGAACGTGACCACCTCGCGCGGGTGCGCGTCCAGCCAGGCCCGTACGGCCACCAGCTCCGGCTGCAGCTCGGTGGCGCCGATCTCGCACAGCCCGTGGCACAGGTACGGCGTCGGCGGCCCGGTCCGGCGGAGTGTCACCGCGTCCCGGATCCGCAACGCGCTCTGCACGGCCTGCGGGCCGAAGTCGCGCTCGGCCGCCGCCAGGGCCGCCGGCCGGCTGTCCAGCGCCGTCGCGACCAGGCCGGGGCGGTCGGTGCGCTGGCCGTACCAGGTGTCGACGAGCAGCACCCGGATGCCCGCGTCGAGCTGGCCGACCAACCCGGTCGGCTGCTCCGGGATGAACCAGCCGGGCGCGTCAGCCGCGGACATCGCGTTGTGCGTGGCCGGGAACGCAACGTCGTCGTACGGCCGCCCGCAGAGCTCGACGTGCCCGTTGCAGGCGGTGCCGGCGTCGGCGGCGGCCACCGGCAGCGTCCGGTCCTGGGGGATCGCGCCGATCCCGAGCACGGTGATCAGCCCCAGCAGCCCGACCATCCCGGTCGCCACCGCCGGTCGCCACCGCGGCCCGAGGGCGCGGCGGACCCGGCCCGCGTCCGGCAGCTCGGCGCCGCCGCCCAGTGCCGCCGTCAGCTCGCCGACCCCGCCGACCGTGAGCAGGATCCCGGCGGCGACGGCGGCGATCCCGGCCACCAGCAGCGGCCGGATGAGCAGGCCGAGGCCGATCAGCAGCACCGCAGCGCCGCGGGCGACGTGCACCCAGGGCCGCGGGGCCTGCGGGGTCAGCCAGGCCCACGCCCGCCGGGCGGTCGCCAGGTCGAGCCGGGGCAACCGGCCGGACGCGGCGCCGGCGAGCAGCAGGCCGGCGGCGGCCGGTACGGCGGCGACCCACCACAGCGTGCCGCCGAACGTGCGCAGCGCCGCGGCCGCGACCGCGCCGCGCAGGCCGCCGGTGTCGATCGCGGCGGCGGCGATGCGAGCCGCGACCGCCACCACGCCGACGACGACGCCGGCGGCGAGGATGCCGCGGCCGACGGTCACCGTTTCCTGCCGCCGGTCGGTGCCGATGCCGACCGCCACCCCGAACGCGACCAGCGCCAGCAGCGGGAACAGCCAGGACAGCAGGCCGACGGTCCGGATCAGCCGGAGCGTGTCCGCGGCCGGCGTCTGCGCACCGAGCTCGGCCAGGGTGAGGTTGAGGTCGGGCGGGATCTTCGCCGCCTCGGCCGGCGCCACCGCCCGGAGCACCCCGGCCAGCACCACGCCGAGGTCGGCCAGCCGCAGCACGATCTGCGTCGGGTCGTCGTTGGTCATCGCCTGGTGCGCCTGCCGCGCCGCGAGCCGGACCACCGGCCCGAAGGTCGGGCTGCCCACCAGCGAGGTGGCCGCGGACTCCAGCAGCGGCCGCACCGCGACCAGGTCAGGGTCGGCGATCAGCAGCCGGCCGGTGATCGCCTGCCCGGCCCGCTCAGCGACCAGCGGGTCCTTGCGTACCGTGTCGACGTGCTCGGCGAACCGCGCGCCGTCGAGGACCTCGCGGTTCACCGAGCCGGCCAACAGCCCGAGCGAGAGCAGCACCGCACCGAGCACGGCGAGCGCGACCGGGACCCTGGCCCTCACCCGCGGGCGCCGTTCTCCGCCAGCCACCCGGTCAGCAGCGGCCAGTAGCGGTCGGGGTGGTCGAGCCAGGGGAAGTGGCCGGTGTCGTCGAGGAGCGCCAGCCTGGTGGTGGCGGGGTCGAGGTGGTCGGCGATCTCGCGGGCGGCCTCGACCGGGGTGACCGCGTCCTCCCGGCCCACGCAGACCAGCACCGGGCAGCGGATCCGGGCGAGCTGGTCGACCGCGTCGAAGCGGCGCAGCAGCGCCATGCCGTGCTCGCCCAGCTCCGGGTTCCTGACCCGGCGGGCCAGCTCGTCGGCGTCCGGGACCCGCGGGCCGAAGGCGGCGAACACCCGCGACCACTCCTCGTCCGTGACGGGGTCGCCGCCGTAGTCGCGCCGGGCCAGCGCGGCGACGTCGGCGCCGGCGACCCTGGCGAAGCCGGCGGAGATCCGGTCCAGGTCGAACCGGGCCATCGTGGACTGCAGCACCAGCCCGGCCGGGTGGTCCGGGTGGCGGGCCGCATACAGCAGCGCGATGCAGCCGCCGAGCGAGTGGCCGAGCACCACCGGGTCGGCGATGCCGACGGTGTCGCAGAACGCGGCCAGGTCGTCCGCGCAGGCCTCGAACGTCCAGTCCGGGACGGGCGTCCGCGCAGACCGCCCGTGCCCGCGCAGGTCGAGGTAGACGACCTGGGCGTGCGCGGTCAGCGGCGCGAAGTGCGCCGCCAGGTAGGAGTGGTCGTAGCCGCCGGGGCCGCCGTGCACGGCCAGGACCGTGGGCCGCCGCCGCATCCGGCGCCCGTCCGGCACGAGACCGGGTCCGTCGACGTCGAACCACAGCTCGGTCCCGTTGACCCGCACCCGCATCCGCTCGCCCCCACGGCCGGCACCGTCCGTGCCGGCGGGGCCAGCATCCACCTGCGGCCTGTGCGGGGCCAGGACACGGGACCGCTCGCGGGTTCCACTGTCCCTCGGCAACGAAACCCGCGAGCGGTGACGGCCGGGCCGGACCGGGCTGTTGGGGGGTCGCCCGGACGACCCGTACGCAGAGGAGAGCGCCCGGAGGCGAGCCCATTACGCGGCCTGCTCCTCCAGCCACGTGATCAACACGCTCTGCCGGAGGACGTCCGGGTCGCCGGCCCGCCGGCCCGGCGGGATCGGGTGCAGCTCGATCCGCTCGGCCAGCGCGAGCAGGATCCCGCGTTGGCGGGAGACGGCGAGCCGGTCCCAGGCATGGTCGAGCGGGTCGGCCCCGGTGAGCGAGACCGGCAGGTCCCGGGCGGCGTGCTCGATCATCTGGTCCTCGACGGCGGCCAGCTGCGCGTCCAGCCCGCCGCCGGCGGCCGGCCGGGACTGCTGCAGGCGGGTCCGCAGCCCGGCCGAGTGGGCGCCCAGCGCGGGCAGGTCGGGAGTACGCCGGTCGGCGAGCACGTCCGGCGCACCGGGGCGATCCAGCCGGGCCAGCACCTCCAGCCGGACGTGCGCATCGATCGGGGCGGAGCTACGGGCCAGGTGGATGCGGTGCTCGCCGCCGCCGCACTGGTACGCGACCCGGGCGGGGGAGACGACCGCCGCCCGCACCGGCCGCCCGCACCGTCCGCAGCAGGCGATCGCGGTGAGCAGCGCCCGGTCCGAGCCCGGCGACCCGTGCCGGGGCGGCTTCGACAGCAGTGCCGTCGCCGCGCGCCAGGTCGGCTCGTCCACCAGGTCGCCGGCGTGGCCGGGATCCCCGAGCACGGCCCGGACCCGGTCGGCGGTCCAGGTCCCGCGCCGTCCGGTCGCCGCCGGGCCGCCGCCCGGCCCGGCCGGCAGGCCGGCCGCGTTCCAGGTGCCGGCGATGCTGCCCGGGCTCACCCCGGCCAACAGCAGGTCGTACGCCCGCCGGATGGCCGACGGGAAGAGCGGGCTCGTCTTCTCGTCGGTCGACATGCGTCACCTCCCGGGTCCGCGACCGTCCTCACCCATGACAGCGCGACGGCGCTCCGGCATGACGCGCCCGCGGGCGGCCGCCACCGTGACGCGGATCGCGTTTGCGCGTGCCGGCACGGGCGCGGGGCCTTCTACCGGGGCCGCGGCACCTTCCCGGTCCGGGTCGGCCGCGGCACCTTCCCGGTCCGGGTCGGGGCGACCCGAGGACCTCCGTCCTGACCTCGGCCGGTCAGGTCCTGTCCTCCAGCAGGCGCTTGAGCTGGGCGAGGTCCTTGCGGTTGGCGCGGCGCATGGCGGCCGCGACCGCCGGCGCGGCCAGCTTCGTCAGCCCGGCCGGCTCGCCGCGGTTGCGCAGTGTCATCCGGGTTCCGCCGTCCACGTCGGCCCAGGTGTACGTGGTCTCCATCGGGACCGGACCCTCGGCCGTGCTCATCACCAGACGCTCGCCGGGGACCAGCTCGCGCACCTGGTAGGTGTACGCCAGCCGCCGGCCCAGGAACCTGGCCACGAACGCCATCCGGGACCCGACGGCGACCGGCGGCTCGGTCTCCCAGCGGACCGAGTCGATGTTCTCGTACCAGCGCGGCGCGTTGCTCGGGTCCGCCGCGAAGGCCGCGACCTCGACCCGCGGCCGGGCGATGTCGGTCCAGGTGGTGACGTCCACCGGCATGGGCCGACCTTAGCCCTCGCGCACCCCCAATGTTGGGGATGGGCGCTCGAACCATTTTGGGGAGTAGGCCGCATTCCTGAGTCGCGCGACGATTATCTGCATAGTGCAGTGATTGCATGAAGCAGTGACGTGTGGATCGCCGCGGTTGCGCGTCCGGGCAGGAGTCTCCCACCCTTCCCGGGGCTCGGTGCCTGCCTCCGTCCCAACCTCCCGGGGACAGGCACCGAGGAGCCGACCCGGAGGTCCACACGCCACTGTCCACAGCGGACCGTGCCGAGGTGACCGTGTCGACCAGCGTTCCGGCGAGCCCACCGACCGTTCGTTTCGCGGCCCTGCGCGGCCGGGTCCCGTTGCCGTGGGGCTTCGTGGCCGGATTGGCTGTGACCTTGGCGCTGGCGAACGGGTTCGTCATCGTCGCGGTGCAGGGCGCGATCGGCGCGATCGAACGGGCGCAGACCCCGTTCACGAATTGGCTACGCTACTCGGCGATCCTGGTGCCGGTCTTCGTCCTCGCGGTGACCTGGGCGTTGGCCCGGTCGTCCGGCCGCGGCCGGCGCACGGCCGCGACGGTGCTGCTCATCGCGGCCGTCGCGGCCGTTGCGGGCATCGTCGCGATGATCGTCAGCACCACGTACGACTACCACCTGCAGTCCCAACTGCTGACCAAGTCGTCGTCGCTGCACACCACCCACCTCATCGGCGCGTCCGGCGCGACGAACTCGGCGTACGACGACGGCGCCTGGTCGCCCGAGCAGCGCGACACGCTGCTCGCCGACGTCAAGGGCGCCGGCCTCGGCAGCGTGCTGCTGATCGGCGGAAACCTGCTCCTCGTCGCCTGGGTCACCGCTCTGCGCGGCGGCCGGCTCGACCGTCGCCGGGCCGGCCGGCCGCAGCCCGCCGCCGCGCCGCGGTAGCCGGCTCGCCGGCGTCCGTCACGAGAGCGCGGCCTCGACCGCCCGGGGTGCCGGCGCGGTCGCCCGGGAGCGGCCCGGCAGGGCCAGCGCGCCGAGCGCGCCGGCCCAGCAGACGCCGGCAGCGACGAAGCTCGCCACGTGCATGCCGGACATGAACGACGCCTGCAGCGCGTCGTTCAGCGCGATCCGGGAAGATCCGGTGGCCTGCTGGGCCGCGCCGATCGCGGCGGCGACCGAGTCCTGCGCGGCCCGCCGGACCGGTTCCGGCAGCACGGCGAACGCGCCGGAGCCGATGCGGTCGGCGTACAGCGACGTGAAGATGCTGCCGAGCACGGCGACGCCGAGCGTGCCGCCGGCCTCCCGGGTCGCGTCGTTGACGGCCGAGCCGACGCCGGCCTTCGCCGGCGGCAGCACGCTGAGGATGGACTCCGTCGCCGGGGCGGTGGTGAGGCCGAGGCCGAGGCCCATGAGCACCATCTGCCCGACGATCTGCCCGTACGCGGTGAACGCGGGCGACAGCGCGATCCAGCCGAACGAGGTGCCGAGCAGCAACAGCCCGGTGCTGACGACCGCGCGGGTGCCGAGCCGGCCGGCGAGCGCGACACCGGCGACGGAGCCGATCGCGATGGTGGTCGCGACCGGGAGGATGCGCAGGCCGGTGGACAGCGTGCCGTAGCCGCGGATGAACTGGAAATATTGCGTCACCAGGAAGATGAAGCCGAACAGCGCGAAGAACGCGACGGTCACCGAGCCGCTGGCGGCGGAGAACGCCGGGGTGCGGAACAGCGAGACGTCGATCATCGGGTGCGCCCGCCGCCGCTCGATCGCGACGAACGCGGCGGCCAGCACGGCGGTGACGGCGAAGCCGGCCAGCGTCGCCGGGTCCTGCCAGCCGCGCCGGGGCGCCTCGATCACCGTGTAGACGAGCAGGCCGACCGCGGCCGAGGAGAGGACGAGCCCGGGCAGGTCGAGCCTGGCCCGGCCGGCGTCGCGGGACTCGGGCACCAGGATCGCGGCCGCGACCAGAGCGACGAGCGCCACCGGGACCAGCGCGAGGAACACCGACGGCCACGAGTAGTGCGCCAGCAGCAACCCGCCGGTCACCGGGCCGATCGCCACGCCGAGGCCGGTGACGGCACCCCAGATGCCGATCGCCCTGGCGCGCTCGCCGCGGTCGGGGAAGGTGTTGGTGATGATCGACAGCGTGGTCGGGAAGATCAGCGCGGCGAACGCGCCCATCGCGAACCGCACCGCGATCAGCGCGCCGCTGGAGCCGGCCGCCGCGCCGAGCCCGCTGGCGAGCGCGAACCCGCCGAGGCCGAGCAGCAGCGCCGGCCGGCGGCCGAACCGGTCGCCGAGCGAGCCGGCGGTGAGGACGAGGCCGGCGAAGGCCAGGTTGTAGCCGTCGACGATCCACTGCAGCTGCCGGGTGGTCGCGCCCAGCTCGCGGGCGAGATCCGGCAGCGCGACGTTGACGATCGTCGTGTCGAGGTTGATCGCGAACGCGGCCAGGCACACCGTGGCCAGGACCGCGTAGCGCCGGCGGAGGGCCGAAGCGCCCATGTTTCACTCCCGAAGGTCATGTTGACACTGACAACATTGACGAGCCTGGCATTTCATGTGGACACTGTCAACATGCAGACGCACACGAGCCGGCCGTACCACCACGGCAACCTGCGGGAGACCCTGGTCGAGGCCGGGGTCGAGCTGGCCCGCGCCGGTGGGCCCGACGCCGTCGTGCTGCGTGCGGTGTCCCGGCAGGCGGGCGTCTCGCACAACGCCGCGTACCGGCACTTCGCCGATCACGACGAGCTGCTGGCCGCGGTCGCCGCGCGGTGCATGGCCGAGCTCGCCCACCTCATGGCCGAGCGGACTCGCGCCGTCCGGGTGCGCGAGCCGGTCCGGCGGGCACGGGCGCGGCTGGAGGCGATCGGCCGGGCGTACGTCGACTTCGCGGTCAGCGAGCCGGGCTGGTTCCGCACCGCCTTCGCCGGGCACCCGGCCGACCCCGGCGAGCAGGCGGTGCCGCCCGAGGACGACCCGTACGCGCTGCTGTCGGCGCGGCTGGACGAGCTGGTCGAGGTGGGCGCGCTGCCGCCGGAGCGCCGGCCGGGCGCCGAGGTGGCCGCCTGGTCGACGGTGCACGGGCTGTCCGGCCTGCTGCTGGACGGGCCGCTGCGGGCGCTGTCGCCACAGGAGCGCGAGGATGCCACCAGCACCGCCCTCGCCGTCGTCCGCCGCGGCCTCTAGGTACCTTGCCGGTTACGTAACCAGTCGGGTACGCTGCCCCTGTGGACGCAGTGGTGAACGCGCTGTCGGACCGGAGCCGGCGGACGATCCTCGACGTGCTCAGGGACCACCCGGCCACGGCCGGCGAGCTGTCCGACCGGCTGCCCATCGCCAGACCGGGAGTCTCCCGGCATCTGCGGGTGCTGCGCGAGGCCGGGCTGGTGGACGTCCGGCAGGACGCGCAGCGGCGGGTCTACAGCCTGCGCCCCGAGCCGCTCGCCGAGCTCGACGCCTGGCTCGGGCGTTACCGCGCCCTCTGGGAGCAGCGCGTCGACGCCCTCCACACCGAAGTCGCCCGCGGAAAGCGCGAACGAAGGAGCAGGACATGACCAGCACCCGCATCGTGGGGAGCCTCCGCCGCACCGGCGACGGCAAGGGCGTCGTCCGGATGGAGGACCGCTACGACACGGACATCGACGACCTGTGGTCCGCGCTGACCGACCCGGCCCGGCTGGCCCGCTGGATCGCCGAGGTGGACGGCGACCTCAGGCTCGGCGGCCTGATCCACGCGCGGTTCACCAGCTCCTGGGAGGGAGCGGGCCGGATCGACGTCTGCGCGGCCCCGCACCACCTGACCGTGACGATGTCGCCCGGCGCGAGCGACGAGACCGTCATCGACGCCGTCCTCGTCGCCGAGCAGGACCGGACCCACCTCGTCATCGAGGAGCGCGGCCTCCCGGTCGCCGAGCTCGCCGACCACGGCGCCGGCTGGCAGGCACACGTGGAGGACCTGACCGCCCATCTCGCCGGCCGCGAACCCGGCGACTGGCACGCCCGCTGGACCGCGCTCAGCCCGGTCTACCGGGACATCGACCGCGAGCTGGGCTGAGCCGGTCAGTCGAGGGTGCGGGGGAGGCCGAGGTAGGGAGCGACGGTCGTCTCGAAGTGGGTGATCTCGCAGATCCGGTCGCCGGCCAGGGCGATCGTGACGATGCCGGCCAGGTGCAGGCCGCCGGCGACCGGGTCGCGGACGTACTCGCCCCAGCCCGGCTGGCCGTTCGCCCGTACCGGCACCATCCGGCCGATCTGGCGCCGGTGCGCGTCGATCGCGCTGAAGAACCGGCGCACCGCCTCGGTCCCGCGGTACTCGAACGGCAGCGGCGGCATCCGAACCCAGGCGTCGTCGGTCATCAGCGCCAGCAGCGCGTCGACGTCCGATCCGGTGAAGGCCGCGACGAACCGGTCGAGCAGCGCCTGCTCGGCCGCGCCCGCCACGGCGGCCGGCCGGGGTGGGCGGGCCGCGTCCATCGTCGCGCGGGCCCGCTTGAGCGCGCTGGTGACCGCGTCCTCGGTGCTGCCGAGGATCGTGGCGGCCTCGCTCGCGCGGTAGCCGAGCACGTCGCGCAGCAGCAGCACGGCCCGCTGGTTGGGCGGCAGCAGCTGCACGGCGGTGACGAACGCGAGCGAGATCGCCTCCCGCGTCTCGTACCGGGCCTCCGGGCCGGGCGCGCCGTCGGGCAGGCCGTCGAGCAGCTCGTCCGGGTACGGCTGCAGCCACAGCACCTCGCCGAGCCCACTCGGGTCCGGAGCCGGCGCCGGCAGCGCCGCCGCGGCCGCCGGCCGGCGCGCCGACGAGCGCAGCAGGTTGAGGCACCGGTTGGTGGCGATGCGGTAGAGCCAGGTGCGTACGGACGAGCGTCCCTCGAAGCCGTCCAGGCCGAGCCACGCCGCCAGCAGGGTCTCCTGCAGCGCGTCCTCGGCGTCCTGCAGCGATCCGAGCATGCGGTAGCAGTGCACCTGCAGCTCGTGCCGGTGCGGCTCGACCAGGGCGGCGAACGCGTCCCGGTCCCCGGCGCGCGCCCGCGCGAGCAGCTCTGCCGACATCGGCCACCTCCTGTCCAGATCGTCTCCGGTACCGACACCGGCGCGGGGCGGAACTGGTCGCTCCTCCGGCGACCAGTTTCCGCGGCCGGCCGTGTCTGTCCTCCCGAACCGTCCCTGAGGAGGAGACAGACATGAGCTTCAGCACCGCGTTCACCGTGGACCGCAGCCCCGACGAGGTGTTCGCCGCCATCAACGACGTCCGCAGCTGGTGGACCGGACAGATCGACGGCGGCACCGACGAGCTCGGCAGCGAGTTCACCTACCGGTACGGGACCGTGCACCGCAGCACCCAGCGGATCACCGAGCTGGTCCCGGGCAAGCGGGTCGCCTGGCGGGTCGTCGACGCCGAGCTCGACTTCGCCGCGGACAAGACCGAGTGGACCGGCACCGAGATCACCTTCGACATCGCCGGCACGGACGGCGGGACCGAGGTCAGGTTCACCCACCTCGGCCTCGTCCCGGACTACGACTGCTACCAGGCCTGCTCGACCGCCTGGCGCCACTACGTCGAAACCAGCCTGCGGAACCGGATCGCGACGGGCGGTACCAGCGATGACCGGTGACCTGTCCGGCACGACCACTCTCGTCGTCGGCGCCAGCCGCGGGCTCGGCCGGGGGATCGCGGCCGCGCTCGCCGAGGCCGGTGCGCCGGTCGTGGCGGTCGCCCGGACCGCACCGGAACCGGCGGACGGCGTCGCCGCCGAGGTCGCGGACGCCACCGACGCCGGTGCGGCCCGCCGGCTGCTCGACCGGTACGACCCGCTCGCGGTCGTCCTCGTCGCCGGGGCGACCCCGGTCCTGCGCCCGCTGCAGGACCAGACCTGGGAGACGTTCTCGGTCAACTGGCACGCCGACGTCCGGATCGCGTTCAGCTGGCTGGGCGAGATCCTGCGCCGGCCGCTGCGGCCCGGCGGCCGGGTCGTCGTCGTCAGCAGCGGTGCCGCCCTGGCCGGCTCGCCGCTGTCCGGCGGCTATGCCGGAGCGAAGGCGACCCAGCGTTTCCTCGCCGGCTACGCCCGGGACGAGGCGGACCGGGCCGGCCTCGGCATCACCGTCACCGCCGTGCTGCCGCGGCTCACCCCGCTGACCGACCTGGGCCGCCCGGCCGTGGCCGCGTACGCGGCGCGCGGCGGTCTGTCCGAAGAGGACTACCTGCGGCAGCTCGGCGAGCCGCTCACCCCGGCGGCGGCCGGCACCGCGGTCGTCGATCTGGTCCGGGCGGACGCCGCGTCGATCGCACCCGCGTACCTGCTGTCCGGCGAAGGGCTGAAGGCGCTGGCCTGACGTTCGCCGGTTGCGAACCGGGTGGATCGGCCGGTCCGGGCGTCTGGCCGAGGCTGTTCAGCTCCGCTCCGCCGGCCGAGCTGCACCCGTTCCGGGAGCTGGCCGGGACCGGCACCGGGCGCCGGCGACGCCGGGCGACCTGGTGCTGCACATCCGGTCCGGCCGCCCGGACCTGTGCTTCGAGCTGGCCAGCCAGGTGCTGACCGCGCTCGGCGGCGCGGTCACCCCGGTCGACGAGGTGCAGCTTCCGGTTCTTCGACTTCCGCGACCTGCTCGGCTTCGTCGACGGCACCGAGAACCCGACCGGTCGCGCCGCCGCCGACGCGGCGCTGATCGGGCCCGAGGACCCGGCCTTCGCCGGTGGCAGCTATCTCATGGTGCAGCGCTACCAGCACGACCTGGTGGCGTGGAACGCGCTGACCGTCGAGGAGCAGCAGCGGGCCATCGGCCGGGACAAGCTGTCGAACGCCGAGCTGCCGGACGAGGACACCCCGGCGTCCGCGCACCGCGTGCTCACCAGCATCACCGACGACAGCGGCCGGGAGCTGGCGATCGTGAGGGACAACATGCCCTTCGGCAGCCCGGCGGCGGGGGAGGCCTGCCAGGTAGGGACCTTCGACCCGGGTCGGCGGCCGGGTCCCGGCTCTAGCGTCGGGTCATGACCGACACCACCAGCCAGGCGCCGGCGCGGTCCGAGGTCGAGCGGGCCGTGTCGTTCGGCGTGCGCGCGCCCTCGATCCACAACTCCCAGCCGTGGCGGTGGGTCTACCGCGCCGGCGTGCTGGAGCTGTACGCGGACCGGTCCCGGCAGCTGCCGGCGCTCGATCCGGACGGCCGGTCGATGCTGCTGTCCTGCGGAGCGGCGCTGGAGCTGGCCCGGCTGGGGTTCGCGGCCGGCGGCCGGCAGACCGAGGTCGAGCGGCTGCCCGACCCGGACCGGCCCGACCTGCTGGCCCGAATCCGGCCGGCGGCCCGGGCGGCGGTGGACGCGACGGTGGTGGAGCGGGCGGAGGCGGCCGAGCGCCGGCACACCGAACGGCGCCCGTTCCTGCCCGAGCCGGTCGACGACGGGACGATCCGGTCCCTGCTCGCGGTGGCCACCGACGCGGGTGTCTACGCGTACGCGGTCGAACGGGCCGACGAGCAGCTCGACCTGGCCGTGGTGTTCTCCTGGGCGGACGGGGTGGAGCTGGCCGACCCGGCCTACCGGACCGAGCTCGCGCACTGGACACGCTCCGGCGACGCGCCCGACGGGGTGCCGGCCGCGGCGGTCCCGCACCTGCCCGCGGGGGCGGTGCGGCACACCGAGGTGCCGGTGCGGGACTTCGAGGCCGGCATCACCGGCGGCCAGGAACTGACCGAGGCCGTCGACGAGCGGCCGGTCTACCTGGTCGTGTTCAGCACCGCCGACGACCCGGCGGCCCGGCTGCGCGCCGGCGAGGCGTACGCGCGGATCTCGGTCGAGGCCGAACGGCTCGGCCTGGCCAGCTCGGCGATGACCCAGGCGGTCGACCTGCCGGCGGTCCGCGAGCGGTTCCGCATGCTGATGGACTGGCCGGACCACCCGCAGATGGTGATGCGCATCGGACGTCCCCAGCCCGGTGCGACCCCGCCCCCGACCGGCCGACGCCCGCTGACCGACGTGCTCGGCTACCAGGACTGAACAGCCGGGACCGAGCCACGACCCGAGGGAGGTGGCCGTGATGCGACTGCTGGTGACCGCGGCGAGCCGGCACGGCTCGACCGCCGAGATCGCGACCGAGCTCGGCAAGGCACTGCGTGGCGCGCTGCCCGGTGTCGGCGTCGACGTCGTCCCGCCGACCAGGGTCGGCGACCTGGCCGACTACGACGCGGTCGTCGTCGGCAGCGCCGTCTACTTCGGACGGTGGCTGAGCGAGGCTCGCTGGCAGGTGACCGCGCACGCGGAGCAGCTGCGGCAGCGGCCGGTCTGGCTGTTCTCCAGCGGGCCGGTCGGCGATCCGGCGCTGCCCGCGACCGAGCCGGCCGACGCCGCCGAGCTGGCCGCCGCCATCGGCGCCCGCGAGCACGTGGTGTTCCCCGGCGCACTGCACCGGGAGCTACTCGGCGCGCGGGACCGGCTGGCCGTCCGGCTCGTCCGCGCCGACGACGGGGACTACCGGGACTGGGCGGCCGTCCGCGCCTGGGCCGACCACATCGCCGCCGAGCTGCGGACCCGGGCGGTGCGTGCCGGCCTGCCCTCGACGTACCGCGGCGGGCAGGGGTAGACAGGTCACCGGATCGGGACGAGGACGGGATCGGGGAGAGTGGTCACCGACGACGGCGAGCCGGACGGCGCCGCCGGCCGCGAGCCGGCGCTGACGTTCCCGGACCTGCCCCGGCTGGAGCTCGACCAGCTGCTCACCCAGCTGGTCGAGCGCGCGCACGAGGTGATGGCCACCCAGGGCCGGCTGCGCGGCCTGCTGCGCGCGTCCCAGATGGTCACCCGGGACCTGACCCTGCCGGCCGTGCTGCGCCGGATCGTCGAGGCGGCCCAGGAGCTGGTCGGCGCCCGGTACGCGGCGCTCGGGGTCATCTCGCCGACCGGGGGACTGGCCGAATTCGTCCACGCCGGCATGCCGCCGGACGCGGTGGCCCGGATCGGCCACCTGCCCGAAGGCAAAGGACTGCTCGGCGCACTGATCGAGGACCCGCGCCCGATCCGGCTGCGGCGGATCGCCAGCGACCAGCGGTCGGTCGGCTTCCCGCCCGGGCACCCGCCGATGAACAGCTTCCTCGGGGTGCCGATCCGGATCCGGGACGAGGTCTTCGGCAACCTCTATCTCGCCGAGAGCACCAAGGGCGAGTTCAGCGCCGAGGACGAGGAGCTGACCCTGGCGCTCGCGGCCACGGCGGCGGTGGCGATCGAGAACGCGCGACTGTACGAGTCGGCCACCTCCCGCGGCGAGTGGCTGCAGGCCATCGCGGCGATCACCCGCGCCGTGCTGTCCGCCGAGCCGGAGGACGCCGGCGACTCGCTGGAGCTCATCGCCCGGACCAGCCTGCGGATCGCCCGGGCCGACCTCGTCACCGTGGTGCTGCCCGGCGGCCCGGAGGAGCTGCTCATCGAGGTCGCGGTCGGATCCGGCGCCGAGGGTCTGGCCGGCACCCGGCTGCCGATGAGCGGCTCCCTGTCCGGGCAGGTCTTCTCCACCGGGATCCCGCTGCGGCAGTCGATCACCGACACCGACACCGACACCGACACCGACACCGGCACCGGCACCGGCACCGGACCCGGGCCCGAGCTCGACCTCGGTCCCGTCCTGGCCGTGCCGCTGCACGGGTCGAGGCGGATGCACGGCGTGCTCTGGGCGGCGCGGCGGCAGGGTCGCGCCGAGTTCGGCGCGGAGGAGGTCGAGATGGCGGCCGGCTTCGCCAACCAGGCCGCGCTGGCGATCGAGCTCGCCGAAGCCAGGGCCGAGCAGCAGCGGGCGGTCATGCTCGACGAGCGCGAGCGGATCGCGGCCGACCTGCACGACCACGTCATCCAGCGGCTGTTCGCGGCCGGGCTGTCGCTGCAGAGCACGGCCGGCAGCCTCGGCGCCGGCGGGACCGGCGACCGGATCCTGGCCACGGTCGACGACCTGGACGCCACGATCCGGCAGATCCGGACCAGCATCTTCCAGCTCCAGCGGCTCCCGCAGACGCGGGCGCCCGGGCTGCGGGCCCGGCTGCTCGACGTCGCGACGGACCTGACCGCGGTGCTCGGCTTCGAGCCGGCGGTCCGCTTCTCCGGCGTGCTCGACGCGGTGCCCGACGGCGTGGGCGACGACGTGGTCGCCGTGGTGCGCGAGTCGCTGAGCAACGTCGCCCGGCACGCGCACGCCCGGGCCGCCGAGGTCGACGTGGCCGCGACCGCCGACCGGTTGACGGTCGACGTCCGCGACGACGGCGTCGGGCTCGGCCCGACCGACCGCCGCAGCGGCCTGGACAACCTGCGCCGCCGGGCCGACCGCCGCGGCGGCGCCTTCACCGTCGGCCCGCGCGAGCCGGCCGGCACCTGGCTGTCCTGGTCCGTACCGCTGGGCTGATCTTCGCGGCGAGCGCTTGACCCTGGACCGCGGTCCAGGTTCTACCGTCGAGGACGTGACGAGCGTCGAGTTCGAACCAGGGCTGTCGACGGCGCAGATCGCCCGCGCGGTCGACGTGCCGATCGACACGATCCGCTACTACGAGCGGGTCGGGCTGCTGCCCGAGCCGCCGCGCACCAGCGGCGCGCACCGCCGGTACCCGTCGGCCATGGTCGACCGGCTCCAGTTCATCCGCGGGGCCCAGCGGCTCGGTCTCCGGTTGGCCGAGATCCGCGACCTGCTGGCGGTGCGGGACACCGGGGTCTGCCCGTGCGAGCCGGCCGAGCTGCTGCTGCGCCGGCACCTGGACGAGATCGACAGCGAGATGCGCCGCCTGTCCCGGCTGCGCGAGGACCTGGTCGGCATGCTCGCGCACATGCCCGGCCCGGCCTGCCCGGATCCGGAACCGGGCACCTGGTGTCCGCCCGTCGTGCCCTGACGGGCGGAGTCCGGCACCGTCGAGAGGAGGTGACCGACCGATGGCATGCTGCCCGTGCTGCGAGGAGCATGGCTGTGACTGCGGCAGCGGCTGCTGCTGCGGCTGAGTCGCAGGGTTGAGCACGTCCGTCCCGCTCCGAGGCGCCAGAGCGGGACGCCCCCGACAGCACCGGTGTTCCAGTACCATGACTGCCGCCCCTCGCGGGTAGTGCTCCGAGGACGGTCGGCGTCGAGGAGGCCCGGTGACCCGCTTCCGGTCTGCCGCCGTGGCCGTCGCCGTGCTGGTCGTCGGCGTCGTGGCGGTAGCCGGCTCCGGAGTGCTCAGCGACCGGGCGTCGAGCGCCGTCAACGACCTCGGGCAGCTGCTCGGCGGCGCCGCGGCGACCGTCGCCTGCGCCGTGACCGGCCTGCGCGCGACCGGTGCGGAGCGCCGCTGGCGGCTGCTGATGGCCGCCGGCTTCGCCGGCTGGACCGGCGGCCAGGCGCTGTGGACCTGGTCGCAGGTGGTCAGCCTCGACCCGATCCCGTCGCCGTCGCTGGCCGACGTCGGCTACCTGATGCTGCCGGTGTTCGCGCTGCCGTCGCTGCTGGTGATCGCGGCGTCGGGGCGACGCCGGCGCGGGGACTCCTTCGAGACCTCCGGCCGGTCCCGGTCGGTGCTCGTCCTCGACGCGCTGGTGATCGTCGGCTCGATGAGCGTGCTGACCTGGTCGACCGTGCTGTCGGCTGTGGTCATGGCCGGCGCGCCGACCCGGCTGGCACTGGCGGTCGCGGTGGCGTACCCGATCTCCGACCTGGTGCTGGTCGCGATCGCGCTGCTGGCACTGACCCTGCGCCGGGTGGAGCGGCGCCCGCAGCTGCTGCTGCTCGTCCTCGGCCTGGTCGCGATCTCGGTCTCCGACAGCGTCTTCGCCTACCTGGTCAGCTCCGGCGCGCACGACCTGCCGCCGATCGGCGACGTCGGCTTCGTCGCCGGCCCGTTCCTGGTCGCGCTGGCTGCGCTCGCGCCGATGGCGGCGGCCGCACCGGACGGCGCCGACACGGATCGCCGCCAGGGCACCCGCTGGCACCTGCTCGTCCCGTACGTGCCGCTGGCCGCCGTCGGCGTCCTGCTCGTCGTGCAGACGTCGATGGACCAGATGTTCGACCGGCTGGAGATCTACCTCGGCCTGCTGGTGGTCGCGCTCGTCGTCACCCGCCAGTTCCTGACCCTGCGGGAGAACACGATCCTGCTGGAACGGGTCCAGCGCGGCCAGGAGGCGCTGTCCTACCAGGCCTTCCACGACCCGCTCACCGGCCTGCCCAACCGCACGCTGTTCGGCGACCGGCTCGCGCACGCCGCCGACCTGCACCGGGACGACCGGCATCCGATCGGCCTGCTGTTCGTCGACCTCGACGACTTCAAGATCGTCAACGACACGCTCGGGCACGCGGCCGGCGACGCGCTGCTGCGGCAGGTCGGGCAGCGCCTGCGCGGCTGCGTCCCGGCGGCGGACACGGTCGCCCGGTTGGGCGGGGACGAGTTCGCCGTGCTGGTGGAGAGCGACCGCGACCCGACCGTGGTCGCCGCCCGGGTCGTCGAGGCGCTGGCCCGGCCGTTCCCGCTGGAGACCCAGGCCCGGTACGTACGGGCGAGCATCGGGCTGGTGGTGCCGGACGGGCCGGACGCTGCGGTCTCGGCCGAGTCGCTGCTGCGGCGGGCCGACGCGGCGATGTATGCGGCCAAGCGGCGCGGCGGTGGCGCGGTGGTCTGCTACGAGCCGGGCCTGATCTCGCTGGTGGACGACCCCGGCCTGCCGACCCGGCTGGCCGAGGCGCTGCGCCGCGGCGACGTCGAGGTGGTCTACCAGCCGATCGTCCGGCTCAGCGACCGCAGCACCGTCGCGGTCGAGGCGCTGGCGCGGTGGACGGACCGGGAGCGCGGGCCGGTCCCGCCGGAGGCGTTCGTGGCGGCGGCCGAGCGCACCGGGCTCATCGACGCCCTCGACGACCACGTGCTCGACCGCGCCTGCCGGGACATGGCCGCGCTGCGGGCGAACAGTGGCATCCCGCTCGCGGTGCACGTGAACGTCTCCGCGACCCGGCTGGACGACCCGGGGCTGGTCGCCGCGGTCGAGTCGGCGCTGGCCCGGCACGACCTGCCCGCGGCGTCGCTCGTGCTCGAGATCACCGAGACCAGCATGGTGCCGGACGTCGACGCGGCCATGCCGATCCTGCAGGCCTTGCGCAGTCGGGGGATCCGGCTGGCGCTCGACGACTTCGGTACCGGCTACGGAACGCTCGCTAGCCTGCACGTCCTTCCGATCGACGTGGTCAAGCTGGACCGGACGCTCGCGGTGCCGGCCGGCGACCCGGACCGCGGCACCGCGCTGCGCCGCTCGGTGGTCTCGATCTCCCGGACGCTCGGCATGCTCGTGGTGGGGGAGGGCATCGAGACCGCCGAGCAGGCGGCCGACCTGACCCGGCTCGGCTGCGACCTCGGGCAGGGCTACTTCTTCGGCCGGCCGGAGCCGGTCACCCGGCTCCGGCTGACCGCGCCGCACGTGCCCGGCCCGCTCACCACCGCCGCCGTCCGGTCCGCCAACGGCGGCGCCCACGCCGCCGCGCCGGACCCGCTCCCCGCCGACGGCTACCCGCGCCGCTGACGGGTCCGCTGCCTCAGTGGTGGGGGACGGTGAAGCCGGTGAAGCCCATCTGGAACCCGCTGAACGCCGGCCGGTTGCCGTTCACCGCGATCCAGTCGCCGTGCGGGCGCATCCGCGGCAGCTGGGTGCCGACGTTCTCCAGCGTGATGCCGCCGTGCAGCAGAGTGCGGGTGGTCGCCTGCAGCACGAGGTCCATCGTCGCGTCCGGACCGAGCGTGTCCGAGCCGGTGGCGATGATCGACCGCTCCCGGAACAGCCAGTCGACCGCGTCACCGCTGAACCCCGGCGCCGGCGTCGTCACGTACGGGGAGGTCTCGCCGCTGCCGCGGAAGAACAGCGGCGCGTAGCCGGTGAGCATGAGCACGCACCCGCCCGCCGGGATCCGGCCGTGCTCACGCTCGTACCGCTGCAGGTCGGCGCGGGTGATGAAGAAGTCCGGACCGTGCGCCCGGATCCGCGCCCGCACGTCGACGACGGCGAGCGGCATGAGCGTGAAGTCCTCGTTGAGCTGGTTGAGACGCTTCCCGCCGAGGATGAAGTGCACCGGCGCCGAGATGTGGCTGGCGGTGTGCGTGCCGAGGCTGGTGATGTGCTCGAGCAGGAAGCCGCCGTCGTCGTGCGCGGGGGTGCGGGTGTCCGTGAACACCTCCCAGGTGAACTGCGGGTCCCCCGGGAACAGCGGCACGCCGTCGCGCAGCGAGAGCGTCAGCGGCACCCGCTGGGCGGTCCGCGGGTCGACCTGGCCATACCCGGCCGGGATCCGCCGCCGTCCCTTCGCGGCCGGTGCCGGCGCGGCCGACGCCGGCGCCGCGGGCAGTACCGCCACCCCGGCCGCCGCCAGCGCCGCCGCGATCACCGCACGGCGCCCCGGCAGGTGACCCGGTGCGCGCTCCATCGATCCGCCGTCTTCCATGTCGTGCCTCCAGGCGTAAGTGTCGACGGCGGGCATCATGACGCATCGTCGGCACGGCCCAGAAGGCTTTCGGTCAGAAGGCCACCCGATGGGAGGTCGGCGGAGCGGCCGGCGGCGGGCCGAATCGGGCAGCGGCGAACGCGAGCGCGTACGGCAGCTCGTCCCTGGCCTCCCGCCAGTTGTGCCCGAGCCCGGAGTTGATCCGGACCCCGACGTAGTCGCCGCGCTCGCCCAGCACCGACGCCATCAGCTGCACGGTCCGGTACGTGTCGGAATCGCGCCGGCCGGTGGCGAGGAAGACCGACTGGTGCGCCCGCAGCCGCATCGTGCGGACGTAGTCGGACGGGCTGTTCGCCCGGCCGAGCGCGGTGTCGCCGCCGAGCATGAACGCCACCGCGTTCCGGCCCGGGTCGCCGTACGGCATCATCGCCAGGATCGTGCCGAACACCCGCTGGTGGCGCAGGCCGAGGTTGAGGGCGCAGTAGCCGCCCGACGACACGCCGCCGAGGGCCCGACCGGCCGGGCCGCGGATCGTGCGGTAGGCGTGGTCGACGTCGGCCACCAGCGCGGCGCTGAGGAAGGTCTGGATCCGCGGGCCGCCGGTGGTGGAGTCGAGGCACTCGGTGTCCCGGGGCGTGCCGGCGCCCGCATTGACCGAGACCAGGATCATCGGCCGGATCAGGTGTTCTCGCTGCATGGTTGCGGCGGTGCGGCCGGCCTGGCCGGCGCCGAACCAGTCCCACGGCGTGCCGGGCCAGCCGTGTACGAGGTAGACGACGGGATAGCGCCGGTGGGCGTTGATCGGGTCCGCGTAGCCCGGCGGCAGGTAGACCCAGTTCGCGCCGCGCGGTATGCGGTCGGCCGGGTCGGAGCGTACGAGCGCGACCAGCTCGGCCGGGTACCGGCCGGTCCCGGGCAGCGCCGCGGTCTGGCCGGGCCTGGCCGTCGACCCGCCGCCGAGCAGGTCCGGCATGGTGCGCAGCAGCGTGGTGAGATCCGGCGCATAGCCGGCGTACGCGTTGACGCCGAGCCCGGCGCCGGCGAGCACGAGCAGCGTGACCAGGGCCGCGAGCCCGCTGCGCCGCACGATCGGGTGGCGGCGACGCCGGCCGGCCCGCCGGTCCCGGACGGCGAGCACCGTCCACCCCACCGCCACGGCCAGGCCGAGCGCGACCAGCCCGGCGGCCAGCCACCAGTCCTCCAGCCAGCCGTTCTGCCGCACCGAACGGACCAACCCGGGCGGCAGTGTCGCGATCGAGTGGACTCCGCGCGCTGTCATGCCGCCGCCATCGCCGCCTCCCACCGACACAGCCCACGCTAGGAACGACCAGGTCAGCCACCGGCACCGGGCCGGTCAACGCACGGCCAACAGGTCAGCGGACCTGGCGCGCGATCGCCGCATCGAGCCGGTCGGGGTCGTCCACCAGGTGCCGGAGCCGGCCGTGCAGCGCGTCGGCCGCGTCCAGCTGCCGGCGGGCCGCGTCCGCGTCGCCCGCCTCCGCGGCCAGCCTGGCCAGCGCGTCCAGCGCCACGAGCTCGGCCTCCGCCGCGCCGGCGTCGCGGGCCTCGCCGGCGAGCCGGTCGAGCAGCGGCCGGGCGCCGGCGGGGTCGGTCCGCGCGGTCAGTGAGGCGATCAGGCAGCGCGTGAGCAGGGCGTCGTCCCCGCCGCCGGCGACCCGGTACCAGCGGTCGGCCTGCTCGAGCAGGGCGAGCGCGGCGACGTCGTCGCCGGCCGACCGCAGGATCCGGGCCAGGATGATCCGGGCGGTAGCCGCGATCCGGAGGTCACCGCTGCGACGCGCCGCGGCGATGGCCCGGTGCAGCGTGCCGACGGCGGCGTCCGGGTCGCCACGCTGCTGCTCGACGCGCCCGAGCCGGGTGAGGTGCAGCGCCGCCTGGCCGAGGAAGCCCAGCCGGTCGGACTCGGCGACGGCGGCGGACAGCGCGGCGACGGCGTCGTCGAACCGGTGCTCGGCCTGCGCGATCGCGCCGAGCATCCCCTGGGCGTGCACCTGGCCCCAGGAGTCGTCGATCGGCTCCAGCAGCGCCACCGCCTCCTCGGCGGCCCGGCGGGCGGCCGCGGTGTCGCCCAGCATGATCGACCCGTACGCGGACAGCAGCAGGCCGGCGGCCGTCTCCCAGACCCGCCCCAGCCGCCGGCAGACCTCGAGGCTCGCCGCGGCCTCGGCGAGCACGTCGCGCGGGCGGCCCTGCTGGATCCGGAGGAAGGCCAGGTGCCGGCGGCCGTCGGCGCGCAGCCGCTCGTCGTCGAGCCCGGCGGCGATGGCCAGCGCCCGGTCAAGGTCGGACTCCGCCCGGCTCACGTCGCCGGCGGAGGCTTCCAGCCAGCCGGCGAGCAGCAGCGCCTCGGCCGCGACCGCCGGGGGAAGCGTCCCGGCCGCGGCCACGGCGTCCCGCACCCGGGCCGCTCCGGCGACCCCGTCGCCGAGCACCACCCAGGTCCACCCGAACCCGACCCCGATCCGTACGCCGAGCGCCGGGTCGTGCCCGGCGCACCAGGCGAGGGCGGCATCGATGTCGGCCCGGTCGGCGCGCACGACGTCGAGGCACGCGGCCTGCCCGGGACCGCGGACGGTCGCGGCGCACCGGTCGGCCGCGGCGGCGAACCAGCCGGCGTGCGCCGCGCAGGCGGTGTCCTCCAGGTCGGCGTCGGCCAGCCTGGCCCGGGCGAACGCGCGGATGCTGTCGAGCAGCCGGTAGCGGACGGCGCCGTCGGCCCCCTCGGCCACCGAGACCAGGCACCGGTCGGCCAGCCGGCCGGCGAGGTCCACTGTGGACTCGGGTGGCACGTCGAGCGCCGCGAGCACGTGCTCGGCCGCGTCCAAGGGCGCGCCGCCGGCGAACGTCGACAGCGCCCACAGCCCTCGCTGGTCGTCCGGGAACAGCAGGTCGTAGCTCCAGCCGATCGCGGCGGCCAGCGTGCGGCGGCGCTCGGCGGCCCGGCTGGTCGGGTCGCGGAGCAGGGCGAACCGATCGTCGAGCCGGCGGGCGATCTCCTGCACCGACAACGACTTGAGCCGGGTGGCGGCCAGCTCGATGGCGAGCGGCAGGCCGTCCAGCGCCCGGCAGACCTCCTCGACGGTCGCCGCGTTCGCCGGACCGACCGTGAAGCCGCGGCGCATCCTGGCCGCCCGCGCCGCGAACAGCGCGGTGGCGTCGGCCGGCGACAGCGGCGGCAGGGTGTGCACGACCTCACCGTCCAGACCGAGCGGCAGCTGGCTGGTGGCCAACACCCGCAGCTGCGGCGCCGAGTCGAGCAACCGACCGACCAGAGCGGCCGCACCGTCCACGACGTGCTCGCAGTTGTCCAGCAGCAGCAGGCTCTCGCCGCCGGCGAACCGCTCGGCGAGCATCGCCTCGCCGCCGGCCACGTGCAGCGTCTCGGCCACCGCGCGAGGAACCGAGGCCGCGGCGTCCAGGCCGTCGAGCCGGACCAGCCACACCCCGCCGGGCGGGTCGAGACCGCGGGCCACCTCGATCGCCGTGCGCGTCTTGCCGACGCCGGCCGGACCGACGACGGTGACCAGCCGGTGCCGCCGCACCAGGCCGCACAGCTCGGCCAGCTCGTCGACGCGTCCGACCAGCTCGGAGACGAGCCCTGGCAGGTTGCCCACGCCCAGCGGCGCACCGCCGTCGTCGCCGCCGAGCGCCGGGCTCTGCCGCAGGACCTGCTCCTCCAGCGCGCGCAGCGCCGGACCGGGGTCGAGGCCGAGCTCGTCGGCGAGCCGGCCGCGCACCCGCCCGTACGCGGCGAGCGCGTCCGCCTGGCGCCCGGCCCGGTAGAGCGCGGTGATCAGCGACGACCACAGGCCCTCCCGCAGCGGGTGCAGCTCGACCAGGCCTTCCAGCTCGCCGAGCACGTCCGCACCGGCGCCGAGGGCGACCAGGGCGGCGACGCGGTCCTCCAGCAGGCCGAGACGCACCTCCTCCAGCCGCGCCCGGTACGGCCGGACCCAGTCGCCGTCGCCGGCGTCGGGCAGCACGTCGCCGCCGAACAGCGCCAGCGCCTCGGTCGCCGTGTCGGCGGCGGCCTGCGCGTCGCCGTTCCGCCGGGCGGCCGCGGCCGACTCCGCCAGCCGCGCCACGGCCAGCGCGTCGACCTGGGCCGCATCGACCGCGAGCGCGTAACCGCCGGCCGCGGCGGCGACCAGGCCGGCGTCGCCGAGCGCCCGCCGCAGCTGGGACACCTTGGACTGGAGGGTGTTGCGACCGGTGGCCGCGGCATCGGTCCAGAGGTCCTCGATGATCCGCTCCGCCCGGACCGGCCGGCCGGCCTCGAGCGCCAGCCGGACCAGCACCTCGGTGGTCTTGCCGGCCGGCACCGGCACCGGCTGGCCGTCGCGGTGGACCCGTACCGGTCCGAGCACGGCGACGGTCAGCATCCGCCGAGGGTAGGGCGGACCGGCTGGCCGGCGGGCCCGATCGCCGGCACGCCGTCAGCGCCGCCGTGAGCGCCGCCGTCAGCGCCGCCGTGAGCGCCGGCGTCAGCGCCGCCGTGAGCGCCGGCGTCAGCGCCGCCGTCAGCGCCGCCGTCAGCGCCGCCGTCAGCGCCGCGTCAGGACCGTCCGGGACGGTGCCGGCGTGCCCATCGACAGCGAGACCCTCATCCGCCGGCTGGTCGCCGGCGACACGGACGGTGTCCGGGACGCCCTGCGCCGGCCGTCCGCGGCGGACGGACCGGTGCCACTGGTGCTGGCTGCTCTGGTCCGGCCGGATGCGGGTGACCTGCTGGAGCGGGCCGCGCTGGCCGCTCGGACCAGCCGCGACCGCCAGCTGGTCGCCATCGCCCGGACGCACCTGGCCGGGGACACCGAACGGCTCGGCGTCCTCGTCCGGGACCACCTCGCCGACCATCCGGACAGCCTGCTGGCGGCCTGGATCGCCACCCAGCACGCCGGCCCCGACACCCTGGAGTGACCATGCCCGTCCTCACCCTGCGCAGCGCGCTGAGCTGGCTCGCCACGTTCGCCGGCTTCCCGCTCGGCGGCGTCGCCGGCCGGCTCGTCGCCGGCCCCGTCGACGGTGCCGTTCCGGCCCTCGTCGGCGGCCTCGTCACCGGCGCCGTCCTCGGCCTGGTCCAGGCCCTCGGCCTCGGCCGCACCCGGCCGGCGGTCGGTGCCTGGGTCCTCGCCACCGCGCTCGGGCTCGCCGCCGGCCTCGGGCTCGGCGCCGGAGCCGTCTCGTACGGCACCGGCACGTCCGATCTCGTCGTGCAGGGCGCGGTCTGCGGCGCGGTGGTCGGCCTGGCGCAGGCCGTGGTGCTGGCCCGGCGGATCGGCCCGGTCGCGGCCGCCTGGCCGGCGCTGCTGGCCGGCTGCTGGGCGCTCGGCTGGGCGGTCACCGCGGCGATCGGCGTCGAGGTCGACCTCCGGTTCACGGTCTTCGGCTCCAGCGGCGCGGTGGTCGTCACCGCCCTGACCCTCGTGCTGCCCGCCGCGCTCGCGCGCTCCGCCCGGACGGCGGTCCGGTCGTGACCCGGCACGTCGTGTTCGGCACCGGCCAGATCGGCCGGCTCGTCGTCGAGCAGCTCGTCGCGCGCGGTGTCGACGTCGTCGCCGTCAACCGCACCGGCCGGGGCGTCCTGCCCGGCGCCACCGTCGTCGGCGGCGATGCCACCGACCCGCGGTTCACCGGCACGGTCACCGCGGGTGCGGACGCCGTCTACTTCTGCCTCAACGCCGCGAACTACGCCGGCTGGGCGGAGGAGTTCCCGCCGCTGCAGGACGGCGTGCTCGCCGGGGCGGCCGCCGCCGGCGCGCGGCTCGTCGTCCTGGACAACCTCTACGCGTACGGGCCGACCGGCGGGCGGGACCTGGTGGAGACCTTGCCGGCCCGGCCGACCTCGGCGAAGTCCGCCACCCGGGCGGCGATGACCGAGCAGCTGCTGGCCGCGCACCGCGCCGGCCGGGTCGAGGTCGCGATCGGTCGCGCCTCCGACTACGTCGGCCCGGGCGCCACCCGCTCCGCCCTGGGCGAGGCCGTGTTCGGCGCCGCGCTCGCCGGCCGGACCGCCCAGGTCATGGGCGACCCGGACCAGCCGCACAGCTACTCGTACACGCCGGACGTCGCGGCCGGGCTGGTCACCCTGGCCACCCGGCCCGGCGCGACCGGCGACATCTGGCACCTTCCGGTCGCTGCGCCGCGCACCACCCGGGAGATCGTCGAGCACGTCTACCGGCTCGCCGGGCACCGGCCGCGGCTGTTCGCCGCCGGCGCGACCACGCTGCGGCTGCTGGGCCTGGTCCGGCCGGCGATGCGCGACTACCTGCACACGCTCTACCAGTTCACCGACCGCTGGGTCGTCGACGACGGCAAGTTCCGCGCCGCGTTCGGCGAGGGCGCCACGCCCCTCGACGAGGCCCTGGCCGGCACCCTCGCGGCGTACGACGAGGCGAAGGAGACGGTCCGATGAGCACCGCCGACCGCCGCGACCGCCGGGTCGCGGCCGCCTGCCTGGCGTCCGCCGCCGGGCTCGCCATCGCCGGCTTCACCGCCCTCGGATCGGTGTTCGACTACCCGCAGATCCTGGACGAGCCGACCGGCGACATCCTCGCCCTCTACCGGGCGCACCGGGCGGCGGTCAGCGGCTGGTTCCTGGTCCTCGTCGTCGGCGCCGCCCTGCTCGCGCCGGCGGGGGTGCTGCTCGGCCGGCTGGTCGGCGGGCGGCTCGGCCGCTGGATCGCCGGGGTCGGGATCGCCGCCGCGGTCGTGCAGGCCGTGGGCCTGTCCCGGTGGGTGCTCGTCGTACCGTGGCTGCCCGCGGACGCGGGCGGCCGGCACACCTTCGAGCTGCTGCACACCTGGCTCGGCCAGGTCCTCGGCGAGACCGTCGGCTACGCACTGACCGCGACCTTCACCGTCCTGGTCGTCGTCGGCCTTGACCGGGCCGGCGCGCCCCGCTGGCTGGCCTGGCTCGGCGCGGCGGCAGCGGTGCTGATCGCGACCGGAGTATTGATCCCGGCCGGCGTCGACGCCGCCTCCCTCACCAACTTCGCCGGGTACGTCCTGTGGTGCGGCTGGCTGCTCTGCCTCTCGGCGGTCCTGTGGACCACGCGCGGCTCGAGCGCCCGGATCGCCGCTAGCCCACCCGGACGGTGAGGTGGCCGGCGGCGACGACCAGGCCGGTGCCGGTGATGCGGACGCGCTCCCGGTCGACGTCGACCCTCAGCCGGCTGGGCCGGCCGGTCGCGTTGCCCTGCTGGATCAGCACCGGCCGGCCGGCGGGGACGTCGCCGTGCCGGACCAGGACGGCGGCGAGCGGTCCGGCCGCGGTGCCGGTGGCCGGGTCCTCGACGATGCCCATCGCCGGGTTCACGAAGCGCGCGTACGCGTCCGCGCCGTCGGCGCCGGCCTCCGTCGTGTATATGTAGCAGCCCTCGCCGCCGGCGGCGACCAGGAGGGTCAGCAGCCGGGCGGTGTCGACCGCGACCCGGTCCACGGCCGCCCGGCTCGCGACGGGCACCAGCAGGTGGCCGGCGCCGGTGGAGACGACCTGGGCCGGGCGGTCGGCGACCAGCTCGCCGGCGGTCAGCCCGAGCGCCGCGGCCAGCTCGGCGCGGTCGGAGGCCTCGCCGCCGAACCGGGGTGCGGACTGGTCCATCGTCACGCGGGTCGGCTCGCCGGTGGCGACCTCGACCGGGAGCAGGTCGGTCCCGATCTGCTGGGTGAAGGTTCCGGCGCCGACCCGGCCGGCGTCGGCCAGCCAGAGCCAGGCGCCGAGCGCGTTGTGCCCGGCGCCGCCGACCTCGTGCCCGCCGGGTGTGAACGACCGCAGCCGCCAGGCGGCCGCGGGCAGGGTGGGCCGCACCAGGAAGGTCGTCTCCGACTGGTTGAACTCCCGGGCGATCGCCCGCATCGTCGGCACGTCGAGCGCGTCCGCGTCCGGGACGACGGCCAGCGCGTTGCCGGTCAGCGGCGCGACGGCGAACACGTCGACTATCGCGAACTCGACCCGTCCGCCGGGGAGCGCCGTCATCGGCCGGCGCGCGGGTGGGCTGTGGACATCGGCACTCCGGGTGACGGCGACGACCGGACGGCCCGGACCCTATCCGGGACGGTACCGAGGCCGGGTCGGGGCCGAGATGGGTCGGTACGGAGGCCGGGTCGGGGCCGAGATGGGTAATGGCTGGGCCGGTATGGGGGACCGCTACGGATTCGGCCGGCGACCTGCGTCCCTAGCGTCCTCGGTACCGCAGTGACACCACCGGAGGACACCCCATGCCGCCGTACCTGGACGCCGACGCCGCCGGCCGGACGAGCGTCATAGCCGACCGTCCCGCCGACCCGGCCCCGACCCCGGCCGCCACCCCGACCCCGGCCGCCACCCCGACCCCCGCTGCGAGTCCGGCCGCCGCCTCGACCCCCGCCGCGAGCCCGGCCGCCCCGGTGGCGGAACGGAGCGGGGAGCGCGGGCCGTTCGGGCGACGGCACGCCATCGTCGACGCCCTCGCCGGCGTCGTCGTCCTGGTCGCGTTCGCCCTGGTGATGACCGCGGTGAGCGGTCCCCGAGCGGGGGCGGCGGTGCACGCCGGGCCGGTCTCCGCCGACTTCCTGCCCATCGTGATGGCCGACGCCGTGCCGCCGGCGCCGCGACCCGGCCCGACCGCCTCGACCGGGTCGTTCGCCGCCGACTGCGGCCGCAACGAGAACGGCCACCGCAACTCCGACAACTTCATCACCGCGCCCGGGCGCAGCAACGGTGCCCACCACGTCCACGACTACGTCGGCAACACCTCGACCGACGGCACGTCGACCGACGAGTCGCTGGCGGGCGCGGGCACGACCTGCGTACGGGGCGACAAGTCGGTCTATTTCTGGCCGGTGCTCCGGGACCTCCGGCACTCCGGTCGGGACGCCGGCCACGCCGGGGGTGGCCAGGACGGCAACATGGGCCACATCCTCACCCCGGACGCGGTCGCCGTTCGCTTCCTCGGCAACCCCCGCGCGCCGGTCCAGCCGATGCCGCGGTTCCTGCGGATCGTGACCGGCGACGCGAAGGCCGTCACGAAGGGACCCGGCGCCGCCCGCGCGCACTGGACCTGCTCCGGAACCCCGGCCCTGGCCACCGCGACGTACTATCCGCTGTGCCCGGCCGGGCAGCTGGTCCAGCGCGTCGGCGAGTTCCCGAGCTGCTGGAACGGCGTCGACCTGGACAGCGACACCCACCGCTCGCACGTCACGTTCCCGGACCCGGCCACCGGCGCCTGCCCCGCCGGCACGGTGCCGATCCCGCGATTGCGGATCACGCTGAGCTACCGGGTGCCCACTGGCGACGCGTACGCCGTGGACACCTTCCCGGACCAGCAGCGCAAGCCGATCACCGACCACTTCGACTTCGAGAACGTCATGCCCGAGCGGCTGATGACCCAGCTCACCGCCTGCCTGAACACAGGCAGGACCTGCTGAGCGCCGGCCGCGTCAGGAGGTGACGGCGCGCCCGTGGGCGCCGACCGTGGTCCGCGTCGACCGTCCCCACGGGATGAAGACCAGGATCAGCGCGGCGACGAAGGCGGCACCCTCGCCGATCGCGGAGATGGTCTTCTCCGTGTACCAGACGGCGTCGTACATCGCCGGGATCGGGCCGATCTGCGGGACGTTGATGTACGCGTACACGAGCACGGCCGCCAGCCCCGCCCCGGCGACGACCGCGGCGACCGCCGCCGTCCAGCGCCTCGGGTGGAAGATCAGCAGCAGCGCGGCCAGGATCGACACCACGGCCTCGGCCCGGAACAGGTCGCCCTGGCTGAGCGTGCTGGTCTTCACCGGGGAATAGGCCTTGGCGAGGTCGAAGTGCACGTACGCGTCGATGGCGAGCCCCGCGACCACGATGACGATGAGCACGGTCCGTACTGCCCGGTAGCTGCGGGCGGATGTTTCGACGTCGGTCATTGCGCCTACTTCCACGATGATGGTGGAGTCATGAACGAGTGTATCCAGCCGTGATACGCCCCCGTCCGGACAGCAGCCCCCTCCGCCCGACCGTCGGCGCACAATGCATCACACGGGCGGGTCACGCTACGAGGTTCACCGGGTCCTGGCGACGACGTGGCGCGTGTCGCGCGGTCAGGGGGTGCGATGGCCGTCCAGTTGAACCACACGATCGTGTCCGTCCGCGACCGGCGTGAGTCGGCGACCTTCCTCGCCGAGATCCTCGGCCTGGCCGAGCCGACCCCGTTCGGGCGGTTCCTGGTGGTGCAGGTCGACAACGACGTCTCGCTGGACTTCGCCGACGACGACGGACCCGTCCACCCGCGGCACTACGCGTTTCTCGTCGGCGAGGCCGACTTCGACCGCATCTTCGGCCGGATCCAGGCCCGCGGCCTGCCCTACTGGGCTGATCCCGGTCGGCGCCGGTCCGGCGAGATCAACACCAACGACGGCGGCCGCGGCGTCTACTGGGAGGACCCGAGCGGGCACCTGCTGGAGATCATCACCCGCCCGTACGGCAGCGGAGGCTGATCCGCGCCGGCCTAGAAACGTGGCGATGGGGTTGGCCGGCGGCGCGCCGCCGCGTATCCGGGGTGATGAGGTTGAGCGTGCCGAGCTCGTCGTCCGTGCCCCAGCGGCCCGCGTTCGAACATCGGGTGAACGCCTCGACCGCCTCGGCTCGGCTCACCACGGACGCAGGATAGCGACCGCCGGCGCCGCGTCCCGGCCTTCGGCGCGTCCGCGCCGGACCGGCCCCACGAGCCGCCCGCGTGGAGGAGGATGGCGCCGCTGACCCGCCGAAGCAGACGGCTGACCGATCGGGAGGACACCGATGACCAACCACGTGTACCGGCTCAGCGAGATCGTCGGGAGCAGCGAGACCAGCGTGGACGATGCGATCGGCCGGGCCATCCAGAAGGCGTCGGAGACCGTGCGCAACATCGACTGGTTCGAGGTGGGCCAGATCCGTGGTCACGTCGAGAACGGAGCCGTGGCGCACGTGCAGGTCGTCCTGAAGATCGGCTTCCGGGTCGAGGACTGAGCCTGCCGTAAGGGTCTCGCCGGTTCCCCGAGCTGTCGGCGCGTCCGGGTGACCGTCCACTGCGGACGGTGCGGAACGGCCGGCGGCCGGACCGGTGCCCGGTGACCGGGACTCGCCCGTCAGTGCCGGCGGCCCGGCCAGCCGGCCAGGCCCGTGTGCTCGTCCCGCCGCAGCTGGGTGACCACGTCCTGCGCGTCACTCAACGCGTTCCTGACGATCTCGAGCCCGCGCTCGGGGTGTCCGGCCTCGATCGCCCATTTCGCCGCGACCAGGTCCTGCACCATCCGTTCCTGCACCATCACTGCGTCGTGATGCCGTTGTGCGACGGCCGCGAGCTTGTTCCGCTCCGCCTCGGTGACCGCCCACGCGAGCGCCAGCGCCGCGGCGCACACCGTCGACGCGATCGCAATGGCGCGACCTTGTCGTTGCACAGGACAACGATGCCGCCCGCGGGCCTCCGGGGACAGGGGTCTTCCGGCTCTGCTCGATACGACCGGATGGCGGGATAGCCTGGTATTCGTGGCCGAAACGCTGTGGGTGTGTCCACTGTGTACACGTGCCTTCGCCAACCGTAACCAGACCCACACCTGCCGGCCGCTGCGCAACCTGCACGAGCACTTCGTCGGGACGGATCCCCAGGTGCGGCAGGCGTTCGACGCCGTCCTCGGGGAGGTCCGCCGGTACGGGCCGGTGACGGTGCTGCCGCAGTCGAGTCGCATCGCCTTGCAGGTCCGGATGAGCTTCGCGGCGTTCGTCGCCCGCCGACATCGTCTGGACGGGCATGTCGTGCTCGCCAGGCGACTGGACCACCCGCGGTTCGTCCGGGTGGAGGAATACTCCACGCGCAACGTTCTGCACGCATTTCGCCTCTTCGGCCCGGAGGACGTCGACGCCGACGTCCGTGCCTGGCTCGCCGAGGCCTACCTGGTCGGCCGCCAGGACCACCTCACCGCGGACTGATCCCGGCCCCGGCCAGCTCCGTCCGATGTGGACGGTCCGGGAGCCCTCGTTCGTGCCGGAGCGGCCCGGCCAGCAGAACGGCACCGGCGGCGACCAGCAGGCTGGTCACCGCGCGCCGCTCACCGCGCCCGCTCGTCGCGCTTCCGCCTCGTCTCCGGCTCGGCGCGGCGGAACTCGCCATCCCCTTCGGTCGGCACCAGCACCAGCCGGACCTCGTATCCGGCCGCCCGCAGCAACCGCTGCAAGGTCGGCAGCGTCGCCTGCCGCGCCGGCACGGGTTAGCGACCCGGGCGCGTCCGGCCCGGAGCGGGATCGGCGTCGGCCGAGTACGGGTGACCCGGCCAGTAGGCCCATTCCTCGAAGTCCTCGACGCGACCGTCGGCGGCGAAGCGCAGCACCCACAGGTCGCGATACTCCTGGTGGACCGGGTCGCCGTAGCGCACCTGGAGGCGGATCACCGCGGTCCTGCCCTGCACCGCCACCGGCTCGGCGCGGACCGTGAAGGTCTCGCCCTCGTCCTCGCGCCAGAACGCGCCGATCGCCGCGTGGCCGACCTCATCCGCCTCGTACGGGGACCGCCGGTAGCGGGCGTCCTCGGTGAACAACGCGGCGAGCGCACCGACGTCGCCCTCGCGCCAGGCCCGCTCGTACCCGGCCACCCACCGCATCACGTCGTCCCGGCTGGTCATCTCAGCGAGCTACCCTTTCTAGGATCCTCGTACGACGGTTCCTACGCTGCGGGCTGGGCCCCGTGAGGAGTGGCCGGCATGCGGGTCACCAGTCTCGTCCCGCTCGTCGTCGTCGCCGCGCTCGGCGTGGCGTCCTGCGGCGGCGCCGGCACGGGTGCCGTGGTGCGGCTCGGCCCGGCCGACAACGGGACGACCGTGACCCTCGCGGTGGGCGACCGGTTGCAGGTGATCCTCTCCGGTGGCCGGCTCAACGGCGACTGGGCGTTGGCGTCGTTCCCGCGTCCGGCCCTGGCACCGGACACCGGCGCCATGCCGGTCGGCGGCGTCGCCCTCGTGGCGCGGCGCGCCGGGTCCGGTCAGGTCGTGCTGGTCCGGGTCCTCTGTGGACCGGCCGTGGACCCTCCGAGCTGCCCGGGCGGCAGCGGCGTCGGACCGGGGCCGACCTCCGCGACCCGCTGGGCCGTCACGGTCACGGTCAGCTGACCGGTGGCGGTTGGAGGACGCGCAGGGCTTCCTCGAGCTGTCGCTGCGCCTGCCGGACGGCCCCGAGGGTCTCCCGGTCCTGCGGGTCGGCCGCCGCGTGGCGGTCCATCGCCGCGCTGACGTCGGTCACGGCGGCGCGCAACCGGTCCACGGTGGGCGTCCGATCGGTCGACGCCGAGGCCGTCACCGCGTTGAGGTTGTTCACCAGCGCATGCACCCGGGGCCGGAAGGCGGCCCAGACGTCGTGGCGGTTGACGGCGGGTCCGGCACTGAGCACGTAGGGGAGAAACTCCCGAGCGAGCCAGGTCGACTCGGCGACCGCTTCGGCCAGCCGTGCCTCCCACGCCTTCCGCGCTCGGCGCGCCCGGACGGCCATCACCACGAGCACGGCGACGATGACCGCGAGGAGCACGCCGAGCAGCCACCACACCCACGTCGACGGCGAGGACGAGGACGCCACCGGCACCGTGGCAGCGGTCGCGGTCGCCGTGGGAGTCGGTGACGCGGTCGGCGCGGTCGAGCTCGGGGCGGCCGTGGTCGGCGGCGCGGTGGTCGGCGGCGGCGTCGGCGGCGGCACGGTCGGCGGCGGCGCGGTGGTGGGTGGCGCGGTCGTCGTCGGGGGTGCCGTCGTGGTGGGCGGGGCCGGCGTCGTGGGCGGTGCCGTCGTGGTCACGAGCGGCGGCGGAACCACCGTTCGCGTCGGCGTGGTCACCGAGGGCAACGTCGGTCGGGTCGCGTCCGTCGACAGCGTGGGCAGCCCGCTGCCGGGGCGCTCGGACGGCAGCGACACGCCGCCACCCCCGCCGCAGCCGGCGAGCGCGGGACCGAGAACCACCGCCGCGAGCAGCACACCAAGCGCCCCGACCGGCCGCGACATGGCTCCGCCTCCCTGACCGCCGCACACTGTGCGCAGACCTTGTCGCCGCGCGGGAGGTCGCCGCCTCATCCCATGGGGACTAGTGCGGCGGCTCGACGGCGCCCGTGCGGCGGCCGGCCCGGCGCCCGTGCCGGACGTCCGGGCGACACCATCCGCCGCGGATGATCCGCTGCACGCCGCCCGCCGTCCGATGTGGACGCTGCGGAGGCGGTGCGGGAGGCATGCCTCGCCCCGGGCGAGCTCAGCGCCGGCGAAGTGGGGTCGGCTCGTCGTCCGGGCCACCGGTGCGCTCCAGCCAGCCCGGCCAGAGCCGGCGGGCGACCGCGCGGTTCACCCGGCCGCCCAGGTGCATCGACCGCCAGGCGCCTCGGTAACCGGGCGGCAGGAAGGTGATCAGGATGTGCCCGACCAGCACCGGCGTGATCACGTACGTCGACCAGCGGTGCACCCGGACCAGCACGACGAACGCGGGCCCGCCGTGCAGCAGGGCCATCCCGACGCCGCTGCCGATCAGCGCGGCCAGGCCGGCCACGATCACCACGTTGGCGATGCGCTGGCCCGGGTCGAAGTGGCCGTCGTGCCGGGCGAACCGGCCCGTCCACACCGCCCGCGGCCACCGGGCGAACCAGGTCAGGTCGGCCCGGCGGAACCGCGCCGTCTCGACCGCGAAGGTGCGCACCGCGCGGACGCCGAGGACGAGGCCGAGCGCGGCCACGCCGGCGAGCGCCCAGCCGGTCCAGGTGTGCAGCTGGGTGTCCGGGACCCCGGCGATCCTGGACAGCGGGCTCGGTCGTCCTTCCTGGCCGAGCCGCAACCACCAGCCGGTGGCCAGCAGCACCAGCACCGTCAGGTAAATGCCGGCGTGGAACCAACGGGTGCGCCGGTTGTACCGCTGGACGGTGCCGGCGCGCCCACGTCGTGACCCGATCGGACGCGGTCGTCTGGTCTCCGGCTCAGTAGTCATAGCCAGGGGCACTGGTCGGGCTGCTGCCCGGAGTCGCGCCGCCGGGTCCGATGCCGGAGACGACGACGGTCACCTGTGCCTTGGCACCGGCCGGCGAGTGGTCCGCGTGCTGCAGCGTCACCCCGATCGTGTGCCGCCCCGGACTGAGGTTCGTGATCCGGAAGGTGGTCGTCGGCACGACCGTGTAGTCGCTGGTGTGACCGTCCATGAACACGTGCACGTGGTCCATGCCCGAGTCGGGCGGCCCGAGCGGGACGTTGGACGTGAACCGCAGGTTGATCGGCAGCTGAACGGTGGAACCGTCCGCCGGCGACGTGATCGCGAGCTTCGCAGGGCTCTCGGAGTTCGCCCCGGCCGAGCCGCAGGCGGCGACCGCCAGCATCCCGACCACGAGCAACAGGGCAAACCGGAAATGGCGCGGCATGCGGGTCCTCCTCGGGTGTCGTCGCGCTTCTGACGGGTGTACGGGAGGTCGCCGCCGTCGGGATTTCTCCGGGCCGGACCAAACCCGATCGGGTCGCGTCCCGTACTACCGGAGTGGTCTCACTGTCCGACGAGTCGCTGCTGGCCGGCATGGCCGCGGGTGACGCCCAGGCGGCCGCGACGCTCGTGCGCCGCTACCAGGCGCGCGTCTACGGGCTGGCCCGCACGATCGTCGGCAGTCCGGCGCTGGCCGAGGACGTCGCCCAGGAGGCGTTCCTCAAGGCCTGGCGGTACGCGGGCGCGTACGACCCCCGGCGCGGTCGGGTGACGACCTGGCTGCTGACGATCACCCGGAACACCGCGATCGACGCCGTCCGCTACCAGCGTGAGTTGCCGACCGATCCGAGCCTGCTGCTCAGTGCTCTCGACAGCCAGCCGGACGGTGCGCCGGATCCGTCCGATGTGGACAGCCTGGACGACCTGCGCCGGGCGCTGGGCAAGCTGCCGAGCGAGCAGAGCCTGCCGCTCGTGCTCATGGTGCTCTACGGGCTGACCGCGCGGGACATCGCCGAACGGGAGGGCATCCCGGTCGGCACGGTGAAGACGCGGGTACGCAGGGGGTTCAGCGTTCTGCGGCAGGGGTTGGGGGTGTCCGATGACTGACCGTGCCGACTGCCAGGAGGTCCGCGAGCTCCTGCCCGAGCTCGCCTCGGGGGTGGCCTCGGGCGAGCAGCGGGCCCGCGCGCTGGCCCACCTCACCGGCTGCCCCGACTGCCGGCATGAGCTGCAGGAGGCGGCGACGCTGGTCGACGAGCTGATGCTGGTGCTCGCCCCGGAGCACGAGCCGTCCGCCGGCTTCGAGAGCCGGGTGCTGGCGGCGCTGCCCGTGACCCGGCACCGCCACCGGCGGCGGCCCACCCGGCGGCTGGTGCTCCGGGCCGCCGCCGCGGTGCTGGCGGCGGTGCTGGTAGCGGTGCTGGCGGTCGGCCTGACCTGGCGGCACACCGCCGACGACCGCCGGCTCGCCGACCACTACCGGCAGACCCTCGCGGTGGCGGACGGCCGCTACCTCACCGCCGCCGGTCTCGCCGAGGCGTCCGGGCAGAAGGCCGGTCACGTCTTCGCCTACCAGGGCTCGCCGTCCTGGCTGTTCGTCGAGCTGACCGCGGCCCCGGCCTCCGGGTCGTACGCGATCCGCCTGGTGACCACCGACAACCGCACGGTCGACGCCGGCGTCTGCCGGGTCACCGCCGGCTCCGGCGCGTACGGGCGGACGATCGACCTGGCGGTCAGTGCGATCCGCCGGGTCGAGCTGGTCCAGCCGGGCAGCCCGACCCTGGTGGCTACCCTCCGCTAGCCGGAATCAGCCGCGCGGGGCGCCGGCCCCACGCGCTGACCATCAGCGGGGGCAGGTAGAACGTGGCCGGCTGCGCCGTCGTGGCGAGGAACAGCTCGATGTCCGCCGGGCTGGTCAGCCCGGTGCCGATCAGCCGGTCGGCGAGCTGTTCGATCGAGCCGCGCGTCCAGGTCTCGGTGCCGCCGCTGACCACCGGCGCGTGCACCTCGGCACCCACGTCCCGCAGGCCGGCGCCGGTCAGGGCGGCCGGCAGCCGGCGGCCGTACGACGCGTCCGCGCCGGCGGCGGCGAACAGGGTCGCCACAGCCAGGTAGATCCGCTCGGTCGGCGCCGCCACGGCCGCCGGCGAGAAGTAGTGCGCGAGCGCGGGTGCCGTCGGCGCGCCGAAGTCGACGTCCTCCAGCAGCAGTCGGCCGCCGGGCCTCAGCGCGGAGACCAGCGTGCGCAGGACGTCGTCCCGGGCCGGGATGTGCTCCAGCACGGCGCGGGCGTGGATGAGATCGAAGGTCCCCTCGGTGAGCGGGTCGGTGACGACGTCGTGGGTGAGCACGTCGAGGTTGGCGCGCCCCTGCCCGTCGACGAACCGCGTGTCGAGGTCGGTCGCCAGCACGTGTCCGGTCCGGCCGACCTCGTCGGCCAGCCAGACGGCGAGGCCGCCGGCGCCGCAGCCCAGCTCGAGGCAGCGCATCCCCTCGCGCAGGCCGAGGTCGGCCAACAGCCGCCGGGACGAGCCGTCGAACAGTGCCTCCAGGGCACCGAGCCGGTCCCGTTCCTTCTGCCAGGTCGGATCGAACAGGTATGTGCTCACCCCGGGCCCCTTCCGCCGACGTCCGCCGAGCGGACTCCGGTCGAGGGTGGCGGCCCGCGCGCGGCGGTGTCTCGGCCGGCCGTGCACAACCCTCGGCCGCCCGTGCCCGCTGTCAGTCAGCTGCGGGATCGGTCGGGCTGGACGGACAGACGCCGGTAGTCGCCGGGCGTCACGCCGTACGCCGTCTTGAACGCGCGGGTGAAGTGCGTGGCGTCGACGAACCCCCACCGGGCGCCGATCGCGCTGACCGCACGTCCGGCCAGCGCCGGGTCGGTGAGGTCGCGGCGGCAGTGGTCGAGCCGGCGACCGCGGATCCAGGAGCCGACCGACGTGTGCTCGGCCTCGAAGATCCGGTACAGGTACCGCAGCGAGATGTGGTGCGCGGCGGCGATCCGGCCCGGCGTCAGCGCGGGGTCGCCCAGCTGCGCCTCGATGAAGCTCTTGACCTGCCAGCCCAGCGCCCGCAGCCGGGTGTCCGCCGGGACCGCGTCGACCCGGTCGAGCCGGACCGACAGCGCCGCGACGATCAGGTCGAAGATGGCCCCGCCGATCCGGACGTTCGCCGGGGTGACGTGCTCGTCCAGGTTGCCGGCGACCTTCCCGACCAGCAGGCCGACCAGCGCGCTGTTGGGCTCATCCGGGTCGAACCGGACGCCGGCGAGCTGCTTGGTGTCCCGGTAGCGCAGCGGCAGCAGCGAGCGCGGGAACATCACAGCCGCCACGCCGTCGAGCCCGCCGGCCAGCTGGCACGGCCGGGACAGGTCGACGAAGCTGAAGGCGCCCGGTCCCAGCTCGGCCTGCCGGTCGTCCTGCTCGAGCACCCCCCGCCCGCGCACCTGCACGTCGATCTTGCACAGGTCCGGATCCGAGGCGCGGATGAGCCGGGGCGTACGGAACACCTCGCCCTCGAGCGAATCGCCCGCGGCGCAGACGATCCTGATCATCCCGAGATCCAGGGAGTGGATCTCGGCCCGGCAGTCCTCGTCCGCGCCGACGCGGAGGTCGAACGGCACGATGGTCTCGCAGATCCCGAGCCGAACTCGTTCCACCCGCTGCTCGCGCAGCGGGTCGTGGGTGGGCCGGGCGCCGGCCATTCCCCTTGCTACCACACGAGTTCGGCCGGCAGCGAGCGTCAGCGCATTCCGCCGGCGACCGCGAGGGCCTGCGCCAGCGTCAGGTCCGCTTCCAGCCGGAGGGTGACGCCGTCGCGCTGCCACACCAGGGTCCTCGCGGCCAGCCGCGGCTGCTCGACGCGGACCTCACCGGCCCGGTCGACCACGATCAGCTCGTGCGGCCCGTCGATCCACACGCCCGGCGCGCCGCCGACCCGGACCCGGCGTGCCCCGGCGCCGTCGAGGTACTTCTCGTAGAACCGGGTGCTGTCGCCGGCGATCTCGTCGACCTGCACCGCGAGCCCACCGGTGCTGACCGGCGGCCGACCCGGACCGGCACGGTAGCGCAGCGCCACGTACGTCGGTCGCGGGCCGTTCTCGACCAGCACCTCGTCCGGGTGCTGCAGCGGCGCGCCGGGCACCAGCACGTGGAAGTCCGCCGACTCCCGGGCCGCGGTCAGCGACGCCGCGTGCAGGCCGACCACCGGCGCCGGCGGCGAGGTGGCCGTCGGCGCCGGGCCGGGGTGCACCTCGACCGAGCCGACCCGCAGGACGTCCAGCAGCGCGGCCCGGACCTGCGGAGACGCGACCACCGTCCCGGCCGCGACGATCATGAGCGCGACCAGCACCGCCGCAGCCCGCCACAGCCGGTGGTGCGGCCTGCCGACCGACCCCGCCGCCTGCAGGCGCGCCCGGACCGCGGTCGCCACGTCGGGCTCCGGCGGTACCGCCAGCCAGCGGCTAAGCTCCCGCAGCTCGCTGTCCACCGGTGATGTCGAAGCCGGGTCAGGCACGGCGCACCTCCGTCCCGAGCTCCTCGTCCAGTTGCAGCCGCAGCCGCCGCAGCGCGCGGGACAGCCGGGACTTCACCGTCCCGCGCGGCCAGCCGAGCACCGTCGCCGTCTCGGCCTCGTCGAACTCCAGGAAGTACCGGCAGGTGATCACCAGCTGGTCCCGCTCGGGGAGCCCGCGGACGGCGGCCAGCAGGCGGGCGCGACGGTCCGCCGCCACCGCGGCCAGCTCCGGCGACGGCTCGGGCTCGGCCGGTCCGCGGCCGGGCTCGCTCGCCAGCCGCAGGTAGGCACCGGCCCGGCGGCGGGCGGAGCGCTGGACGTTGCGCGTCTCGTTCGCGACGATCTTCAGCAACCACGGGCGGAACGGCGCGCCGGGCTGGAAGCCGCGCAGCCCGCGGAACGCCTTGACGAACGCCTCCTGCACGATGTCCGCCGCGTCGTCCCCGCCGCCGAGCAGCGCGGCCGTACGGTGCGCGACCGTGGCGTATCGCGCGACGAGCAGCTCGAACGCGTCGAGGTCGCCGTCGCGGGCGCGGGCCGCCGCCTCCGCGTCGTCCGTCTGCTCCTCCCCTCGGGCACTGGTCGACGTCGGCCAACAGTGGCACCGACGTCGTCGCTCCCACACCGCCGCCTGCCTCCTCTACACCACTGCCGCCACCGGGGTTCCCATCGGAACGTGGCCGCCCCGACCGGTGTAGGAGGACCGGCGGTCGGCGGAGGAGGGGCGCGATGGCGATCGGCGCGGACGACGACCACGTCCAGGTACGGCCGCTCGACGGCCGGCTGCGGCGATGGCGGGCCAGGACCACCGACCCGACCTGGCTGCTGCTGCCGCAGCGGCTGTTCCTCGGGTTCACCTTCGCGTACGCCGGGCTGGACAAGCTGGCGGACCGGAGCTTCTTCGACCCGGCGGCGCCGACCTCGATCCACGCCCAGCTCGCCGCCGTCCGCGACACCAGCCCGCTCGGTCCGCTCCTGCGAGCCTTGTCCGGGCACGCGGGCACCCTCGGCGTGCTGATCGCCCTCGGCGAGATCGCCGTCGGCGTGGCCACCCTGCTCGGCGTACGGGTCCGGCTGGCGGCGGCCGGCGGCGCGCTCATCTCGCTGTCCCTGCTGCTGACGGTCACCTGGGCGACGAGGCCCTACTACTACGGCTCGGACGTCGTGTTCCTGGTGTGCTGGCTACCGCTGGTTCTCTTCGGCGCCGGCGGGGTGCTGTCGCTCGAGGTCGTGCTGGCCCGCCGGTTCCCGGCCGGCGGCGAGCCGCGGCCCGACCGGCGGGCGCTGCTGGCCCAGGCGGCCGTGGTCGCGGTGACGGCGGGACTCGCCGGGGCGGCAGCGCTCCTCGCCCGCGGTACGCGGTCGCCGGTGGTCCCCGCGGCCGTCCCGACCCCTGGCGGCGCGAACCCGGGCGGCGCGAACCCTGGCGGCGCGAACCCTGGCGGCGCGAACCCGGGCGGCGCGAACCCGGGCGCGTCCGGCGCTCGGCTGGCCGCGGTGACGGACGTCCCGGTCGGGGGAGCGGTCGCCGTGACCCTGCCGGGCAGCGGCACACCGGCGCTGCTCGCCCGCCCGACCGCCGACACGGTCGTCGGGTTCCAGCGGGCCTGCACCCACGCCGGCTGCGCGGTCGAGATCGCCCCGGACGGGCGTACGTTCCGGTGCCCGTGCCACGGGGCGGTCTACGACGCCGGCACCGGCGCCGTGCTGGCCGGGCCGGCACCCTCGCCGCTGCCGGCCGTCCCGGTGCGCGTGGTCGGCCCGGACGTGCTCGCCGGCGGCTGAATCCGGCCCGGCCGCCGGTCGGGCCGCGTACGGTCGGCCGCGTGGCCAGGCCGGTGGTGCTCGTCGTCGACGACGACGCGGAGAGCCTGCGGGCGCTCAGCCTGGAGCTGGAGGCGCGCTACGGCGCGCACTACCGGATCGTGGCGTGCGCCTCGGCGCGGGAGGCGATGGCGGTCCTGACCGAGCTGCGGGCCGCGGCCGTCGACGTGCCGCTGGTCCTGGCCGACCAGTGGATGCCGGAGACGACCGGCACCGAGATGCTGGCCCGGGTCCGGGAGCTGCATCCCACCGCCCGGCGCGGGCTGCTGATCTCGTGGGGGGACCGGTCGAGCACCGCGCCGATCCTCGCCGCCACGGCACTCGGACAGATCGAGTTCTACCTCCCGAAGCCGGCCTGGTCGCCGGACGAGGAGTTCCACCTGGCGCTGACCGCGTCGTTGGGGGAGTGGTGGCGGCACCGGGGCGGCCGGTTCGAGGCGGTGACCGTGGTCGGCGGCGAGCACAACGCCCGCTCGCACGAGATCCGCGACGTGCTCACCCGCAACAGCGTGCCGTTCGGCTTCCACCGTGCCGACTCGGCGGAGGGAGTCGCCGCGCTGGACCGGCTGGGGCTGCGACCCGATCAGGGTCCGGTGGTCATTCTCTACAGCGGCGCGGTCCTGGTCGATCCCAGCAATGCCGAGGTCGGGCAGGCGCTCGGGGTCGACGTACGGCCATCGGAGCGGACGTACGACCTGCTGATCGTAGGCGCCGGGCCGGCGGGCCTGGCCGCGGCGGTGTACGGGGCCTCCGAGGGCCTGCCGACCGCGGTGCTCGAGCGGGAGGCGTTCGGCGGCCAGGCCGGGACCAGCTCGCTGATCCGCAACTACCCGGGTTTCCCGTGGGGTGTCAGCGGGGTGGAGCTGGCCTGGCGGGCGTACCAGCAGGCGTGGACGTTCGGGACGCAGTTCGTCTACGGCAACCCGGCCATCTCGATGGCCGACGACGGCGGCAGCTACGTCCTCGGGCTCGCGGACGGCAGCGAGGTCCGGAGCCGCACGGTGATCATCGCGAGCGGCGCCTCGTACCGGCGGCTCGGCGTTCCCGAGCTCGAGGCGCTCGTCGGCGCCGGCGTGTTCTACGGTGCCGCCACCGTGCAGGCGCAGGCGATGGCGGGACGGCACGCCGTCGTCGTCGGCGGCGGCAACTCGGCCGGGCAGGCCGCGCTGCACCTGTCGAAGTACGCCAGCCAGGTCTCGATCCTGGTCCGCTCGCGGTCGCTGGCCGAGAGCATGTCGGACTACCTGATCCGGGAGATCGACGCCGCGTCCACTGTGGACGTCCGATACGGCGTCGAGGTGGTGGGCGGCGGCGGCGACGGGCGGCTGGAGTACGTACGGTTGCAAGACCGGTTCTCCGGCAGCGTCGACTCGCTGCCGGCCGGGGGCTTGTTCGTCCTGATCGGCGCCGAGCCGCTCACCGGCTGGCTGCCCGGCCGGCTCGGCCGCGACCGGTGGGGTTACCTGCTCACCGGGCCGGACGCCCGCGGAACGTGGACGCTGGAGCGGCCGCCCCTTCCGCTGGAGACGACCATGCCCGGCGTGTTCGCCGTCGGCGACGTCCGGCACGGCTCCGTCAAGCGGGTCGCCTCGGCCGTGGGCGAAGGCTCGATGTGCATCCACCAGGTGCACGAGTATCTGGCGCTGCCCCCCGCGCGCGGCTGACTAGCGCTCGCTGGTCGTGTCGGTGTCGTCGGCGGCGGCGAGCAGCTCCCGGGCGACGGTCTCGTCGGCGCGGGCCACCAGCACCCGGACACCGTCCAGCTGCAGCTGCGGTTCCTGGCCGCCGGCGTCGTCCGCCGTCACCGCGGCGCGGACGCCATGACTGCGCAGCAGCCCGGCGATCAGCTCTGCCTCGATGCGGTTGTCGACCACCGCCACGGCCACCGTCCCACCGTCCATGTCAGCTCCCAGCTCCTGCGGCGGGCCCTCCCGGGCGGGCGCCGACCGGCGGATCTCCCGACACGCTATCGATCCCTGGTTACCGGCGGGGCCGGGAAACGGTCGCGCAGGGCACGGTGGACGGCGTCCGGGTACGGGTCGGCGGCGGCGATCGCCTGCTCAGCCGTCTGCACGGCCGCCGCCGTGCCGGCGCCGAGCATGGGCGGGACGGGCGCCGTCGCCAGCACGTCCCGGGCCAGCAACAGCTCGATCGCCAGCAGGTCCTCGAGCAGGCCGAGCGCCGCGTCGGTCTTCCGTACGCTCAGCGGCGCGCTGGTGCCGTGGTCCTCGACGTCGAGGTCGAGCGGCGGTGTGTCCAGGCTCGCCGGTGCCGCGAGCTGCTTCAGTTCGGGGAACAGGGCGGCCGCCGGGTAGCGCAGCTGCAGGCCGTAGCCCACCGTGGGCAGGCTGCTCACCGGATGCCGGAAGAAGGCGTCCCAGAGGTGGCCCATCCGCCGTTCGCTGAGCTGTCCCACCTGCGCCAGCGCGATCCGCAGCGCGTCGTGCGCGATCGTCATGACGACCGGATGGAAATTGCCGTTGCTGACCAGCACCTGGTCGGTGACCGACACGAGCGGATTGTCGGCGGCGGCGTTCAGCTCCGTCGTCACCGCGTCCCGCGCCGCGGTCACGTACTCCCGCAGCGCCCCGTGGACCTGCGGTACGACCCGGAACGACAGCGGGTCCTGGACGGACCGCTCGGTGCCAGGGACGAGCAGCGGGCTCCCGGCGAGCACCGCGCGCAGGTGATCCGCGGCCGCGATCTGCCCCGGGATCGGCTTGGCCCGCCCCACCACCGGCTGCAGGATCGACGTGTTGGCCTCGATCGCCTCCATCGACAGCGCGGCGGCGACGTCCGCGGCCTCCGCCGCGGCCGCGGCCCGGGCGACCACCAACGCCGCCTGGCCGATCGACACGCCGTTCGCGGAGATGAGCGCCAGCCCGTCCTTGCCGCCGAGCTCCAGCGGGGCGATCCCGGCGCGGCGCAGCGCCTCGGCGCCGGAGACCACCTCTCCCTGGTACTCGGCGCGACCGAGGCCGATGGTCACCTGGGCCATGGCGGCCATCTGCGAGACGTCGGCCGCCCCGACCGACGCCGTCCCGGCAGCGACCGGATGCACCCCGGCGTTCAGCATCGCGGCCAGCATCTCGGCGACCGCGACGCCGGCGCCGGATCCCCCGCGGGCGATGCCGTTAAGCCGCACGGTGAGGGCGGCCCGCACGATCGCGGTCGGCAGCGGCGGGCCGATCCCGCCGCCGTGCGAGATGACGAGGAAGCGCTGCTCGCCGAGGATCTCCTCCTCGGTGAGCCTGGTGTTCCTGGCGTGGCCGACCTGCGTCGTGAGGCCGTAGACGGCCTGGCCGTCGGCGAGCGCCCGGTCGACCACCGCCCGTCCGGCGGCGATCCGGGCTTTCGTCGCGTCGTCCAGCTCCACCCGCGCCCCGTCGACGACCGCCAGCAGGTCCTCGATCGCGAGCGGCGCCTTGGTGATGGTGACGAGGTTCCCCGTACCGGATGAGCTCACCCGGCCGAGTATCCCGGACCACGACCCGCCGGCGGCGGCAATGGCCGCTGCCGGTGCTTGCCGGCGAGGCGTGCCGTCCGGACGATCATCGTGCACGTCCCGTCGTAGACAGGAGGACCGCATGCGGGCCAGGCGCATCATGGCCAACCTTCGAGTGGCCGACATCGAGGCCGCGAAGGGCTTCTACACCGACTTTCTCGGCCTGACCACCGAGGAGTTCAACATGGGCTGGGTGGCGCGCTACACCTCGCCGGAGACCGGCGCGCGGCTGCAGCTGCTGACCCGCGACGCGGCCGCGGCGGACGACGCGGTCATCTCCATCCACACCGACGACGTCGAGAGCGCCTACGCGGAGGCGCAGCGGCTCGGCTACGAGATAGTCCATCCACTGACCACGGAGGCGTGGGGAGTGCACCGGTTCCTGGTCCGCGCCCCGGACGGCAACGTGGTCAACATCGTCCACCACACCGACTGAGACACCTGCCAGCGTTCGGCGTGCAGGTGACTGTCGGCCGGCGACCCCAGGGTCTCATCCTGCTCGGCGAACCGCCGCCGACGGTGCCTTGTTCGGGGGTGATCCCTAGGATCTCGGTGGGGGTGAGGGCTGGGTGAGCGGCTGGGGCGGACGGCTGGGCCGCAGCATGCGGATTCACGGCGTGCGGGTCGCCGGCGCGACCTTGTACGTGTCGATCACCGGCTTGCGCCCGGTGGCGGGCGGGCCGGCGGACCCGGGCTGGCGCGGCTACCAGGCCGAGGTCACCGAGACGGACGAGGTGATCGAGCTGGTCGTCCAGGAACAGCTGCCGGACGCGGACCTGCCGCCCGGTCACGCCCTCGACCTCGCCGGCTTCTCCTACCTGCTCGCGGTCGGGCTGGCGCGCCCGCCGGGCGATCGGCCGGTGATCGACCGGTCGACCGGGTCCCCGGTGCCGGTCTTCCGGCGGGTGCTCACGGTCCACCCCGCCTCCGGCTGGCAGCCGCGATCCGAGAGCGGGCACGGCCCGACCTGGACGCAGTGGTTCACCGGGCCGGGTGGCGAGTTCCTGCTGAACCAGGGCCCTTCGCCGCTCGGCGTCGTCTCGCATCCGGCCTTCTTCGAGTCCACCGGCGTCACGGCCGTGCGCGGCGTGTCCGGCGAGTGGGGCAGCGGACCGGGGGAGACGTCGCTGCACTGGGTCGAGGACGGCGACGGCGTCCAGCTGATGTCACACGTCCTGCCGCTCGGCACGCTCATCGAGATCGCGAACGGTCTGGTGACCGTCGAGTGACGGCCGGCCCGGGCCGGCTCCGTCAGCGCACCTCGACGCCGTTGGTCGTGTACACGGCATCGGCGGTGCCCGGGAAGCAGGCCGGAACGTCCCGTACGAGCATCGAGCCGTAGAGTGCCGCATCCGTGCCGCCGGGCTCCGCCGGTTCGGTGCGGGCGAACTCGTACGGGATCAGCAGCGTGTCGCCGGTGGGGATCCTGTTCGGCCGGATCGTGAAGGCCACCCCGTCCGTCCACCGGTACGTCTGGTCGATCCACGGCATCTGCGACCACACGTAGTCCCGGAACTTCGCCGGGTCACGCAGCTCGGGGTGCTCGTCGAACTTGATGCCCAGGTACGGAGGATGGGCCGGGTCCGTCGCGACCCCCGTCCGGCACGCGCCGTCGGTCGAGCGCTGCATCACGACGGTGCGCGCGCCCAGCCTCGCCAGCTCCGCGTTGAGCGCCGCGGGATCGCGCAACTGGTCCCAGTACACCGTCACGCTCACCGCGCCGTCGCCGTCGGTCGTCACCGCGTAGGCGGCGGATGCCGGCCGACCGTGCGACCACGGGGTGGTGACGACTCCCGCAGCGACCACGGCGGCGGCCGTCGTCGCGACGACGCCGGCCATCACCAGCCGACGCCGGGTGCGGCGATGACCCGGCGTACCGCCCGGTTGTTCGGCGAGGATCTGGTCGAGCATGGCCCTGGCGGTGACGTCCTGCGCATCCGGCACGGGCAGGCCGGACACCGGATCGACCGAGCGAAGGCGGGCCAGGGCAGCGCCGGTGGTGGTGTTCATGAGGTCGCGTTCCCTTCGGGAAGTCTGATCGGCCGGACCGTGCGACCGACGGCCTCGTCGGCCCTGTCGGCGGCGGCCAGCCGGTTGGCGAAGCGGCGCCGGGCCCGGTGCAGGCGCACCTTCACCGCGGCGGGGGAACAGCCGAGGACGGCGGCGACCTGGTCGATGTCGAGGCCGTCCCACTCGGTCAGGCGCAACAGTTCCTGGTCGCCCGGTGGGAGCTCGCCGAGCACGGCCCGGACCCGCAGCTGCTCGGTGACCGGTCCCGCGTGGTCGTCGGCCGCCACGTCGACGTGCGCCGCGACCCGGCGGCCGAGCCGCTCACGGCGTTCGCGTCCGCGCAGCTCGTTCGCGATCACCCGGCGGGCGGTGCCGAACAGCCAGGCCCGGCTCCGATCGGCGGGTACGTCGGCGAGCCGGCGCCACGCGACCAGGAACGTGCTGGAGACGACGTCGCCGGCGGCATCCGCGCCCACTCGCCGCGTCGCGAACCGCATCAGGTCGCCGTAGTGCGCCGCGAACAGCTGCTCGAAGCGGGCGACCTGGTCGGGCTCCATACCCATCAGATGTCCGCGAGCCCCGCCAGGGTTACAGCTGCTGCCCGGGGATGTCGGTGGCCACCGCCGCGCGGACCAGTTCGACGCGGGAGTTGATGCCGAGCTTCGCGTACGCGTGCCGGAGGTGTGAGCTGACCGTGTGCGGCGACAGGAACAGCAGCGCCGCCGCCTCCCGGTTGGTGCGGCCGGCCACCACCACCCGGATCACCTCAAGCTCCGCCGGGGTCAGCGCAGCCCACCCCTGCCAGTGACGGGGCCGGACGGACCCGACGGGCCGGACGGCGTGCGGGGACGGGTAGGAGGACGACAGCCGGCCGGCGGCCCGGCCGAGACCCCTGGCGAGCCCGGCGAGCCGTTCGTCCAGGTCGTGCGGCACCCGGTGGCGCGCCTCGGCCTGGATCCCGGCCGCCTCCGCGTGCAGCCGCATCAGGTCGCCGAACACGGCCCGCAGGTCCCCGGCCGGGCCGCCGCCCGGGAGCGGCGCGCTGCCGTCGAGGACGTCCGGCGGGGCCGTTGCCGCGGTCATGAGCTACCTCCGGTGTCGCACCGCTCCGCTCGATGTACACCAACCATCGCTGCCGGCACGGCTGCCGTCTGCCCGGCCAGCCGCCTACCGGGGTCCATGCCATCCGCAGCCTCGCCCTTCCGGCTAGCTGGTATGCCGTTGGGCCGGGCTTGGGTGCCACTCTTGCGCGAGTGGGTGGGGCGGGCGTAGGCACGGCGGGAGCCGCGCCCAGGTCCGAGCGTGGAGGCGCCGATGCAGACAGGCGGAGAGCTGCCTGGTCCGGCTGACGTGCTGCGCGAGACCGGCCGTACCCGGGTCACCCGCATCTTCCTCCCCGGCGGGACGGTCATCCGCAAGCAGCCGCTGGGGCCGGACGCCGAGCGCCGGCTGCGGCAGGAGCGGGCGGTGCTGCAGCGGCTGGTCGGCGTCGCCGGGGTCGTGCAGCTGCTGGACGAGCCGCGGTATCCGGGGTCGATCTCGCTGCTGGACCTCGGCGGCCCCAGCCTGGCCAGCGCGCCGACGCCGCTGGACGCCGCGGCCCTGGTCCGGCTGGGGTCCGCGCTGGCCGGCGCGGTGGCGGGGATGCACCGCCAGGGTGTGCTGCACCGCGACATCACCCCGGCGAACGTCGTGCTGTCCCGGGACGGCACGCCCTGCCTGGTCGGCTTCGGCCTGGCGACGCCGCTGGCCGAGATCCGGCCCGAGTTCACCCACCACACCGAGATCGTCGGCACGCTCGCGTACCTGGCCCCGGAGCAGACCGGGCGCACCGGCCGTTCCGTGGACCAGCGGGCCGACCTGTACGCCTTAGGTGCGACGCTGTACGAGCTGGCGACGGGCGCACCGCCGTTCGGTGCCGGCGACCCGCTGCGGCTCACCCACGACCACCTCGCCCGGGTCCCGGTGTCGCCGGCCGAGATGAACGCCGCCATGCCGCTGCCGCTGTCCGAGATCATCCTGCACCTGCTGGAGAAGGAGCCGGACAACCGCTACCAGACCGCGGACGGCCTGCTCCACGACCTCCAGCGGGTACGGGACGCCCGCCCGGATCGGGCCGCGGCGCCGGTGCGCGTCGGCCGGGGCGACGTCCCGCTGCGGCTGCTGCCGCCGTCCAGGCTGGTGGGCCGCGAGGCCGAGGTCGCGACGCTGCACGAGGCGTTCGACGACGCGCTCGCCGGGCGCGGCCGGGCGGTGCTCGTCGGCGGCGCGGCCGGGGTCGGCAAGACCGCGCTGATCGACGAGCTGCGGCCAGTGGTGACCCGCGCCGGCGGCTGGTTCGTGGCCGGCAAGTTCGACCAGTACCGGCGGGACCTGGAGGCCAGCGCGGTCTACCGGGCGTTCCGCACGCTCGGCCGGCTGCTGCTGGCCGAGCCGGAGGACGAGCTGGTCGAGGTGCGCGAGCGGATGCGGGCGGCGCTCGGTGCCAGCGCCGGCCTGATGGCCGCGGTGGTCCCGGAGTACGGCGCGCTGCTGGCGGTGCCGCCGGACACCGGGGATCCGATGACCGTGCAGATCCGCGGCCAGCGCAACGGCGTCGAGGTGCTGCGGGCGGCCGCGTCACCGGCGCGACCGATCGTGCTCGTCCTCGACGACCTGCAGTGGGTCGGCCGAACCCCGCTCGGCTTCGTCGACCTCCTGCTGGAGGAGGACGAGCCGATCGAGGGCCTGCTGGTCGTGTGCGCGTACCGGGAGCAGGCGGTGACCGGCGCGAATCCGCTGGCAGGGCCGCTGTCCCGGTGGCAGGACCGGGCCGGCGTGCGGCACGTCCGGCTCGCCAACCTGCCCGCCGCCGGCCTGACCACCATGGTCGCCGAGATGCTGCGGGCGGACCCGGCCGACGCGGCGGAGCTGGCCGAGCTGGTCGGGCTGCACACCGCCGGCAACCCGTACGAGACGGTGGAACTGCTCAACGCGCTGCGCCGCGAGGGCGTGCTCACCGCGACCGGCGGCGGCTGGCGCTGGGACGCAGCCGCCGCCCGTGAGCGCCTCGACCGGCCCGACGCCGGGGGGCCGCTGCCGACGCCGGTCGCGGACATGCCGGCGCCGTCCCGGCAGTTGGTCGAGGCGATGGCGTGCCTCGGCGGGCGCGCCACCGCCAACGCGCTGCAGACCGCCACCGGCGAGCCGGCCGACACGCTGGAACGGCAGCTCGCCCCGGCCCTCGACGAGGGCGTCCTGGTGGTCGAGCCGGGCGCCGAGGAGGCGGTGCGGTTCCGCCACGACCGCATCCAGGAGGCGATCGTCCGCGGCCTCGGCCCGGACCGGCGACGCGACCTGCACCTGACCATGGCCCGCCGGCTGGCGCCGGTGCCCGAGCTGTGCGCGGTCGCCGCCGAGCAGTACCTGCCGGTCATCGACGCGCTGGACGACCCGGCCGAGCGGGAGCGGGTGGTAGAGCTGCTGCGGCGCGCGGCCGAGGGCGCCCGGTCGCTGGCCGACCACGCGCTGGTGTGCGCCCTGCTCGGCGCCGCGCTGACCCTCGTCGACGACGACCGGACCGACGCGCTCGTCGAGATCCACACCCGCCGGCACGCCGCCCTGTTCGGCCTCGGGCGGCTGGAGGAGGCGGACGAGGAGTACGGCATTCTCGAGGGGATGTGCCCGCTCGCGCTGGAGCGGGCGGACGCGACGGCGGTGCAGCTGAGCAGCCTGACGCACCGCAACCGCTTCGCCGACGCGGTCGCTCTCGGCGTCGCGGCGCTGCGCGACCTCGGCATCGCCGTTCCGACCGCCGAGCGGTTCCCGGCCGAGCTCGACGCCCAGGTCGATCACCTCTACCGGTGGCTCGACCACGTCGAGGGCTCTGCCGGCCCGGCCCGGCCGGACATCACCGATCCGGCGCTGCTCGCCGGGACCCGGCTGACCAACGCGATCCTGCCGCCCGCCTTCTTCGCGTCGGACTTCTCCCTGTACGCGTGGCTGAGCCTGGAGACGGTACGGATCTGGCTGGAGCACGGCCCCGGCCGGTCCCTGATCGGCCCGGCGACCCACGCCGCCAACGCCGTGATGGCGTTGCGCGGCGACTACGCCGTCGGCTACCGGGCGATGCGGTACGCGCTGGCGTTCGGTGAGTCCCGCGGCTTCGAGCCGGAGACGTCGTTGGTGCGCGCGTCGTTCGCCACCCTCTGCTGCTGGTTCGAGCCGATCGAGCTGGCCGTCCGGGAGGCCGCGCGGGCCAGGGAGGGCCTGGTCGCGGGCGGCGAGCTGGCCTGGGCCGGATACGCCTGCCACACCGAGGTGGCCGGCCTGCTGGAGTCGTCGCCGTCCTTGGACGCCTACGTCTCGGCCGTGGAGGCGTGCCTGGCCTTCGTCCGCCGGACCGGCAACGCGCAGTCCGGCGAGCTGCTCGACCCGTACCGGTGGCTGGGCGGCGTGCTGCGCGGGGAAAGCGAACCGGCCGGCGACGTCATCCCGATCGACCGACCGGCCGACAACCCGGCGGCGCTCGTCTACACGCACATCAACCGGGCGATCGCGGCCGCCGTCCTCGACGACGCGCCCGGGCTGCTGCGGCACACCGCGGCGGCGACGCCGCTGCTCACAGCGGCGCAGGGCATCTACCCGACCGGGGTCGCCCGGCTGCTGCGCGGGCTGGCGCTGGCCGGGCAGGCCCGCGGCACCGACGGCGACGAGCGGGCCGCCCTGCTGGCCGAGTTGGACGAGCTGACCCGGTGGCTGTCCGCCCGCGCCGCCGACGGGCCGGCCAACTTCCTGCACCTGCTGCGGCTGGTCGAGGCCGAGCGCGCCTGGACGGTCGGCGACTTCCGCATCGCCGTGCTCGCCTTCGACGCCGCCCGACGCGCCGTCGCCGGCCGCGGCCGGCCCTGGCACCGGGCGCTGATCGACGAGCGCGCGGCCCGCTTCTACCTCGCCCACGGCGTCGAGCACGCCGGCTTGGACCTGCTCGCGCAGGCCAGGCACGCCTACGCGGTGTGGGGCGCGACGGCGAAGGTCGCCCAGCTCGACTGGGCGCACCCGACGCTGCGACCGGACACCGACCCGGCGGCCGGCGCCCCGGTCGGCCCGCGCCCGACCGTCACCACCGGCACGCTCGACCTGCTCGGCATCCTCTCCGCGTCGCAGGCACTGAGTTCGGAGACCAGCATCGAGCGGCTGCGCTCGCGCGTCGTCCAGGTGGTCAGCACGATGACCGGAGCCACCGGCGTGCGGTTGGTGCTGTGGAGCGAGGACGAGCAGGCCTGGCTGCCCGGCCCGGGCGGCACCGGCGCGGGCCGCGGGTCAGACCTGCCGATGTCCGTGCTGCGGTACGTGCGGCGGGCCCGGCAGCCGCTGGTCGTGGACGACGCGACCTGCGACGACCGGTTCGCCCGCGACCCGTACTTCGCCGGCCTGAGCCGCTGCTCCGTGCTGGCGCTGCCCGTCCTCGGCCGCGAGTCGCTCCGGGCGGTGCTGCTGCTGGAGAACCGGCTCATCCGCGGCGCGTTCACCAGCGAGCGGCTCGACGCGGTCAGGCTCATCGCCGCCCAGCTCACCGTCTCCCTCGACAACGCCCAGCTGTACTCGGAGCTCACCGCGTCCCGCGCGCGGATCGTCACGGCGGCCGACCAGACCCGCCGGCGCATCGAGCGGGACCTGCACGACGGCGCCCAGCAGCGGCTGGTCAGCCTCGCGATCCAGGCCCGGATCGCCAAGGAGGCCGGCCCGGCCGGGTCCGCGGAGTTGGACGCGCGGCTGGACGCCATCGCCGCCGAGGCCGACACCGCGGTCGGCGAGCTGCGCGAGCTGGCCCGCGGCATCCACCCGGCCGCTCTGACCGAGGGCGGCCTCGGTCCCGCGCTGCGCGTGCTGGCCCGCCGCTGCACCGTGCCGGTTCGCCTCGACGTACAGGTCGGTGGGCGGCTGCCGGAGCAGGTCGAGATCGCCACGTACTTCGCCGTCGCCGAGATGTTGACCAACACGGCCAAACACGCGGAGGCCACGGCGGTCACCGTCGACGTCGACGCGGACGACGGGGTCCTGCGGGTCCGGGTGAGCGACGACGGCCGCGGCGGCGCCGACCTGCACGGCGGATCCGGGCTGATCGGGGTCAAGGACCGGGTCGAGGCGCTCGGCGGCCGCATGTGGCTGACCAGCGCGCCCGGCACCGGCACCACCGTCCGGGCCGAGCTGCCGCTGGCACGACCAGCTGCTACGTGACGACGATCGTGCCCTTCATGAACGGGTGTATCGAGCAGTGATAGGTCACCGTGCCGGCGGTCGTGAGCTTGTGCGTGAACGTCTAGCTGTTCGCCATCGGCGACGACGAGAACGAATTGTCGTCGGCGTTGACGGTGTGCTGGGTCGAGTCGTCGAACTTCCAGGTCACCGTGGTGCCGGCGGGGACGGTCAGGGTGCCCGGCATGAACATGAAGTTCATGATCTCCACCGTGGATCCGCCTCCCTGGGCGGCCGATCCGTTGGACGCGGACGCCGAGGCCGGTGGCGGGGTCGCGCCGCCACCGCCGCCCGAGTCCGAGCCGCACGCGGCGACCGTCGTGAGAGCTGCCAGCATGGCGACGATCCCGACGAGCAGGCGGCGCGCTCGTATCCGGGCTACTGCTGTCCTGGACATCCCCGATCCCTTTTGCGGACCCTTGTCCGGACGCCGCGTGGCCTCCGACGCCATGACCATCCCGCGGCCGGTCCCGGCTGTCAGCCCGGTCAGCCACCAGGCCGCGTCCACACCATCAGCAGCGTCGGCCTTCCAGCTAGCCGCCAGACCGTCCCGGCGTCCGTCGGGCCGGGTGTACGGCCGTACCTGCGCGTGGGGGTACCGGGTCCGCGGCCGCTCGCCGACAATGGCCCGATGACGACGCGGCCGACGGCGGCGGGCCGCCCGGCTCCCGGAGCGTGACCGGTGGGCGGCAGTGGGCTCCGGATCGTCCTGGCCGATGACGACGTCCTGCTCCGGGAGGGGATGGCCAGCCTGCTCGAGCGGTCGGGAATGCAGGTGGTCGGCCAGGCTGGCGACGGGACACAGCTGCTGGCGCTGGTGGCGGACTGCACGCCGGACGTGGTCGTGGTGGACGTCCGGATGCCGCCGACCAGGACGACCGAGGGCCTCGACGCCGCCCGCCAGATCCGCGAGCAGCATCCGGAGATCGGCATCCTGGTCCTCTCCGCGCACGCCGACGTCGAGCAGGCGATGGGTCTGCTGGCCACCGGCCGTGCGGTCGGTTACCTGCTCAAGGACCGGGTCGTCGACATGGCCGAGTTCGCCGACACGCTCGACCGCATCGCGAAGGGCGGGTCGGTCGTCGATCCCGCCCTGGTGCAGGAGTTGGTCATGGTCCGCCGTCGCCACGACCCGCTGGGCCGGCTGAGCGGCCGGGAGCGCGAGGTGCTGGCGCTGATGGCGGAGGGCCGGTCGAACGGGGGCATCGCGAGACGGCTGTGGGTGAGCGAGGGCACCGTCGAGAAGCACGTGCGCAGCATCCTGGCCAAGCTCGACCTGCCGGAGACCGAGGACGACCACCGCCGGGTGCTGGCTGTCGTCACCTTCCTCGGGGCCCGGTGACGGTCCCGGTCGGGTCCGCGGTGCCCTGACCGCCGAGCAGTTCGCGGATGGCGGCGACCGCCAGTGCGGTCTTGGGGATGAACCCGACGGCGGGGCTGTCGGCGATGAGGTCGGCGAAGTCCTCCTGCGCGTAGGTCGAGATGAGGATCACCGGCGTTGGCGCGGGTTCGGCGGACCGGGCCAGCCGTCCGGCCACCTCGAGGCCGCTCTCCGGGCCGAGATCCAGGTCGACCAGCACGACGTCGGGGCGCAGGTCCGCGGTCAGCCGTAGCGCGTCGGCCCCGGTGGCGACCGCGCCGAGCACGCTCATCCCCTGGCCCTCCAGCAGGCTGCGGGCGGTCGCGACGAAGGCAGGGCTGTCGTCGACGATCAGGCACCGCAGTGTCATGCGGACAACGCTGCCCGGCGGATCGCCGCCGCGCATCCCGGCTAGCCGGAAGTCGTCAGCCCTGGCCGACCACACCCGCGGCCGGGGCGAGGGAGACGTCCGCCAGCGCCGTCCGGATCGCCTCGTGAGCGGGACGCTGGGCCGGGTCCTTGGCCAGCATCCGATCGAGCAGCGGCGCCAGCGGGCCGGCCCGGCGGGTCGGCAGCGGCGGGTCGTTGAGCACCGCTGCGAGGATCTCCGCCGCGTCGCCCGCGAACGGCGGCCGCCCCTCGACCCCGGCGTACAGGGTCGCGCCGAGCGACCACACGTCGGCCGCCGGGCACGCGGTCTCGCCGCGGACCAGCTCCGGCGCCATGTACGCCGGGGAGCCGACGACGAAGCCCTCGTCACGGACGGGGTTGACCGGACCGGCGTCGCCGGCCTCGGCGATCCCGAAGTCCACCAGCACCAGCCGGCCGTCCGCACCGAGCACCAGGTTGGCCGGCTTGACGTCGCAGTGCACGATGCCGGCGGCGTGCACCGCGTCGAGCGCGGTGACCAGCTGGAGGCCGAGCGCCGCGATCACCGGCGGAGGCAGCCGGGACTGCTCCTGCAGCAGCGCGGCGAGCGTGCCGCCCGGGTAGTAGTCCATCACCATCCAGGACGACCCGTCGTGCTCGACCAGGTCGTGCACGGTGGCGACCGAGGGATGCCGCACCCTGGCCGCGATGCGGGCCTCGGCCAACCCCTCCGGCTGTCGATGGGGGAGCCGCTTGACCGCGACGTCCCGGTCGAGCAGCTCGTCCTCGGCGCGCCACACCCCGCCGGTCGCGCCGTGACCGACCCGCTCCGCCACCCGGTAGCGGCCGGCCAGCAGCTCGCCGACCGGTGACCGGGCCGCCCTTACCGGAACCCGCGCTCGCGCGGCGCGCGGCTGGCGGATCGTCGGCTGTGGACAGTAAGCGGTCATGGCGGTCGATGCTCCTTTGTGGACAATCGGGCGTACTCGACCGGACACAAGCAAAAATGGCCTCTCCCGTCGCGGCTGTCAGCCCGGTCAGCCGGAGGCCGCCGGCCATGCCACCCGGAGTGCCGGAGTTCCTGCTAGCCGCCATGCCCGGCTACTCGACACTAGACAACTTGGTTGTCTATCATGCCGACATGCCCGTCGCCCACTCCCGTACCGCGTCCGTCCACGAGCTGGCCGGCACCCGGTTCACGCCGCTCGCCGCGCCGTCGTCCGGATCCACCGAGATCTGCGTGTGGCGGGTCGAGCTGCCACCCGACGCCGATGCCGTCCCGCACGAGCTCACCCGTGAGGAGGTGCTGGTGGTCCTGTCCGGGACCGCTCGCGCCTCGATCGGCGGCCGGGTCGCCGAGGTCGAGGCCGGCGGCGCGATCATCGTGCCGCCCAACACCCCGTTCAGCCTGGCCGCGGTCGGCACGGAACCCGTGGTCGCCCTCGCGTACCTCCCGGTGGGCGGTCAGGCACGGATGCCGGGCGAGGAGCCGTTCACCCCGCCGTGGGCGCTGTAGTCGGCGACCAGCCGCTCGGGCGGCTGCTGGCGATGGCGCTGGCCGCCGTCGTCGACGAGCTGCACGAGCGGCTGGCCGACGCGGGATGGCCGCGGGCACGGCCGATGTGGGGCTTCGTGCTGCTCGCCCTGCGGGACCGGCCGCGCAACATCGGCGCGGTGGGCGAGCTGCTCGGCGTCACCAAGCAGGCCGCGGCGAAGGTGGTCTCCTCGCTCGTCGACGAGGGGCTGGTCGAGCGGCGCGAGGATCCCGGCGACCGCCGGGCCGCCGTCCTCGGGCTCACCGCGGACGGGCGGCGGTTCCTCGCCGACGCGGAGGCGGCGTACCGGGCGATCGAGGACGGGTGGGCGCAGGTCGCCGGGCCGGGCGACGTCGCCGCGTTGCGTCGCGCCGTCTCGGCCGTGCTGCGCTCCCGGTACGGACCGCACGAGCCGCCCCTCCGCCCGGTGCTCTGACCGGGTCCGCCCGGGGTAGCCAGGGGCCGGGGCTGGGTAACAGTCGGGTAGCTGGTGCCCCTTTCGGACCGAAGGGCCTTTCGATGAGGCAACGTCGCTTCTTCGTCGTCGTCGGTGCGGTCGCGTTGACCGCGGCGGTCGTCCCACCCGCTGCCGCGAGCGCCGACCCCGGCGGTGCCGCTCCGACCGCGCGGGTCTGGGTCACCTCGCCCGACCGGGCCGAGCTGATGCACGACCGCGGCACCGTCGCGTTCGGCACCCAGCGGAGCGGGGAGCTGACGATCACGGTCGACCCGAGCCGGACCTACCAGACGATGGACGGGTTCGGAGCGTCGATCACCGACTCGTCGGCCGCCGTGCTCTACCGGCTCGACCCGGCGGCGCGCGAGCGGGCGATGCGCAGCCTGTTCGATCCGGCACGGGGGATCGGCGTCAGCGCGCTGCGCCAGCCGATCGGGTCCTCGGACTTCACCGACGAGCCGCACTACACCTACGACGACATGCCCGCCGGGCAGACCGACTTCGCGCTGGCGCACTTCAGCATCGCCCACGACCAGGCGCAGATCCTGCCGCTGCTGCGCCGGGCCAGGGCGCTGAATCCGCGCGTGACGGTGATCGCCACCCCGTGGAGCCCGCCGGCGTGGATGAAGACCACCGACTCCCTCATCGGCGGCCGGCTCAAGGACGACCCGCGCGTCTATGCCGCGTACGCCCGCTACTTCGTCAAGTTCGTCCAGGCGTACCGCGCCGCCGGCGTCCCGGTCGACTACCTCACCGTGCAGAACGAGCCGCAGAACCGGACCCCGAACGCCTACCCTGGCATGGACCTGCCGGTGCCGCAGGAGGTCAAGCTCATCGAGGCGGTGGGGCCGGCGCTGCGGGCGGCCGGTCTGCGGACCAGGATCCTGGCGTACGACCACAACTGGACCACCCACCCCGGCGACATCGCCAGCACGCCGCCGGGCGAGGATCCGGAGACCGACTACCCGTACGAGGTGCTCGCCAGCCCCGCCGCGAAGTGGGTGGCCGGCACCGCCTACCACTGCTACTCCGGTGACCCGAGCGCGCAGACCGCGCTGCACGACGCCTATCCGGACAAGGGGATCTGGTTCACCGAGTGCTCCGGCTCGCACGGCCCGGACGACCCGCCGGCCAAGTTCTTCCGGGACACGCTGACCTTCCATGCCCGCAACATCACCATCGGCACCACCCGCAACTGGGCGAAGACCGCGATCACCTGGAACATCGCGCTCGACTCCAGCGGCGGCCCGCACAACGGCGGCTGCGACACCTGCACCGGGCTGCTGACCCTCGAGGCGGACGGCACGGTGTCCACCAACGCCGAGTACTACACGATCGGCCACCTGTCGAAGTTCGTGCAGCCGGGCGCGGTCCGGATCGCCAGCACGTCCTTCGGCACCACCGGCTGGAACGGCCAGATCATGGACGTCGCGTTCCGCAACCCGGACGGCTCGACCGCGCTCGTCGTGCACAACGAGAACGACGACCCGCGGACGTTCGCGGTCGCGGTCGGCGGCCGGTCGTTCGACTACACGCTGCCCGGCGGGGCGCTGGCGACCTTCACCTGGCCGCGCAGCCGCCAGCTCGACGACGGGTACGACCTGGTGCCGCTGAACGGGGCGACGGTGACCGCGACGCCGACCGGCGAGACGCCGCAGGGCGCGGTCGACGACGACGCGTCCACCCGGTGGTCGACCGACACCGCGCAGGAGCCCGGCCAGCAGCTGCAGGTCGATCTCGGCCGCCGGGAGGCCTTCCGCCGGGTCGTCCTCGACACCGGTGCCAGCACCGGGGACTACGCCCGCTCGTGGACCCTGCAGGCCAGCAACGACGCCGCCGGCTGGCGAACGCTGGCTAGCGGGACCGGCACCGGCCAGCTCACCGCCATCGACGTCCCGCGGACCCACGCCCGCTACCTGCGGGTGGTCTCGACCGGGTCGTCGGGCAGCTGGTGGAGCGTCGCCGACCTCCGCCTGTACGACTAAGTCGATCCGGGCGGTGCCGGCGGCTCAGGGCAGGTCGGCGCGGACGGTCGCGGCCGCCTGGGCGAGGGCCTCGGCCTTGTGGAAGGCGACCAGCCGGCTCAGGCCCTGGCGGCCGAACCCGCAGTCGCTGGACAGGATCAGGTTCTCGGCCGGGATGAACCGCAACGCCTCCCGGACGTCCCGCACGATCTCGTCGACGCTGTCCGGGCTGCTGTTGCAGGTCGAGCGGGCCGGCCTCGATCCGGCCCGGCTCGCCGTCGCCGCCGACGACGTCGAAGCCGTACGGAACCGCATGTGATGTGTCCGCGTCCCGCACGAGGAGAGCGCGCAATGGAGCCAGCGTCGAACCGGATCCTGACGACCCACTCCGGGAGCCTGCCGCGGCCGGCGGCGTTCCTGCCGCTGGCGGGGGCGGCGGCATGAAGGTGCACGCCGCCCTCGCCGCCGCCCTGGCCGACCACGGCGTCACGACGATGTTCGGTCTCGTCGGCGACGGCAACGTCTATCTCGTCGACAGCTTCACCGCCGACGAGGGCGGTCGGTACGTCGCGGCCGCGCACGAGGCGGGGTCGGTGCTCATGGCGGCCGGGTACGCGTTCGGGTGCCGCCGGGTCGGGGTGGCCACCGTGACGCAGGGACCGGGCCTGGCCAATGCGATGGGCACGCTGTATTCGGCGGTCCGGGAACGGGCGCCGATCGTGCTGATCGTCGCCGACACCGCCACCGCCCGGCGCGGGCACGCGCAGACCGGGCGGTGGGAGGAGCCGGTCAGCCGGCGCAGCAGCCGGCCCGGCGAGTTCGTCGACCTGGACGCCGCGATGGACGCGCTGAACGCGGCGCTGCCGCCCGACCGCTCGGTCGTCGTGGACGGCGGCAGGTTCATGTCCGTACCGGTGAAGCGGCTCGACGTGCCGCGGCCGGAACAGTGGTCCTTCCCCGGCCGGGCGTTCGGCGCGATCGGCAACGCCCTCGCGACGGCCGTCGGTCTGGCCTGCGCCCGGCCGGAGACGCCGACGGTCGCCGTGGTCGGCGACGGCGGCTTCATGCTCGGCGGCCTGACCGAGTTCAACACCGCCGTCCGGCACGGCGTCGACCTGATCACCGTCGTCTGCAACGACGGCGCCTACGGCGCCGAGCGCGACAACCTGCGGGGTCGCGGCCACGACGTCGGCCTCAGCCTCATCCCGTGGCCCGACCTCGCGCCGGTCGCCGACGCGCTCGGCGGCGCCGGCGTCACCGTCCGTACGGCGGCCGACCTGGCGCAGCTGGCGAAGGTCATCGCCGAACGGGACCGGCCGCTGCTCATCGACGTCAAACTCGACCCCGCCGCCGAGGTCGTCTGAACGCTACCGTCTGCCTTCCAGGTAGCTGGGATGCATGCCGGAGGCCGGCCTTGCACGATCGAGTCATGGAATTGCGCTGCCTGGTCGTCGACGACAGTCCGCAGTTCCTCGCTGCCGCCCGCGGCCTGCTCGAGCTGCAGGGGATCACCGTGGCCGGGGTGGCGTCGACCGGTGCCGAGGCACTGCGGCAGACGGCGGATCTGCGTCCGGACGTCGTGCTCATGGACATCGACCTGGGCGGGGAGAGCGGCCTCGAGCTGAGCCACCGGCTGCACGACGCCGGCGGCCCGGCGGCGCCGCCGGTGATCCTGATCTCGACCCATCCCGAGGAGGACTACGCCGAGCTGATCGCCGCCAGCCCCGCGGTCGGGTTCATCCCGAAGATCTCGCTGTCCGCCGGCGCGATCCGCGACCTGCTCGCCGGCTAGGGCCATTAGGACGCCTCGAGGAAGGTGAGCACGGCGAGCACCCGGCGGTGGTCGTCGTCGACCTCGCACAGGCTCAGTTTCGCCAGGATGCTCCGTACGTGCTTCGATCGTGTCCAGGAACCCGCCACGTCCGCCACCCGGCGCTTGAGCACGTAGCCGATCCCACGCCCACTGCGTCGGCTCTCCGTCATCGGCCGCGGCCCGAGAACGGCGCAGCGTCGGTGTGCGTCCGGGCCACTCGGGGGCCGGCGTCGCAGTCAGTGGGCGTCGCTGCGGACGGCCGCGGTCGGGGTGTCGCCGGGGCCGGTCGACGCGCCCGCCGCCCTAACGACGTTGACGGCGGCCAGCATGGCGGTGACCTCGAGGCCGGCGACCGTCTGGTTGAGGAGGCTGCCGGTGCCGCCGAAGATCGGGCCGAGCAGGGTCGGGCCGTAGTAGAACGGCACGTTGATGCCGGTGATCTGCCGGAAGACGAAGAACACCGAGACGATGATCAACGCCCCGCCGGACCCCGCGGGTCCAGTTGGTGCGACCCCGCGGTCCCGTGGCCACTGCCTCGGTGGCCTCGCGGGCGGCCTTCGCTCGGCTTTCGACACTCGGCCCGTTTTCGGGGCGGTTTTCAGCAGCGCTGACACCCATCTCGCCTTCCCGGTCACCGGAATCCCGAGGTCCCGGCTAGCCGGAAATTCCGCGCTGGACCGGCCGGCGGTCGATGGGGTACGGAGTGTCTCGGGCCGGCAGAGGGAGGGTTCGGTGACCAAGGACTCCGACGGGGCGGCGGGGCTGCGGAAGGCGCGGGCCCACCTTCGCGAGGCCGACCCGGTGATCGGCCGGCTCATCGACGAGCGGCCGGGTTTCGACCCGCGGGCCTGGCTGGCGGAGCTGCCGCCGATGGACCTCTACGGCGCGCTATTGTTCCAGGTCACCGGCCAGCAGCTGTCCGTGGTCGCGACCCGGCGGATCATCGGCCGCATCGAGGGCCTGTTCGCCGGTCGCCTCCCGGAGCCCGCCGAACTGCTCGCGGTGGATCCGGGCCGGCTCCGCGAGGCGGGGCTGTCCTGGCGGAAGGTCGGCACGCTGCGCGACCTGGCCGAGCGGTTCTCCGACGGCCGGCTCGACCCGGACGTCCTGCGCGGCCTGCCGGACGACGAGCTCCTGGCCGAGCTGACCGCGGTCCCGGGCATCGGTCCGTGGACGGTGGAGGGAGCCATGCTCGTCGCGCTGCAGCGGGCGGACGTCGTGCTGCCGGGCGACCTGGCGCTGCGCAAGGCGGTGCGGGCCGCGTACGGGCTCGACCACCTGCCCACCGAGCCGGAGGTGCTCGCGATCGCCGAGCCGTGGCGGCCGTACCGCAGCCTGGCGACCAGCTACCTGTTCTCCGCGGTCTTCGCGCCCGCGGAACCGGTCGTCGCCCCGCGCGAGGCGTAGTTCCGGCGCCGCCGTCCGGGCCGCGCCCGCTCGCGCCGTCGGCGTACGCTCGTGATCGAGACCAGAGACCCGCCGGAGGTGCCAGGGGCATGGCGACGTACCGGATGGTGTACGGCGACGGCGAGCAGGTCGCGCGCGAGACGTTCGCCGGCGTGACCGTCGAGCAGGAGGACGGCTGGACCGTCCTGTTCCGGGGCGGCGACGCGATCCTTCGGGTGCGCGACGATCACGTGCGGTCGCTGGAGCGGGTGGAGGAGCGGCCGATCCGGGTGCGCGACCTGATGCGGCCGCCGGTCGTCAGCGTCGAGCGGGACGCCCATCTCGCCGCCGCGGCCTACCTGATGAAGAAGGCGGGCGACAGCGCGCTGGTCGTGGTCGAGGACGAGGCCGACCTCCGGCCGGTCGCGGTGATCACCGACACGGACATCGCCGCCGCGGTCGCGGACGGCAAGGATCCCAACGACGTACGGATCAGCGACCTGCCGGCGCGGCGGCCGATCACGGTGGCGCCGGAGCAGACCGCCGTCGCCGCGGCCAACGTCATGGTGGCCTCCCGCATCCGCCACCTCCCGGTCGTCGACGACGGCCGCCTGGTCGGCATGGTCGACATCGTCGACGCCTGCCGCGGCCTGATGACGACCTAGCCGCCCCCTGGCGGCGTCGGCACTCCCGCCGCATGCGCCGGCCGTGGCCGGGTAACGATGCCGGCGGCCTGCACCTCCGACTTCCCGGTGGCGGGTAGGTGGAGTTGGGCACTGGCCGTGAGGACGGCAGTGGGTCTGCGCGCGATCGTGGTTGCAGGCACCGCACCGACGCCGACAGGAGCCAGCCATGAGCATGGGCGCAGCCGGACGGCATCGCGACCCGGGTCGCCTGCGCCGACTCCTCCGGTGGCTCGCCGGTGGCCGGCGCGCCGGGCGCGACCTGACCCCCACCGGCCCGCCGATCGAGCAGCTCGCCCACGACCTGCGTCGCCTGTTGTGGAGGCACGAGCAGCTGAGCCGGTCCAGGGACCCGGTCCACGCCAGGTGGCTCAAGCCGCTGGAGGCGGCGATCAGCTGGCCGGCGATCAAGGCGGCGCGGGCGCTCCAGCTGCCGCACCAGGACCCACCGCCCTACAACGGGCTCGACACCGAGGAGCTGCGCCGGCTGCTGCGTGCGCTCGCCGCCGAGGGCCTCGTGCTGCCCGGCGAGGTGCGCCTGCTGGCGCCCGGCGGCCGGCACTGACGCTGCGCGCGTCAGGTGGCGATCAGCGAGAGGGCGAGTGCCGCGGTCGCGGTGAAGTCGATGGCGGGCTCGACCGTCTGCCAGGCCCGTACGTCGTCGATGTACTGGCTGCCCCGGCCGTTGAAGGGCGCGTAGCGGTCGACGCCGTCGGCCGGGCAGGTGCGCCCGGTGTCGAAGAACTCGCCGAGGCCGTCGGTGAACAGGTCGGCGCTGTTCGGCCCGTTCACCACCGCGCCGCGCAGCACCGGGGGTGTCCGGTCCAGGCGGCCGGACAGGTTGGCCACCACGTGCTGCGGGCAGGCGGGGAACGTCGTGCCGGCGCCGATCATGAGCGACGCGCCCCAGGGGTTGGCGCCGAAGACCCAGTCGCGCTGCCGGCTGGCGAACCGGTCGTAGTCCTGCCGGCCGGTCACCTGCCGGTAGAGCGCGGCGGTGGCGACCAGCCCGAAGGTGTGTGACGCGACGTCGAAGTCGGTGTAGTTCCCGCCGGCCCGGAACGGGTCACCGGCGGCGCGGTCGAGCCCGATGGCCAGTTGCCGGCGCAGGTCGGCGAGCAGGCGGGCGGGGGAGACCGCCAGCCGCGGACGGCCGGCGCCGAGCCGGATCGTGCGGATCAGCTCCGCGTGCGCGAGCGCGCTGACGTCGTACAGGTTGAGCGTGTCGCCGCCGGCGGCCTCGGTGCGCAGGTAGTCCGCCGCCCAGTGGGACGCGGCCACCAGCCATGCCCCCGCCCGCGGGTCGTGCAGCCGGGCGCCGGCCCGGGCGAGCTCGGTGCCGCCCAGCTCCATGTCGTCCCGCCAGGCGCTCTCCGGGTAGAACGCGTGCGGCAGTGCGGTCACCACGTCGGCTTCGGTGACCCCGGTGGTCTTGGCCCGGGCGAAGATGTCCGCGGCCAGGGCCAGCTCGGCGCGGGCGCGCCCCGGTCGGGTTGCCGCGTCGACCTGGGCGGCCAGCGCGAACGCGGCGGACATCCGGCCGGCCTGGTTCGGCGCGAGCCGGCCGGGTGCGGCGTCGGTGTCGAACGCAGGCCGGTGCGCCAGGTACCGGTTCTCCGCGCCGGTCAGCGCGTCGTCCTTCTCCGGCAGCCGCCACAGGTCGTGGTCACCGAGGAAGGTGCCCTCCTGGTTGCCGGAGCCGATGCCGACCTGGATGTAGAGCCGGTTGCGAGCCGGGTCCCAGGCCTTGCGCAGCCAGTCGAGCCCGAACCGGATCTCCCTGTCGAGGCTCGCCGGCGCCTCGTGGCCCAGGTCGCGCTCGGCGACGAGCAGCAGGCTGTCGGCGTACGCCGTGGTGTGGGTGAACTTGATGAAGTCGCCGGCGTCGAACCAGCCGCCTTCCAGGTCCACCGGGCCGCCGATCCGGCGCAGGCTCGCCCCGACGATCACGTCGCTGTCCGGGTCCTCGTACTGCGGGTGCGCGTAGACCGCGGCGGTGGCGTCGTGGAGGTGGGACGGCTTGCGGCGCAAGGGGCCGCCGACGACGTGCCGCCCGTCCCGCTGGGCCTGGAAGAACGCGACGGTGTCGGCGACCCGCGGCCGCCAGAGCGCGTCGGCCCGGTCGATCCGGAACGGCACCGAGCGTGCGTGCAGGCCGGGCACGTCCAGCCGGTAGACGCCACGCCGGTGCAGGCCGCTGAAGTCCAGCGGGTAGACGCCCTGGTAGCGGGCGTTCCAGCCACCCAGGCTGCTGCCGGCGCGGCCGGTCAGCACGACGCGCCCGGCGCTGTCGGTCACGGCGAACGCCGGCCTCGGCAGCGTCGCCGTGGTCATCAGGTAGCCCTGCTTGCTCTCGTCCAGCGCGTAACCGACCTGGTCGACCCGGACCAGCCCGCCGGCTGGGGCGCCGTCGGAGGCCGATGCCGGCGCGGCCGAGGCGACCGCCGGGGTGACCGCGAGCACCAGGAGCGATGCCGTGACGAGGTTCAGGCGAGGGCGCATCCGCATGGTGGTCTCCAAAAGTTAGGAAACCTTACTGACAGATTGGTCGCAACGTACGCCTCGACCCCGGTGGTGTCCACCCGCCGGACCCGGTCCCGGTGCGACCGGACCGGCGTCGAACAGATGATGCGCGGGCGCCGACGGAGCGGCCGGCCGATTCATCCCCGGCGAGGGGTTCGCCGGGCCGCCGGCCCCCGAGAGACTCGATCCGGTCGCAGCGGCACGAGGGGCTGTCATGGCGGAGCGGTTCGGCGGCGTCGTCAACGTCGATATCCGGGATTCGGTCCCGGACTGGTCGCCGTTCCGGGCGGCGCGGGCGCCCGCCGGAGCGCCCAACGTGGTGTACATCGTGCTGGACGACGTCGGATTCGCGGCACTGAACTGCTACGGCGGGCCGATCGACACGCCGAACATCGACCGGATCGCGGCGGCGGGCCTGCGCTACACCCAGTGGCACACGACCGCGCGTGCTCGCCGACCCGCTCGTGCCTGCTGACCGGACGGAACCACACCCGCAACTCGATGGCCTGTATCACCGAGGCGGCCATCGGCTTTCCCAACGCCCGCGGCACCGTGCCTCCGGAGAACGGCATGCTGTCCGAGATCCTCGGCGAGTACGGGTGGAACACGTACATGGTCGGCAAGTGGCACCTGTGCCCGACCGACGAGATGAACCTGGCCGCGACCCGGCGGAACTGGCCCAGCGGCCGCGGGTTCGAGCGGTGGTACGGCTTCCTCGGCGCCGAGACGAACCGGTGGTATCCGGACCTGGTCTACGACAACCACCCGGTGGACCAGCCGCGGTCGCCGGAGGAGGGCTACCACCTCACCTACCGGGCCCGAGGGTAAGCCGTTCCCGCTGCTGGACTTCACCCGGCCATGGGCCTCGCTGTCGGACGAGGAGAAGCGGCTGTTCGCCCGCATGGCGGAGGTCTACGCCGGGTTCCTGTCGCACGCCGACCACCACATCGGCCGACTGCTGGACTACCTGGAGGCGATCGGCGAGCTCGACAACACGCTGCTGATGGTGGTCTCCGACAACGGCGCCAGCGCGGAGAGCGGACCGAACGGCTCGGTCAACGAGATGATGTTCATGAACGGGCTGCCCGACGACCTCGAGCAGAACCTGGCCATGCTCGACGAGCTCGGCAGCACCAAAACCTACAACCACTACCCGACCGGCTGGGCGATGGCGTTCAACACCCCGTTCAAGATGTGGAAGCGGTACGAGTTCAACGGCGGCACCAGCGACCCGTGCATCATCTCCTGGCCCGCCGGGATCGCCGCCCGGGGCGAGCTGCGGCACCAGTACCACCACGCGGTCGACCTGGTGCCGACGGTTCTCGACGTGCTCGGCCTCGAGCCACCGGAGACGATCAAGGGTCACGTCCAGAGCCGCCTCGACGGGCTGAGCATGCGCTACAGCTTCGAACGCCGCCGTGCCCTCGACCAAGAAGACCCAGTTCTACTCGATGCTCGGCTCCCGGGCGATCTGGCACGACGGCTGGAAGGCCGTCACGACCCACCCCGCGATCAGCGGCTGGAGCCACTTCAACGAGGACGTCTGGGAGCTCTACCACACCGACGTCGACCGTTCGGAGCTGCACGACCTGGCCGCCGAGCATCCCGACAAGGTTCGCGAGCTCGTCAACCTCTGGTTCGCCGAGGCCGGCGCGAACCAGGCCTTCCCGCTGGACGACCGGTCGGCCCTGGAAATCCTCACCACGCCGCGACCGCAGCTGACGGCGCCGCGGGACCGCTACGTCTACCTGGCCGACACCGCTGACGTCCCGGAGGCGCAGGCGGTCAACATCCGCAACCGCTCGTACGTGATCGGCGCGATCGTGGACCTCCCGGCACCCGGCGCGCAGGGCGTGATCTTCGCCCACGGCTCGCGCTTCGGCGGCCACGCCCTCTACGTCAAGGACAACCGGCTGCACTACGCCTACAACTTCGTCGGCCTCGTCGAGCAGCGGGTCGTCGCCACCGAGGACCTGCCGACCGGAGCGGACCTGATCCTGTCCGCCTCGTTCGACAAGGCCGGCGAGGACCCGCCGGGCGTGGCGACCGGGGTCCTGTCGCTCTACCACGGCGACCACAAGGTCGGCGAAGCCCGCATCAAGACCCAGCCAGGCGGGTTCACCATCGCCGGCGAGGGCCTCTGCGTGGGTCGGGACAGCGGCGAGCCCGTCAGCGACGACTACCCCGGCGCCGCCCCCTGGCGGTTCACCGGCGGCACCATCAACCGGGTCGCGATCGACATCAGCGGCGAGCCCTATGTCGACCTCGAACGCGAGGCCACCGCGATGATCATGCGCGAGTAGCCGCCTGCCGCGGCGCCGTCCCCGACGCGTCGAGCGTCCACTGTGGACGGCGACGCGTCGTGGTGCCGCGGTTGGTCACGCCGACGACCCCGCTCACCGCACCGGCGACCGTGTGCGTGGTCGACACCGGCGCGCCGATCGCGGTCGAGCCGAACAGCGCGATCGCCGCGCCCGCCTCGGCCGAGAACCCGCTGACCGGCCGCAGCCGGGTGATCCGCGGGCCCATCGTCCGGACGATCCGCCAGCCGCCGGACAGCGTGCCCAGCGCGATGACGCCGGCGGCCGGCACCGCCATCCACAGCGGGATGGGCAGCTTGTCGCCGGTCCGACGCGGGACATTCCCAGCGCCATTCTCAGGCGCCGGGAATGCCCCCGGGAATTAGGCGCGGCGTAGTTCTCGCACCGGGAGAATGGTGCGGTGGAACGTGAAGTTGGCGACGATCGCGAACGACGCGTACCAGGCGACGAGAGCGGTGGCGAGGCCGACCCAGCCGCCGAGCTTGGTGATGCCGCCTGTCCCCGATGCGGCGCCGATACCGAGCAGGAGGAAGGTGATCCACAGCAGCAGGAACACACCGTTCACGGCCAACGTCGTGCGGAACGACGCTATCCACATGTAGAACGTGAAGATGCCCCAGGCGATGAGGTAGAGACCGACCGCCGAGTCCGGGACGCCCTTGGCGAAGAAGGCGACGAACGCCCAGTACGAAATCCAGAACGCGCCGTACGAGCTGAACGCGGTGGCGCCGAACGTGTTGCCCTTGCGGAACTCCCACATGCCCGCCAGGAGTTGAGCGCCGCCACCGTAGGCCAGCGCCAGGCCGAGCACGACCGGCTCGCCGGCCTTGTCCACCAGCCCCGCGTTGAACATGCTGAGCACGAACGTCGTCATGGCGAAGCCGGCCAGACCGAGCGCGGCGGGGTCGGCGATCGAGAGCGATGCGACATCCGGCGGTGGCGGAGCCGCGCGAGTCGGGTCGCTGCGGATCCGCATAGCTTCTACTTGATCAGCCATCGCGGCGCCTCCTTAGCACTAATGGCTTGTAGGCTCCCCCGATACATCGATCTTGCGCCGGTCGCGGCATTGGGTCAAGCCGCGAGATCGTGAGTGCAGCAACGCGCAAATCGCCGCACGATGGTGTTGCACCGGCTTTGCTTAAATGTGAGGTACGACTGCCGGCGGACATTCTCCTTGCGCTTCCGTTGCCAGATATTTGGATCTCCTCGCACTGTCCGAGGGATTCATTGATCGGTCGGCACATGATCGGCCCGCCCCCGACAGCCAGCGGGCCGTGGATCACCTCTGCGTCCCTGGCGCGGCTTGCGGGCGCGGTTAGGACGCCGTGACCGGTGGGATCATCATGTGGGTCGTCGGACCGTCTGCCGCGGTGGGGGACGTGCCGGACCGCTGCAGGACGGCGAGGCGTGCGCCCGGCGTGCGCGCGGTGCCGGCTGGCTGAGAGGAGAGCATGGACACCTCGACGGTGCGGATCGTCCCGGCGGAGCATGGCAGTTCCCTGACGGCCGGGGGTCGGTCGTGACGGCGCCGGCATGGGCGGTGCACCTGCCACCGGGCGTCTCGCCGGACGACGTCGACCTGCTCGCCGGGGGCAGCCTGCCGGCCCGCTGGACGGCGCGGTGGGCCGAGGAACCGGACACCCCGGTCCTGCACGACGGCGGCTGGACGACCGCGGCCGAGCTCGAGGAGCGCACCCGGCGGGTCGCCGCCCGCTACGCTGCCGCCGGCCTGCAGCGCGGCGACCGGCTCGTGCTGTCCGCCGCGCCCAGCATCGACCTCGTCGTCGCGTACGTTGCGGCACTTCGGCTCGGGCTCGTCGTCGTTCCGGTGAACGGCGCGTACGGGCGGCGTGAGGTCGACCAGCTCGCTCGCGACTGCTCGCCGTCCGCCGCGGTCGTCGACGACCGCGACCGGGGTCGCTGGGTGGCCGAGGCGGCGGGCCGCCCGGTTGTCGTCGCCGGGCCCGACGTCGACCTGCCGGACGGTCCCGAGGTGGGGCTCGACGAGGTCGGGACCGACGACCCCGGGCTGATCATCTACACCAGTGGCACCACCGGCACGCCGAAGGGCGCCCTGCTCTCCCACCGAAACATGCTCGCCAGCGCGTCGGCCGTCACGCTGGCGTGGCGCTGGACCGCGGACGACCGGCTCGTGCTCGCCCTGCCGCTGTTCCACGTGCACGGGCTCGCCGTCGGGCTGCACGGCACGCTCCTCGCCGGTGCGTCGGCGGTGCTGCGCCCCCGGTTCGACGCCGACGACGTGCTCGACAGCGTGCGCGAGCACCAGGCGACGCTGTTCTTCGGCGTACCCACCATGTACGCGAAGCTGGCCGCGTCGCCGCGGCTGCCGGAGCTGGGTGCGCTGCGCCTCGCGGTCTCCGGCAGCGCGCCGCTGTCCCCGGAGCTGTTCGCCGCGGTCGCCGAGCAGGGCGGTCAGCGGATCCTCGAGCGCTACGGCATGAGCGAGACGCTGATGAACGTCAGCAACCCGTACGACGGGGAGCGCCGGCCCGGAACGGTCGGCTTCCCGCTACCCGGTGTCGAGCTACGGCTCGCCGACGGCACCGACGAGGTGCTGCTGCGTGGCCCCAACGTGCTGGCCGAGTACTGGAACCGGCCGGACGCGACCGCGGACGCGTTCGACGGCGACTGGTTCCGCAGCGGCGACATCGGCGCCTACGACGACGACGGCTACCTGCGCATCGCCGGGCGGAGCAAGGAGCTCATCATCAGCGGCGGTTACAACGTCTACCCGCGCGAGGTCGAGGACGTGCTGCGCACCCATCCCGGCGTCGCCGACGCCGCTGTGGTCGGCGTGCCGGACCCGATGTGGGGCGAGCGCGTCACCGCCTTCGTCGAAGCCTCCGGCGTCTCCGAGAAGGAGCTGCTCGACCTGGCCGCCGCACAGCTCGCCCCGTACAAGCGGCCGAAGGTCGTCGTGCTCGTCGACGCCCTCCCGCGCAACGCGATGGGCAAGGTCGTCAAGGGCGATCTGGCGCCGTGACGGCGGCCTCTCAGGTGGCGGTCGGGTGGTAGGCGGGCTCGAAGCCGGCGCGCAGGGTCGCGACGGTGGCCCGCGGAGTCTGGACCACGACGTCGGCCGGGAAGTCCGACCGGGACCGGGTCGCTCGGTAGCCGCCGAACGTCCACTCGCGCAGGCGCTCGCCGCGGACCAGCCAGAACGTGTCGTCGTGCTCGACGATCGTGCCGTCGGGGAGTGCACTCAGCGCGGCGACGTGGGTGCGCGGGCCGGCGGGGTCGAGCCGGTCGGTGTGCAGTCGGCGGTCGATGTCGGCGGCACCGGCCGGCGTGTCCGGATGCGCCTGCGTCCAGGCCGCCTTGAAGCGCTGGTAGTCCCGGTAGCGGCACTCGCCGCAGGGCCGGTGGCCGGCGGCCAGGGCGGTCGGTTCGTCAAGGAAGTAGAGCTCGGTGAGCCGGTCCGGTCGCCACTGGGTTCGCCGCCGGCCCTTGAACTCCAGCTGGCAGATCAACCAGTTGCGACCCTGCGAGAACCGGGCGGGCTCGCCGCGGGCATCGAGCAACCGGCCGCGGTTGCCCCAGAACAGTCCCCGGTCGGCGACGGCGTGGGTCGAGCCGTCCGGTGCGACCCGGTTGGCTCGGCCGCTGGCGTTCGGCGCGCTCGGCGCGGTCACGTAGTTCATGGCCCTCCCGTACTAGCAGCGGCCCCCGACATTCCGACACCGCGACCCCTGCGATCCCCGCGCCGCCGCCGGGCGATCAGCCGGACGTGGCGCACGTGTCCAGCCGACTGACGCCCAGGCACCCGCCTCCCGACCCGACCCATTCGACCTGAGTCGGTCCAGCATTGCGGAGGCAGCGATCGTTCACTCCGACGACCCGGACAACCGCGCCGAGATGGGATTCTTCGAGGCGTATGCGATCACCGTCACTCCGTAGTCGTCCGCCTCGATCCACATCCGTGTCGGGCCGCGCGATGACCGCCGGCACATTCATATCTGGCAGCAGAGTTAACCCGAACGGGTAACGTTCGGTCTTCTTTCAAGAATGTCGCACCCTCGCGCATCGCGCTTGCTAGGTTCCCGCGGTCCGTAAGTAGTGGATCTCATGAGGGGGAGCAATGCGAGTCCGCAACGCGGTGGCGGTTGCCGTTCTGACGGCCGGCATGTCCTACCCGCTTGCCGGGGTGGCGCTGGCGCAAGACCTTGATTGCACTGATTTCTCCACGCAGGCTCAGGCTCAGGCCGTCTACAACCAGGATCCGAGCGATCCCAACCGGCTCGACTCCGACAATGACGGCGTGGCCTGTGAGTCCCTACCTGGCGGTGCGCCCGGCTCAGCCGAGAATGGCGCGAACACCGGCAGCCAGGACGCGGGTCTTGCCCCGTCCGGTGGTGTCGAGGCGGGCGGTGGCGGCACCGCGAAGAGCGACGGCTCTGACGTGCTTGTGCCAGCCGGCTTGGCCGGAGGCGCCCTGCTCGTGGCCGGTGGAGTCGTGCTGATCCGTCGTCGGCCAGCCGGGCAGCGTGGCTGACAGGGGACGCCATAGGCGAGCCGATTCTGCTGGCCGGCGGTCGGGTGGTCACCGTGGATCGGGTTGGTTCATGGTGGCCACCGGACTGCTCCTGTCCATCACGGTGCTGGCGGTCTGGAGCCAGCCGTGGACCGTCTATCCCCGGAAAGTGGTGGGTCTCGGACGAGCCCTTTCTCAACCGGCTCCGGTCACCGCACAGAAGCCGGATAAGCACGGCGATCTGAAGCCGGATCCGGCCGGCGATCAGGCCGCCGATCCTGTACGCCTACGCATTCCAGCAATAGGGGTGGACGCACCGGTCGACCCGTTGACGGTTGACGGCGGCGGCATCTTGCCGCCTCCGACCACCAACGACCGCACCGGCTGGTGGCGCGACGGCCCGGAGCCAGGTGAACGTGGGCCCGCGGTAATAGTCGGACATGTGGATTCGTACAAAGGACCTGCGGTCTTCGTCCATCTGGCCGACCTGTCCAACGGCGATCAGATCTTCGTCGATCGAGCCGATGGAACCACCGCGGCGTTCATCACTGTTCGAGTCGAGCAGCACGCGAAGGACGCTTTCCCCACCCAGGCTGTGTACGGCGGCACCTCGGACCCGGAGCTTCGTCTCATCACCTGCGGTGGACAGTTCGACTTCAAGGCCCGTCGCTATCTCGACAACGTCATCGTCTACGCCACACGGTCGAGCTGACGGGGTGGTCGGTGGCTTGCTTGGGGAGGCTCAGGAGGGCGAGGGCGGCCAGTAGTGCGGCGGTCGCGCAGATCGACCAGACGGTGAGGTAGCCGGACAGTGGGGCGTGCCCCTCCTCGGGGTCGGCGATCGAGCCGGTGGAGGCCAGCGCTATCGCGAAGATCGCGGAGGCGATCGCGCCATCGACGGTTTTGGTCGCGTTGGTCATGCCGGTGGCGAAGCCGGTGCGCTCCGGTGGCGCCGCGGCCGCGGCGGTGGCCGGGAGCGCGGCGACCAGCGCACCGGAGCCGAGCCCGGCGACGGCCATGTTGACCAGCGCCTGACCGGTGGAGTCGTGGAACGGCAACCAGAGCGCATACCCCAGCGCGACGAGCAGGGAGGACAGCACGAGCGCGCCGCGCGGACCGAGCAGGCGGGACGTCAGCGGCAGCGTGAACGCGCCGATCGCGAGAAACACGACGTAGAGCCCGACGAGGGTGGACACGAAGCTCGCATCGGCGCCGAGCCCGTAGCCGGCGACCGCGGGATCGGTGCGGGCGAAGGTCGAGAGCGGGATCTGCGCGCCGAGCACCGACATGCCGAACAGGAACGCGGTCAGCTGCACCGGCCACTGCCCAGGCGAGCGCAGCAGGCGTACGTCGACGATCGGGTCGCGCCGCGCGTCCTCGTACCGCGCGAACGGCACGAAGGTGGCGACGCCGGCCAGGATCAGCACCCAGGCCGGGAGGCTGCCGGGTCCGTCGAGGCGGACGACGACCAGCCCGGCCATGACCAGGCCGAGGGCGGCGGTGACGAGCGCCAGCCCGGTCCAGTCGAAGCCGCCGGTCGCCTCGCCCGGCACGTCCTCGACGCCGAACCAGATCGCGAACAGGCACAGGGTGACGGCGACCGCGGGGAGTGCCAGCAGCACGTTGGTCGGCGATGTCGCTGAAGATCGGCGTGTAGTAGCCCTGCAGGATGCCGCTGGCCAGCTCGACGCAGACGAGGAAGCCGACGACGGCGGCGAGGCCGCGCACCGGGGTACCGAGCCTGCTGGCGGTGCTCAGCGGGGGAGTCTCTCGATGAGGCGGCGGTACCAGCGGATGCCCTCGAGGAACGCGTCGACACCGAGATGCTCGTCGTAGGAGTGGATCGACTCGCGCTGCGCCTTGGTCATGCGGAACGGCGCGAAGCGGTAGACCCGGTCACAGATGCCGGTGAAGTGGCGGGAGTCCGTGGTGGCCATCATCACGTACGGCGCCGGCACGGCGTCCGGGAAGAGCTCGCCGATCGTGGACTCCAGGAGCGCGAAGGCCTCGTCGCGCGGGGAGATCGGACTCGGCTCGTTCTGCTCGAGGACGTCGATGTGCACCTGGTCGTCGGCGATCACCTTCCGCAGGTGCTCGAGGACTCCTGCGACGGTGTCGCCGACCATCACGCGGATGTTGACGCCGGCCCTCGCGGTGACGGCGACGACGTTGAGCGCCGGGCTGCCCGACAGCGTGGTGACGGCGAACGTCGTCCGCGTCATCGCCGCCGACTCCGGCCCGGCCGCGATGAGCGCCCGGGTCAGCACCGGCCCGAGACGGCCCGCGTTGGCGAGCACCGGCCGCATCACGAGCGGTGCGTGCGGAGCCAGCCGGCGGAGGAGCTCGACGGTCGGCTCCGGGACGCCGGCGGACATCGGCGACCGGTCGATGCGGGTGATCGCGCGCGCCAGCCGGGCGGTGGGACCCATCCGCGCCGGGGTCGAGGCGTGACCGCCGCGGCCCTCGACCCGCAGCTCGACCGACGTCACGCCCTTCTCGGTCACGCCGATCACGCCGACCGGCGCGGCCACACCGGGGAAGGCGTCGGCGGCGACCGCTCCGCCCTCGTCGAGAACGAACCACGGCCGGACCCCGCGGCGCCGCAGCTCGTCGACGGCGAGCGTCGCGGCCGCGGGGGACACCTCCTCCTCGCAGCCGAAGGAGAGCCAGACATCCTGGGCCGGTACGTGGCCGGCCGCAAGGAGGGCCTCGACCGCCTCGCAGATGGCGACGACGCAGCCCTTGTCGTCGAGCGTGCCGCGGCCCCAGATGCTGCCGTCGGCGACGACACCGTCGAACGGCGGATGCCGCCAGGTGCCTTCGACCGGGACGACGTCGAGGTGCGCCATCAGCACGACCGGCCGCTCGCTGCTGGCGCCGGGCCAGCGGAAGAGCAGGGCGTGGCTGGGGATGCGGGTCAGCTCCAGCCGCTGGTGCAGCAGCGGGAACTGGCGTTCGAGCTCGGCGAGCAGGCGGTCGAAGGCGTCGGTGTCGACGAGCGTGCGGTCACGGTTGCTGACGGTCGGGATGCGTACCAGCGCCTGCAGCTTCGCCACGGCGCGACCGTGCCGCTCCGACGTCTCCTCCGCTGCCACCAGCGCGAACGTACACCTACGCCGCAGATCACGGGGGTCAGCGCCCGGTCCGCCCCCGTCGAGCGTCGCGCGGAGCTGGTGCAGCTCCGGGGTCATGGCCGAGACCGTAATGGCGGCGCGTCGCCGGCGCGGCCTGTGGCAGGCTGTGACGGTCCGATCGAGCGAGAGGAGGTGCGACACCCGTGTCGACGACCGTTTCCGCGCCTCCTGGGGCTGACTGACCGAGCGCAGCCGCCGGTGGCGCCGCCGCGAGAGGTGGCCCATGGACGTACGTGACAACACTCTGCTCGACCGGCTCGACCGTTCCCTGGCCGCGGTCGACCGACTGATCGGCATGCTCCGTCCGGAGCAGTGGACATTGCCGACCCCCTGCTCGGACTGGACGGTGGGCGAGCTGGTCGACCACCTGGTCGGCATGAACCGCGTCTTCGCCGCATTGCTCGCCGACGAGCCGCCGCCGCGTCGCGTCGGCGGCGGTCCGGGACCTGCGCAGGCATACCGGGATTCGGCCGCGGCGCTGCTGGCCGCGTTCAGCCGGCCCGGCGCGCTCGACCGCAGCTATCGCGGCCCGCTCGGCACGGCGACCGGTGCCGATCGGCTGCAGATACGGCTGTACGACCTGCTCGCGCACGGCTGGGACCTCGCCCAGGCGACCGGGCAGCCCGCGCAGCTCCCTGAGGACGCGGCCGAGCAGGCGCTCGCCTTCGCCCGCGTCCAGATCGTCGACTCCGCGCGCCCGGGTCGGTTCGACCCGGCCCAGGTCGTCTCTCCGTACGCGCCGGCCATCGAGCGACTGGTCGCGTTCCTCGGGCGGCGGGTGGAGTCGAGCACGGCCGCGGTGGTCACGTTCGCGGTCGCGGACGGCACCCGCCTCGCCTGTCACCGCACCGGCGAGGGGACACCGCTGGTCTGCGTGCCGGGCGGTCCGATGCGAGCCGCGGCCTATCTCGGCGATCTCGGCGGCCTGACCCGGCGCCATCCGGCCGCCCTTCTCGACCTGCGCGGCACCGGCGACTCGGCGGTCCCGGCCGATCCGGCGAGCTACCGCTGCGACCGGCAGGTCGAGGATGTCGAGGCGCTGCGCCGGCACCTCGGCGTGGAACGGCTCGACCTGGCCGGTCATTCGGCCGGCGCGGCCGTCGCGATCCTCTACGCGGCGCGGTATCCCGAGCGCATGCGGCGGCTCCTGCTGCTCAGCCCGAGCCCGCGGGCCGTAGGGATCGATGTCTCGGATGCGGACCGCCGTCGGGTCGCCGACGCCCGCCGGGGCGAGCCGTGGTTCGCCCGTGCGCACGCGGGGTTCGAACGCATCTGGGCCGGCGAGGCCACCGAGGCCGACTGGGACGCCATCACACCGTTCACCTACGGCCGTTGGGATGCGGTCGCCCAGAACCACGACGCCCGTGCGGCCGCCGAGCAGAACGTCGAGGCGGCCGGCCGGTACTACGCGGCCGGAGCGATCGACGTGCCGGCCGTCCGCTCAGCTCTCGGGCGGCTGCCGGTGCCGGTGCTGATCCTCGCCGGCGAGTACGACATCGCGGTGCCGCCGCCGCGCGCGACCGACTATGCCGCGCTGTTCGCCGACGCGGAGCTGGTGGTGCAACCGCATGCCGGCCACTACCCGTGGCTCGACGACCCCGATCGCTTCGCCGAGCCCGTGCTCCGGTTCCTCGATCAGTAGCTGGTCCACAGTGGACGGTTCAGCGCGAGGTCAACGGAGTGTCCGGGGCGGTGCCGCGGACGTGGCCGACCTTCGCGTCGGCGAGCACCCGGACGATGTTGCCGTGGGCCAGCGCGGTGCAGTCACTCTCGCTCCAGCCCCGGTCCCGGAGCTCGGCGAACAGCGCCGGGTAGCAGGACACATCCGTCAGGCCGTCGGGCAGGTCCGTGGTGCCGTCGTAGTCACCGCCGAGGCCGACGTGCTCGATCCCGGCGACCGAGCGGACGTGCTCGACGTGGTCGGCGACCTGGCTCAGCCGGGCCCGCGGCTGCGGATGCTCCGTCTCCCACTCGGCGGTGATCGAGTCGATCTCGGCCATGTTCCGCTCGTCCAGCCCGCGCCGGCCGGCCTCGGCCACCAGGGCCTGTCGCCAGTCGGCGCATTCCTGCGAGACGAACGCGGGCACGAACGTGACCATGCAGATCCCGCCGTTCCCGGCCAGCGTGCCGAGAACGTCGTCGGGGACGTTGCGCGGATGCCGGCACACCTCGTACGCGCAGGAGTGGGAGAAGATCACCGGCTCCGTCGCCGTGTCGAGCGCGTCCCGCATGGTGCCGGGCGACGTGTGGGACAGGTCGACGAGCATGCCGATGCGCTGCATCTCCCGGACGACGTCCCGGCCGAAGTCGGTGAGCCCGCCGGCGACCGGCCGGTCCGTGCCGGAGTCGGCCCAACCGACGTTCGCGTTGTGGGTGAGCGTCATGTAGCGCACGCCGACCGCCTGCAGCATCCGCAGCACCGCGAGCGAGGAGTCGATCGCGTGGCCGCCCTCGGCGCCCATCAGCGAGGCGATCCGGCCCGTGGCCATGACCCGCCGCACGTCGTCGGCGGCCAACGCGATCTCCAGGTCTTCCGGATACCGCTCGGCCAGCCGGTGCACCAGGTCGACCTGCTCGAACACGGTGGCGACCGCGGCCGGGCCGGCGAGCGAGTGCGGGACGTACACCGACCAGAACTGGGCGCCGACCCCACCGGACCGCAGCCTCGGCAGGTCGGTCTGCAGCTCGGGCACGCCTGCGGCCAGATCCACCCGCCCGAGGTCGCTGGCGAAGTGTTTGCGCAGCGCCCAGGCCAGGTCGTTGTGCCCGTCCAACACCGCCGTCGGCGCCGGCCGGCCGGCAAAGTCGTCGCTGCTCACCGGCCCAGCCTAGTCGCAGTCCGTACCCGTCCCGACATAACGCCCGCCGCAGACGAATGCCGGCGTTCTCCGGGAGCCCCCGACTTTTGGGGAGGGACGCCCGGCGGTCGGTTCACGTAGTAATGGGGCTTCCGACACACGAGGACCAGGACGATGAAGCCCCGAATCGCCACGCTTGTCCCTGTGCTCGCCGCCGCCGGGATCGCCGTCGCCGGATGCGCCGGCGACCCGTCCGCCTCCGGACCGACGTCGCCGACCGGGTCGGCCGGGTCGCCGTCGCCCCGGGTCGGCGTCTCCGTCGCGCCCTCGAACACGCCCCCGGCCGCCGGCGCGCCGGGTGCCACCGCCGCGCCCGGCGCGACCGGCGACAACCGGGGCGGCACGGGCGGCGGCACGAACGGCGGCAGCACGGGTGGCAGCAGCGTCGGCGCCCTGCCGGCCCCGAACGGCAACAGCGGCCTCGGCTCGCTCCCGGCTGGCTTCCCGCTGCCGGACGGCACCACGCTCGGCCGGATCGCGGTCCGCGCCACCGACATCACCGCGCCGATGGACGTTCCGGACGGCGCGAAGGCCGCCGTGTTCTGGCGCAAGCAGCTGCCCGCGGCGGGATACAAGATCAGCTCGGCCGTCGTGACCAAGGCGATCGGCGAGATCAAGTTCATCGGGAACGGCTGCAAGCGCGGCAGCGACCTCTCGATCAGCGGCGAACACGTGGCGTTCCTCTGCCGCCGCTGACCCGCGCCGCGGCCGGCGGGGCCGCTAGGTTCTCCCGGGTCAGGGCGCCGCGGCGCTGAAGCGGAATCGTCTGCGGCTGCGCGCGGGACGGGTCGGGCCCAGCTCGCCGAGCTCCACCCGTACGTCGACGTAGCCGGCGGCGCGGAGCCGGGCCGGCATCTCGTCCGGGTCGCAGGGCACGTACGTGTCGCCGACGTGGAACTCGTCGAGCTCGGCGGTGCCGACGGCGTCGGTCCCGACAAGTAGCCCGCCCGGCCGCAGCACCCGGCACAGCTCGACCAGCAAGCGGTCCTGCAACTCCCGGGACGGAACGTGGTGCAGCATCGCGAACGACGTGGCGGAGCTGAACCGACCGGACTCCAGCGGCAGCCGGGTGGCGTCGGCCTGGACGACCTGCACGTTGCTGTCGAGCAGCCGTCCCTTCAGGGCTCCGGCCAGGTCGGGGTCGATCTCCACCGCGGTCAGCCGCGGCACGTGCCGGCGCAGGACATCGGTGGTGAGGCCCGGGCCGGAGCCCACCTCGAGCACGTCGTCGCCGAGGTCGAGGTCGCCGACCGCCCACGGCAGGATCTCGTTCTCGACGATGTCGGCCCACTCCGCGCTCGCGCAGAACTCCAGATGCCGCCGGTTCATTCACGGTCCCTTCCGCCCGGTCCGGGCGTCACGCGTCGTCGCGGCCGGCCAGCACCTTCTCGAACCAGTGATGGGCGTAGGCCTCGTCGTTGAAGGCGGAGACCTCCCGATAGCCGGAGGCGCGGTAGAGCCCGATCGCCTCGACCAGCCGCTGGTTGGTCTCCAGCCGCACTGCCGTGGCGCCGGCCTCGGCGGCGGCACGTTCGAGCTCCCGCAGCATCCGCCGGCCCAGCGCCAGGCCGCGCAGCGACGGGGAGACCCACATCCGTTTGATCTCGGCCGGCCCGCGGCCGTGGAACTTCAGCGCTCCGCAGCCCACCGGGTGACCGTCGAACCACGCGACGAGGAGCAGCCCCGCCGGCGGGACGAGGTCCTCCGTCTCGGCGCGGATGCTCATGTCCGGATCGAACCCGTCGTCGAAGCGGTCGTCGAGCTCGGCGAAGTAGGACTGCAGGCAGAACCGCGCGGCCTCGCTGGTCGGGTCCTCGACGGCGATCTCGACGAGCTGAGCGGTGAGCAGCCGCTCGATCGTGGCCATCGCGTCGATGAGCCGACCACGCTGGTCCGGGTCGAGATGGTCGAGCAACGTCCGCGCGAGCTCGTCACTGCGGCGGTCCAGCTCGGCCCGCTCGGCCCGGCCCGCCTCGGTCAGGCGGACGACCCGCACGCGGTGGTCGTCGGCGTCATGCTCGACGGTGACCAGGTGTTCGTCCTCGAGCCTCCGCAGCAGCCGGCTGAGGTATCCGGAGTCGAGACCGAGCCGGCTGCGGATGGTGCGCGCGTCCGCGCCCGCCTCGCCGACCTCGTAGAGGACCCGGGATGCTCCCAGCGGTCGGGGCCGAGCCAGGTATTCGTCGTTGAGCGCGCCAAGCCGCTGCGTCACGACACGGCTGAACCGTCTGACCGTCGCCACCCCGGCTGCCTCCATTTCTCTGACTCTAGTCAGAGAAACGGGAGGTGCTCAAGTCCTCAGACCCGTCGGGTCGGCCAGCGCTGGGTCCGGTCCACCACCTCGTCGCGGAGCAGCGATGTCGGCTGACGTGAACGGGCGCCCGCAGCCAGCCGGCCGTGATCGTCTCCCGGTCCATGACACCAGTCTGGTCCGCCGCGCCCGGACCTTTCCAGACTATTGGATATGTCTATAGGAACCGGTGGATCGATCTTCGTCACAGGACCACAAATGGCGTTTCCCCGCGATATCTGGAAGACGAAGAACAGCAGTGCGAGTCCGATGTATACGGCGTAAACGGCCAGCTTTATCAGGGATTCGGATGCGGATTTAGCCGGCCGGCGGACGTGCCGGCGACCGTGCGAAGGCCGTCCTGACGGGACCGGCCGAGCGGGCGCCGGCTTCGGCGAGCAGCCGCGAGAAATCCGCGGGGAATCGGCGCGAAGGGTTCATTCCGCCGCTCGGCTGGGATATTATCCGACCATGGCGGATGCTAGCCGACGCAGAATCGTTCCTGCTGGCTCCGGTCGTCGCCGAGGGGCGATGTCGCCATGATCTGGGAAGTGCTCGTCCTCGGTTTCGTGCTCAGCCTTGACAATTTCCGGGTCTCGATCGCGCTCGGCACCGTCCCATTCGGTCTGAAGCGTGCCGTGCAGGTCGCGCTGACCTTCGGGTTGTGGGACGCGATCATGCCGCTGATCGGATTGTTGATCGGTCGGGAGATCGGGGAGAAAGTCGGGGACGTCGCCGAGTGGGTGGGCGCCGCCGCGCTCGGAGCGTACGGTCTCTACCTCGTCGTCTCGGCCCTTCGGAATCCCGAGCCGGAGGAGCTTGACCAGCCGTGGGCGTTGTTCGGAATTCCGTTCACGCTGAGCCTGGACAACCTGTTCGCCGGTGCGAGCCTGGGGCTGCTCGGGCTGGCGCCGTGGTTCTCGGCCGCGATCTTCGGCGTCATGACCGCCGTGATGTCGCTGGTCGGCCTGCAACTCGGGCGCGCAGCTGCGCACGTCATCCGGATCCGCTCGGACCTGCTGGCCGGGGTCACCCTGATCGTCGCCGCGGTGGCGCTGCCGTTGGTGTTCGGCGGCTAGACCGTTTCTCCCAACCGCCTGGCGGCGCCGGCGGCGTCCACCACCGGTTGGGAGACACGGCCCAGACCGTCAGCTCAGCCCGCGCCGCGGCCGGCCGCCCGGCGAACCCGGTGCGGGCGGGGGATCAGCGGAAGATCCCGGGAGTCCGCGTCGGCCGCCGCCACCGCCCGGGCGACCAGGCCGTGGTCGGGCGACAGGTGGCAGACCGGGTCGGTGCGGGAAGCGTCGCCGGTGAGTTGGAACGCCTGGCAGCGACAGCCGCCGAAGTCCAGCTCCCGGCGATCGCAACTCCGGCAGGGATCCGGCATCCAGTCCGTCCCCCGGAACGCGGTCATCACCGGGGACTCGGCCCAGATCCGGTCCAGCGAGTCCGCGCGGACGCTGGCCCGCGGCAGCGGCAGGGACTGGGCGGCCGGGCAGGGCAGGACGTCGCCGTTCGGCGTCACGGTCAGCTGTCGGGACGCCCAGCCTCCCATGCAGGGCTTCGGATACCGGCTGTAGTAGTCGGGGATGACGTAGATGACGTCCATGTGGTCGCGCAGTCGCTCGCGCGCCGACCGAACGACGAGCTCGGCCGCTTCGAGCTGGGCCCGGCTCGGCAGCAACCCGGCACGGTTTCGCAGGGCCCAGCCGTAGTACTGGGTGTTGGCCAGCTCCAGCCGGTCGGCGCCGACGTCCTCGGCCAGCCGGATCAGGTCGGCGACGCGGTCGATGTTCTGCCGGTGCAGCACCACGTTCATGGTGAGCGGCCAGCCCAGTTCCTTGACCACGCCCATCGCCTCGATCTTGCGGTCGAAGGACGGGGTTCCGGCGATCCGGTCGGACCCGGCCGGCTCGTCGGCCTGGATGCTGATCTGCACGTGGTCGAGGCCGGCGGCGCGCAGCTGCTCGGCCCTGGAGCGGGAGAGCCCGAGGGCGCTGGTCACGAGGTTGGTGTACAGGCCCGAGTCGTGGGCGTCGGCCACGATCTCCGCCAGGTCGCGCCGCAGCAGCGGCTCCCCGCCGGACAGGTGGCACTGCAGGACCCCCAGGTCACGCGCCTCGGCCAGCACCCGCCGCCATTCCTGCGCGGACAGCTCGTCCCCGTAGTCCGCCATGTTCAACGGGTTGGAGCAGTACGGGCAGGCCAGCGGGCAGCGGTAGGTGAGCTCCGCGAGCAACCCGAAGGGGCTATCCATCGGCGAGCTCCACGTAGCGCCGGGCGACCAGTCGCGTGAGGAACTGCCGCACCTCGTCTTCGGGGACAGCCTGGTATCGCGTCGTCAGCTCGGCCACGATCTCGGCGACCGTGCGCCGCCCGTCGCACAACTCGAGGATCTGCGCGCCACTGCCGTGCAGAACGACCACCGTCTCCGGCTGCATCAGGAGGTGTTGCTGCCGGGTCGGCGAAAAGGTCAGCCGGACATGGCGCGCCAACCGGGGTCGGTCCGAAGTGGACACATTCGGGCGGGTCGTGGTCGGGTCCATCGCCGTCACTCCGGGTAGGCCCGGTCGATGGCGTCCATCAGGCTCCACAGGACATCGCACTTGAACGACAGCGCGTCGACGGCCCGCGCCTGGGACTCGGCGGACACGCAGTGCGTGGTGACCACGTCGAGGGCGTGCTCGCAGTCGCGCGGGGCCTGGTGCAGGCGGGCCCGGAAGTAGGCGAGGCCCTCCGGGTCGATCCACGGGTACCACCGCTCGAACGCGGCCAGCCGCTCCGCCATCAGATCGGGGGCGAACAACTCGGTGAGCGAGGACGCCACCGCGTCGACCCACGGGCGGGTACGGGCGAAGTTCACGTACGCGTCGACCGCGAACCGCACCCCCGGAACCAGGTGCCGGTGGTCCCGGACCTCCTCGCGGGTCAGCCCCGCGGCCTCGCCGAGGCGCAGCCACGCCTCGATGCCGCCGTCGCCGGCGGCGGTGCCGTCGTGGTCGACGATCCGCCGGATCCAGCGGCGGCGGACCTCGAGGTCGGGGCAGTTGGAGAGGATCGCCGCGTCCTTGCGCGGGATGTTCTCCTGGTAGTAGAAGCGGTTTGCCACCCAGCCCTGGATCTGCCGGCGGCTCAGCCGGCCGGCGTTCATCCGGACGTGGAACGGGTGCTGGTCGTGGTAGCGGCGCGAGTGGGCCCGCAGCACCTCGACGAAGCTGTCGGTGCCGGGCGCCGCGGTGCCGGTGATTCCGGTTGTCGTCACGGCCCTACACCTCGACCTCGAGGCCGTCCATGGCCACCTCCATGCCGCTGTCCGCCACGACGCGGCGCTCGGGCGTGTCCTCCAGCAGGATCGGGTTGGTGTTGTTCATGTGCACGAAGATCGTCCGGCCCACGCCCAGGGACGGGAGTTGCGCCAGGCTGCCGTCCAGACCGTCGATGGGCAGGTGGCCCATCTCCCGGGAGGTCTTGCCGGCCAGGCCAAGCCGTACGAGCTCGTCGTCGCGCCAGCACGTCCCGTCGATCAGCAGGCAGTCGCAGCCCTCGATCTGCAGCCGGACCGCCGGCGTCAGCGCCTGCAGCGCTGGCAGGTAGACGAGCGTTCCCCCGCCGCGTTCGTCGGTCAGCCGGTAGCCGACGACGCGGCCGTGGTCCACGTCGGGCCCGAACCGGGCCGGCTTGGTGGTGGGCGCGTCGAAAGCGCGGCAGGACAGCCCGTCGGTCAGCCGCACGTCGGCGCCGGTGACGACCGCCTGCCACTCGACGTGGCAGTAGCGCTCGAGCGTGCGCAGGATCCCGGAGCCGTCGCGCAGGGTCTTGTGCACCGCCGGCGTGGCGTACAGCCGCAGGGCCCTGGCCTCGCGAAGCAGCAGCAGTCCCAGCGTGTGGTCGAGCTCGGCGTCGGTGAGCAGCACCGCCTCCATCGGCGTCGCCCGCCCGGCGTCCTGCGGGTGCAGACCGGGGAAGGCCTCGATCTGGGTGCGGACGTCGGGCGAGGCGTTGATCAGGAACCAGCGCCGGTGGTCGGCACTCACCGCGACCGACGACTGGGTACGGGCGAGGCCGGGCCGGCCGCGGACGGCGGCGCAGACCGGGCAGCCGCAGTTCCACTGCGGGGACGCGCCCCCCGCCGCCGAGCCCAGCACCCGAAGCCACACCGTGACACTCCGTCCGTCGCCGGCCCGGCCGCCTATCGCCGTCCCGAGCCGTCGGAGGGCGCCGGACTCGAACGCCGGCGCCGCCCCGCGTCCCGCTAGTCCTCCAGCTGAGCGATGTACATGGTCACTTCGGCTCCGACTCCGACCTCGTCGAACTCGGGCGTCTCCCACACCGGGAGCTGTGCCTCCATGGACTCACCTCCTCTCCGCGGCGCCCGGCCTGCTGCCGGTCGGCACTACGCCGACTCCGGGAGGGCGAAGACCATCAGCGCGCTTCCGTGGCCGGCCCCGAGCATGCCGGGGAGGAACCCTTCGGCCCACCCGCCCCATCCGACCGGTACGGCGATGTACTGCCGGCCGTCGACCATGTAGGTCGTCGGGCTGCTGTGGTGGCCGCTGCCGCACTGGAACTGCCACAGCTGCTCGCCGGTGCGGGCGTCGAGCGCGTTGAACTCGCCCGAGGGTTCACCGGCGAACACCAGGTCGCCGCCCGTGGCCAGTACCGACGCGCACATCGGAATCTCGTTGCGCCAGCGCCACTTCTCCTCACCGTTGGCGTCGAACGCGCTGACGGACCCGGTCATGTTGTCCGCGTCCACCTGAACGCCCGCGCCCCAGTACGGGATGCTCTCCTTGAACTCCCGGCGGCGGCGGGTCGCCGTCGCGCCGACATCCTGGACCGGGACGTAGAAGAGCCCGGTCTTCGGGCTGTAGGCCGCGTGCGTCCATTCCTTGGCACCGGCCGGTCCCGGGTAGAAGTGGACCGGGTCGCCCTCCTTGTCCGGGTACCGCTTGGGCGTCACCTGGCCGTCCCTGGTGATCGCCCCCCAGTCGATCCGGTCCACGAAGGGGGTGATCTGGACCAGGGAACCGTTGGTGCGGTCCACGACGAAGAAGTAGCCGTTCTTGTCGAAGTGGCCGAGCAGCTTGCGCCCGTCCTGCTCGAACAGGATGCACTCGGCGATGCTGTCGTAGTCCCACACGTCGTGCGGGGTGCACTGGTAGTGCCAGCGAATCTGGCCGGCGTCGACGTCCACCGCGACGATGCTGTCGGTGTAGAGGTTGTCGCCCTCGCGGACGCCGCCGTCGAAGTCGGGCGCGGGGTTGCCGGTGCCCACGTACAGCAGGTTCGTCTCCGGGTCGAACGTGCCGGTGACCCAGCAGTTCGCGCCACCACGCGCCCAGGCGTCGCCGTCGGCAGGC